>CBDTYW010000052.1:0-17354 GCA_965364735.1 uncultured Nitriliruptoria bacterium
ACGGCTTCGGCCTGGCCGGCGGCGACGACTGAGGCGCTGGCGGCGCGGGGCGCGCGGTCAGGCGGTGGCCGCGTTGGGCCTCCGGGCGTGTTCGTGCACCATTGGCGGTGCCCACCGCACCACCGGATCCTGCCATCACCGAACTTGACGCCGACGACGTCCGCGCGCAGCTGACCGCTGCCACGGACCTCCTCGCCCGCGCCGCCCGCGACGAGTCCATGCTCGCCGTCCTCGAGAAGGACGAGCGCAACGCCCTGCGCGCCGCCGCCGCCGACATCTTCGAGCCGGACGTCGCGCTGCGTCGCAAGCTCGTCAAGCAACGCCGCAAGCGCGAGCGGGCCGAGAAGGTCGACCTCGCCGAGGAGGTCCTGCAGGAGACCGGCATCCGCAAGCTCCGTCGGCTGTCGGTGTTCACGACCCCGAACGTGATCGTGCCGAAGGACTTCACCCAGACCGACGTCACCGGGACCGAGGCGGACGAGCCGGCCGCCCCGCCGTTCCGCGACGTCGTCGAGGAGCAGCACTGCTACGTCTGCAAGGACCTCTACACCGCGGTCCACCACTTCTACGACCAGCTCTGCCCGTCGTGCGCGGCGTTCAACTACGCCAAGCGCACCGAGACCGCGGACCTGTCGGGCAAGGTCGCCCTGCTGACCGGTGGGCGGGTCAAGATCGGCTACCAGGCCGGCATCAAGCTGCTCCGCGCCGGAGCACACCTGATCGTCACCACCCGCTTCCCGCGCGACGCGGCCAAGCGCTACGCCGCCGAGGCCGACTTCAACGAGTGGGGCGACCGGCTCGAGATCTACGGACTCGACCTGCGTCACACCCCGAGCATCGAGGCGCTCTGCGAGCACCTCACCTCCACCCGTGACCGCCTCGACTTCGTCATCAACAACGCCTGCCAGACCGTCCGCCGGCCCCCGGCGTTCTACGAGCACATGCTCGAGGGCGAGCAGGCGCTCATCAACGAGCTCACCGGCCCGATGAAGGCGATCCTCGGCGACTACGAGGGCCTCCGTCAGTACGACATCCTCGGCGCGACGATGCCGGCGCTGACCACCACGACGGCCGGCGTCCCGGGGCTGACGGACCCGGCGCTGCTCTCGCAGAAGATGCTCCTCGCCGAGGACGACGTCGACCGCGAGCTCTTCCCCGAGGGCCAGCTCGACCAGGACCTCCAGCAGCTGGACCTCCGCGGGCACAACTCGTGGCGGATGCTGCTCGACGAGGTGTCTTCGGTGGAGCTGCTCGAGGTGCAGCTCGTCAACGCCGTCGGCCCGTTCGTGCTCAACGCCCGGCTCAAGCCGCTGATGCTGCGGACCCCCAACCGCGACAAGCACATCGTCAACGTCTCCGCGGTCGAGGGCCAGTTCTACCGGCGCTGGAAGACCACGCGGCACCCCCACACGAACATGGCCAAGGCCGCGCTGAACATGATGACGCGCACCTCAGCCACGGACTACGTCGCTGACGGCATCCACATGAACGCCGTCGACACCGGCTGGGTGACCGACGAGGACCCCGCCCACATCGCCGACGCCAAGGTCGTGGAGCACCGCTTCCACCCGCCGCTCGACATCGTCGACGGCGCGGCCCGCATCGTCGACCCCATCATCGACGGCGCCAACACCGGCAACCACATCTGGGGCCAGTTCCTCAAGGACTACACCCCCACCGACTGGTGACCCGACCCACCCCCGCCGAGCGATGTCCAAACCGTCCTGGTGCAGGTTCTTCCGTCGCTCGCGGTGGGGTTGGCCGATCGCCGAGTCGCCGTTTCGTCCCCGCAACCGGCGGGCGTCAGTCGCCGGACGGGTAGACGATCGGCCACTCGTCGGGCTCGACGTACTCGGCGTCGTCGGAGCAGTCACGCTCGCGGGCAACGGCGAGCCCGAGCCGGCCGGGCTCCGAGAACCACTCCTGCAGCCGGCCGCAGTCGCCGACGCCGCGGGCCTTCTCGAAGTTGACGAGCTGGCCGCTGTCCTCGTCGAGGGACGGGTAGCCGAGGATGATCGAGGTCGTCTCGAGGCCTCCGCGCCACTGCTCGACGTCGAGCGAGACCAGGTTGGTCCCGTCGAAGCCCATGAGCTCCCACGTCGACTGGTACGCGAAGGTGTCGCAGAGGACCGCGACGACGTGTCCGCCGTCGAGCGAGAACGTGACGTGGGCGTCGTCGGCGCGGGCCTCACCGTCGCAGGCTTCGGGTGAGGCCCGATACTCCGCGACAGCGCTCGTGACCGCAGCCTCGTCGATCTCGTAGTCAGTGCGCACCACGACGGAGACCGCGGCTTGACCGACGTGACCGTCACCCAACAGCTCGAGGTCGAAGGTGACGTCGCCGACGAAGATGGCGCAGCCGGTGTCGGTCTCGGCGACGTTCGCCTCCGCGGCGTAGCCGGAGCCGACGGGGCCCTCGAGCTCGGCGAGGACCTCCGCGGTGGCGTAGCGGTCGAGCCCGTCGAGCTCGCCGTCGAGCGCGGGCAGCAGGGCTGTGCAGACGTCGATGCCGAACAGGGAAGCCGGGTCGCGGCCTTCGCCTTCGTCCTCCGTGGGCGCGACGGTCTGGGTGACCGTGACGGTCGGTGACGGGTCAGCGGTGACGTCCCCACCGCCGCACGCGGCGAGCGCGACGGCGAGCGCCGCGACGGCAGACGTCATCTGGGAGGTGCGCATGACAGGCTCCGGTCGATCGGGGCGCATGCCGCGTCCCGCGACCTGCGCCGAAAACCTACGCGACCCCGTTGCCCGGAGAAGTGCGCCAGATCCGACCGATCGGTCATGCCGACGGAGGTTGGAGCGGGTGAGGGGAATCGAACCCCCGTAGCCAGCTTGGGAAGCTGGAGCTCTACCATTGAGCTACACCCGCGAAGCGGTCGTGAGGATAGCCAACACGTTGCGTGGAGTAGGGTCCCACGCGATGCGCCGGGCCGCGACGGGCCCCGTGGGGAGAGTGTGAACGATGATCCTGTCCGACGGTTCCATCCGTGAGTCCCTGTCCAGCGGACGCATCGTCGTCGAGCCGTTGGCCGACGACGCGATCCAGCCGTCCAGCGTCGACGTGCGCTGCGGTCCCGGGTTCCGGGTCTTCGCGAACCACCGCTACCCCTACATCGACGTCCGCACCGATCAGCCCGACCTGACGGAGCTCGTCGAGGTCGAGAACGGCGAGCCGTTCATCCTCCACCCGGGCGAGTTCGTCCTCGGTACGACGCTCGAGCGTGTCGGGCTCGGCAACGACATCGTCGCGCGCCTCGAGGGCAAGAGCTCGCTCGGCCGGCTCGGTCTCGTCATCCACTCGACCGCCGGCTTCATCGACGCCGGCTTCGACGGTCAGGTGACCCTCGAGCTGTCGAACCTCGCGACGCTGCCCATCACGATCTACCCCGGGATGAAGATCGGCCAGCTCGCGTTCTTCGAGCTCGACAAGCCGGCGATCCACGCCTACGGGAGCCGCGAAGCGGGCTCGAAGTACCAGGGCCAGACCGGTCCGACGGCCAGCCGCTACTTCGAGAACTTCCGCGAATCGTGACCGTCGAGGGAACCATCCGGTGTCGTGCAGCCACGGATCGTGAGGGAGTGCGCGGACTGTGCGGTTACGGTCCCGCTCGGCGTTGTCGGTGTGGGGCTGAACGTGGTCGGCATGGCAGGCTGCGGGCACCCCGTCTCGTGAGCACCGCCGCATGACCTCAGACCGCGCCGTCGTCACGCAAGGCAGCGTGCTGCGCGAACGTGTGCTGCTGACCGCCGCCGTCGGTCTGACGATCGTCGCGGGCGTGGTGTTCCTGTCGGTCCCGGGACTCGTCGCCGGCATCGAGGACGACGTCCGTGTGGCGGTCGCGGAGTCCGGCGTCGAAGGCCTTGACGTCCGCGTGGACGGCCGCGACGCCGTGCTGAGCGGCGTCGTCGTCGGCACGGAGCGCGAGCTCGACGACCTCCGCGAGGCGATCGCATCCCGCGACGGGGTTCGCCGGGTCGTGCTCGACGACGTCCGCCTCGCCTCGGCCTCCACCGAGATCGTGCGTGCGCCGGACCCGGCGCCGTCGAACGACGGCATCCCCGACCCGTCGGCGGAGGCCCGGCCTGAGCGCGAGCCGACCGTCGAGCCGCCCGTTGCACCGACCGTCGTGGCGGCCCCGCCAGTGGCCTCGACCCCGCCTGACGTCGAGGAGTCCGAGCCGGTCCTCGACCTCGACGCCGAGCTCGCGGACCTCGCCGCGGCCCTGTCATCGACCTCGCTGTTCGACCGCAACAGCGTCGCCAACGACCCCGCCGCCGAGCCGTCCTACGACCGCCTGGCCGAGGTCCTGACGCTGCAGCCGGACGTCCGGCTCATCGTCACCGGACACACGGACTCCCGCGGCGCTCGCGCGCTCAACGGCGAGCTGTCGCACGCTCGTGCCCACGTGATCGTCGACGCGCTCGTTGCCCGCGGCATCTCGCCTCAGCGCCTCGCGGGCGTCGGCGCCGGGCCCACGGAACCGATCGCGAGCGATGACACCGAGGAGGGCCGCGCCGCGAACCGCCGCGTCACCTTCCTGATCCGACGCAGCGACAACTGACCCACCACCCGCAGGCCGCCACCGGCCGGGAGACCAGGCATGTTCTACGAAGTCGGCGAGATCGTCGCCCTGCTGGTCGTCGCCCTGATCTCGGGGGTCGTCCTCGGGGCGCTCGTCTGGCGCGCGAAGGGCCGGGACCACGACGCGGAGCGGGAGGCCGCCGCGGAGGAGCACGACCACCTCGCGGAGCGTCTGACAGCCGCCGAGGCCGACCTCGAGGAGCGTGCCCGTCGGCTCGCCCGCCTCGCGACCGTCGAGCAGGAGCTCGTGGACACCCGCAACGAGCTGGCCGTCGCGAACGCTGAGCTCGAAGCCCTCGAGGACACCAACCTGCGCGCCCGGAGCGCCGAGGAACGCATCGCTCAGCTGCTGCGGGACGGGATGCGCCGTGAGGTCGAGCTGCGCACCGCGCGGGAAGAGGCCGAACGGCGCGCCGAGGCCCTTCGGGGCAGCCAGGCCGAGGCCGACCGTCGGGTCGAGCAGGCCAGGGTCGCAGCCGAGGCCAGGATCATCGACATCTCCGAGCCTGACGACGCCGACCTCACCCTCATCCGGGGAATCGGGCCGAAGCTCAGGCAGATCCTCAACGAGCGCGGCGTCACGTCGCTCCGCCAGATCGCGGCGTTCTCCGAGCAGGACATCGACGAGCTCGAGGCCACGCTCACCGGCTTCCCGGACCGCATCCGCCGCGACCGCTGGGTCAGCCAGGCGACCGAGATCGTCGGGGCGGGCGTCGTCGAGACGTCGCTGTAGCCTCGGCGCCTCCTGCCCGCCCCCTCTGAACGGCTGGTCGTGGCCCTGATCGTCCAGAAGTACGGCGGCACGTCCGTCGGTGACGTCGACCGTCTCAAGAACGTCGCGGACCGCATCGCACGTACGCATCGTGCGGGCAACAAGGTCGTCGCGGTCGTCTCGGCGATGGGCAAGACGACCGACGACCTCATCGCGATGGCGACGCGGATCACCGCGACCCCCGAGGGGCGCGAGATGGACATGCTCCTCACCGCGGGTGAGCGGATCTCGATGTCGCTGATGGCGATCGCGCTCAACGAGCTCGGCGTCCCCGCGAAGTCGTTCACGGGCAGCCAGGCCGGGATCATCACCGACGCGGAGCACGGCAGCGCCCGGATCAAGGAGATCACGCCGGGGCGGATCACCGGGGCGCTCGACGAGGGCAACGTCGTCATCCTCGCCGGCTTCCAAGGGGTCTCCGACGAGACCAAGGACGTGACCACGCTCGGCCGGGGCGGCTCCGACGCCACCGCCGTCGCGATGGCCGCAGCGCTCGAGGCCGACGTCTGCGAGATCTACACCGACGTCGACGGGGTCTTCACCGCTGATCCCCGCATCGTCCCGAACGCGAAGAAGCTCGACCACATCTCCTACGACGAGATGCTCGAGATGGCCGCGCAGGGGGCGGGCGTCCTGATGGTCCGCTCGGTCGAGTTCGGCCGCAACTTCGGCATCCCGATCCACGTGCGATCGTCCTTCAGCCACCAGCTCGGCACGTGGGTCGGCCCACGCCCCGGCCACGAGGAGTCAGACATGGAAGACGCCATCATCTCCGGGGTCGCCCACGACACCTCCGAGGCGAAGGTCACGCTGCGGGGCGTCAAGGACGAGCCGGGCATCGCCGCGAGCGTCTTCCAGGCGCTCGCCGAGGCCGCGATCAACGTCGACATGATCGTCCAGAACGTCTCCGACCACGGGGCGACGGACATCTCGTTCACCTGCCCCCGCGGCGAGGCCTCCGAGGCAGCCGCGATCGCGACCGAGATCCTCGGCGGCGTCGGCGGCAGCGAGGTCCTCGTCGACACCGACATCGCCAAGGTGGCGCTGGTCGGCGCCGGCATGAAGACCCACCCCGGGGTGGCTGCGACGATGTTCAAGGCCCTCGCGGACGCCGAGGTCAACATCCAGATGATCTCGACCTCGACGATCCGCATCTCGGTCGTGGTCGCGACCTCCGACGTCGAGCGCGCCGTCACCGTCGTCCACGACGCCTTCGCCCTCGGCGGCGCCTCGATCGCGACGGTCGAGGGCGCCTGACCGTCGGCCGGACGTGTCGGTGTGCGGGCTGGTGCGGCACCATGGGTGCTCGAGTACGGCGCCCGACCGGCGCAGCCGAGCATCTGGAGACATGTCATGCCGAAGGTCGCCGTCGTCGGTGCCACCGGAGCAGTCGGTCGCGAGCTGCGTCGTCTGCTCGAGGCCCGCAGCTTCCCGCTGGACGGTGAGCCCGTCCTGCTCGCCAGCGCCCGCTCTGCCGGGACGAAGCTGCCGTTCGCTGGTGGTGAGGTCGAGGTCCGCGAGCTGACGAAGGACGCCTTCGCCGGCGTCGACATCGCGCTGTTCTCCGCCGGTGGTGGTCGCAGCCTCGAGTTCGCCCCGATCGCCGCGGCCGCCGGCGCGACGGTCGTGGACAACTCCTCAGCGTTCCGCATGGACCCGGAGGTCCCGCTGGTCGTCGCGGAGGTCAACCCGCACGCGATCCGCAACCGCCCGAAGGGCATCGTCGCGAACCCCAACTGCACCACGATGGTGCTGATGGTCCCCGCGAAGCCGCTGGCCGACGCGTTCGGGCTCGTCTCGATGGTCGCGACCTCCTACCAGGCCGCCGGTGGCGCCGGGATGACCGGGATCGAGGCGCTGATCGACCAGACCCGCAAGCTCGTCGAGGACCCGGACCGGCTCCGTACCGATGGTCGCGCGGTCGAGTCCGAGATCGTCCCCGAGGCGTTCTCCAAGGCGATCGCGTTCAACGTGCTCGCGCACTGCGGCAGCTTCCTGGACAACCGCTACACGGACGAGGAGATGAAGCTCGTCCACGAGTCGCGCAAGATCCTCGAGCTCCCGGACCTGATCGTCTCGCCGACATGCGTGCGCGTGCCGGTCCTCGTCGGGCACTCGATCAACGCGCGGATGACCTTCTCCCGGCCCGTGACCCGCGAGGCGGCGATGGCCGCGCTCGAAGGCTTCCCGGGGATGATCATCGAGGACGGCACCGGCCTCGGCGACGAGACGCTCGCCTACCCGACCCCGCTCGCGAGCGCCGGCGTCGACGAGGTGCTGGTGGGCCGCATCCGTGAGGACCTCGGCGACCCGAACAGCCTCAACCTGTTCGTCGCCGGCGACAACCTCCTGAAGGGCGCGGCGCTCAACACCGTCCAGCTCGCGGAGCTGCTGCTGGATGCCTGAACCGATCGCACCCGGAAGCCCCGGACTGCCCCCGGACGTCGGCGTCCGCGAGCTCCAGGACCAGATCCGCGCCCTCTACGGGGCGCGGGACCGCGAGCGCGGCGTCCACGAGACCTTCGGCTGGTTCGTCGAGGAGGTCGGTGAGCTGTCGAGGTCGCTGCGTCGCGGCGATCTCGAGAACCGCGTCGAGGAGTTCAGCGACGTGCTCGCGTGGCTCGTCACGCTGGCCGACCTCGCCGACATCGACCTCGCCGCGACGATGCAGCGCTACGTCGGCGGCTGCCCGAAGTGCGCCGCCACGCCCTGCGTCTGCTGAGACCGGCGTCTGCTACTGGCCGGCGTCTGCTACTGGCCGGCGACGCGGTCGAGCTGGATGACGTTGCTGTCCTCGGGCTCCTGGCCGGAGCTGCCGATGAGGCGGACGTTCGCGGGAAGCGGTGACCGCAGACGCATCAGCGAGCGGAAGTCGACGTTCTCCATGGGGCGACCGAACAGGTACCCCTGCGCGAGATGCGCTCCGATGTCGACGAGCATCTGGAGGTCCTCGCGGGTCTCGACGCCCTCTGCGACGACCTGCAGGCCGAGCCGGTCACCGAGCGCGACGACGGTCTCGACGATGGCGCGGTCCTCGTCGTCGGCGGTGGCGTTGGAGACGAACGAGCGGTCCGCCTTGACGATGTCGATCGGGAACTGCCGCAGCGCGGTCAGCGACGAGTAGCCGGTCCCGAAGTCGTCCAGCGACAGGCGGATCCCGAAGTTGTGGAGCTCGTTGAGGATCGTGATCGCGGACGGTGCGGCGTCGAGCAGGATGGACTCGGTGACCTCGAGGATCAGCGCCTCGCGGGGGAGTCCGGAGTCGATCAGCGCGGACTTCACGACCTCGACGAACGCCGCGTCGAGCTGGCGGAGCGAGACGTTCACGGCGACGTGCATGTCCTCGTTGCCGACCTCCCGGCGCCACGCTGCGGCGTCGAGGGTCGCGCGGCGCAGGACGACCTCGCCCAGGGGGACGATGAGCCCGGTCTCCTCGGCGACGTTGAGGAACATGGCCGGGCTGAGCAGCCCGCCCTCGGTGTCGCGGAGCCGGACGAGCGCCTCGGCGCCGGCCAGGTCGCCGGTCGCGAGGTCGACCACCGGCTGGTAGCAGACGACGACGCGGTCGTCCTCGAGGGCCTTGCGGACGAGCCGCTCGGCGCCGAGCCGGGCCATGGCCTGCTGGCGGAGCGAGTCGTCGAACAGCGCCGACCGGGCCCGTCCGGTGTCCTTGGCGCGATACATCGCGGTGTCCGCCTCGCGCAGGAGACGGTCCGCCGACGAGGTGGGGGTTGCCTCGGCGATGCCGATGCTCGCCGACGGGGTGAAGCTGCCGCTCGGCAGGGCGATCGGCTCGCGCAGGGCCTCGTGCATGCGCTCGGCGACCAACATGGCCTCGTCGATGCCGTGACGGAGGTCCTCGAGGAGCACGACGAACTCGTCGCCTCCGATGCGGGCGACGGTGTCCTCGGGGCGGACGACCTCACGGAGTCGTCGACCGACCTCCTGCAGGACCTTGTCGCCGACGTCGTGGCCGTGGGTGTCGTTGACGAGCTTGAACCGGTCGAGGTCGAGGAAGATCACCGCGATGTCGTGCTCGTGGCGCAGACGGCGGTGCAGGGCCTGCTGGAGGCGGTCACGCAGCAGCGAACGGTTGGCGAGCCCGGTGAGGGAGTCCGTCAGGGTCGCCAGCCGCAGGGCGCGCTCGGCGCGACGGCGCTCGCTGACGTCCTGGGCCTGCATGATCACGTAGCCGACGGCGTCGTGGTCGTGGGTGACCGCGGCGATGCTGAGCTCAGCCCAGCGCTCGAACTCGGTCCCCTCGAGACGGACCTCGATGGTGGTTCGGGTGACGGAGCTGGTGCCGGTCACCTCGGCGAACGCGGACACCAGCATGGTGCGCGAGCGGTCATCGACGAGGTCGAAGATCGGTGCGCCGAGGATCTCGTGGGCGGCGCGACCGAACATCTCGGTCAGTCGAGGGTTGGGCTCGAGGACCGTCCCGCTCTGGCTGCACAGCGCCATCCCGATCGGGGCGTGCAGGAACGCGGCTCCGAGACGCTGCTGGGCCTCGCGAAGCTGGAGCTCCGTGAAGCGGTGCGCGGTCTCGTCGGCAAGGGTGACCAGCAGCGCGTCATCGCTCAGCGGCGTCACGTGAGCCTGGGCCCACCAGGTGCCGCCGGTCGGGGTGTGCAGCTCGGCGCGGGTGTTGAACGCCGTGCCGACGCGGCAGGCCTCGATGACCGTCGGGTCGATGATCCCGAGCGTGAGACCCATCTCCTGGCCGGTGGCGTCAGCGAGGGGGACCCCCGTCAGCGTCTCGGCCACCGCGTTCATCTCCACGATGCACCCGGCCCGATCCACCACGACCATGGCGGTGGGGCTCTGCGCGAACAGGGCACGCCACGGCGATGCGCTGGCGGCAGAGGGAGTTTGCGGCATGCGGGGGCTGCCCTTCATTCCGTGTACGGGCTCCCCACTCCCGTCGGCTGACGTGGGACCATCATGACGTGTGGTTCGTCAAAGATCCAGAGACCTCCGAGAAATCATGCGAGATGACTACACGACGCCGTCGAGCCCCGCCTGAATTCACTATCGGCAACGTCCGTTTGGCCGTTTGCGTTCGGTGTGGTCCTCGTACGCGTCGGGTGACAGGCCACGCGCGGCCGGTCGGCCGGTCGGCCGGGCCGGGACTGCTCGGCGTGCTTCCTGCGGTCGCGTTCAGGTACAGTTCCTGCTCGTGAGCGGCCGACGATTCTTCGACGGCCGCGTTCTCACGGGATGTGGCGCAGCTAGGCAGCGCGCTCCGTTCGGGACGGAGAGGTCGCCGGTTCAAATCCGGCCATCCCGACCAGATCAGTGTCACCACGTCGGCTTCCGACGAGACACCGTTCCCGCATCCATGACGCCGCGACTCCGGTCGCGGCGTCATCGGCGTTCAGACGGACTCGGCCACCAGTTCCAGCAGCGTGGCCTCCGGGCGGCAGGCGAAGCGGAACGGGGCGAACGTCGAGGTCCCCAGCCCCGGGCTGACGTGGAGCCACGCACGACCGTGACGCGACGGCCCCCGGACGCGGTCCAGCGGCAGGTCGCAGTTCGCGACCAGCGCCCCCACGGGCGGGAAGCGAACCTGGCCCCCGTGGGTGTGGCCGCTGAGGATGACGCGATACCCGCAGCCGGCGAGCAGGTCCAGCGCGGACAGGTACGGAGCGTGGACGAGGCCGAGCTGCAGGACCGCGTCCGGGTCGGCGCTCTCGAGCGCCGACGCGGACGGGAGGACCGTCTCGTGCATGTGCGGATCATCGATGGCGCCGACGGCGACGCGACGCCCGTCACGCAGCTCGACGACGTGGGTCTCGTTGCGCAGCGTCGTCCAGCCCGAGGCGGCGAGCTCCGAGATCAGGTGCTCGGTGCGCAGCAGGGGCCCGTGCTTGCGGTCATCGGGCGTAAAGAAGTAGTGGGCAGGGCTCTTCGGCTTCGGCCCGAACACGTCGTTGCTGCCGAGCACCACCAGCCCGGGCGTTCCGGAGCGGGTCAGCGGTCGCATCGCCGCGACGACCTCGTCCTCGATGTCGATCGCACCGCACAGGTCCCCGGTCATGACGACGAGGTCGGCGTCCAGACCGGTGAGCGAACGCAGGAACTCCACGCGGCGCGGACGCTCGTGATCCAGGTGCAGGTCTGAGAGGTGGAGCAGCCGGATGGGGCGGCTCCCGGCCGGCAGGACGCCGGGCAGCCGCAGCTCGCGCAGCCGGTACCACTCGCGCTCGACGAGGCTGCCGTACGCGACGCAGCCGGCCCCGACCACGGCCGTGGCCCCGGCGAGGCGAGCGAGCGGGGTCACTCCCCGTCGTCCGGCGGCGGGTCCTCGGGTGTCGGTGTCGGGTCCGGGTCCGGGTCGGGCTTCGGGTCCGGCTTCGGGTCCGGCTTCGGCGTAGCCGTCGGCTCCGGCTCCGGCTCCGGCTCGGCGCCCTTGCGGCCGACCTGGATGATGACCTGGGCACCGGAGCCCGGCGTGAGCTTGCTGCCACCGTCGGGGCTCTGGCGCAGCACCTTGCCGTAGTTCGTGCTCTGGTTCACGGCCTTGGTGACCACGATCACGTCGTAGCCGGCTGCGCGGAGGGCCGCCTCGGCCTCACCCTGCGCCATGCCGACCACGTTCGGGACGATCGGCTGGGCGCCGGCCCCGTTCGAGACCTGGATGACGACCAGGTTGCCGGCGCGGACGCGGGCGCCCGCCCCGGGCGTCTGCGAGATGAACGTCCCCGCGGGCCGGTAGTCGGTGACGGTCTCGGTCTTGACGTTGAGGTTCGCACGCTCGGCGAGCGACCGGGCACGCGCGAGGCTGCCGGAGCTGACGAGGTTGGGGACGGTCGCGCCGGGCTGCGGGCCGGGCTTCGGGAAGGACTCCGGCTCGAAGCGCTGCACGGCCTGGGCCATGTAGTCCTTCCACATCGGTGCCGGGATCGTCCCGCCGAACACGCGGGAGTACGAGGTGCCGCCGATGCGGACGTTGGTGAGCAGCCGGGTCTCGAGGCACTGGGGGAGCAGCTCCCCGTCGACGGCACGGTTCAGGTCGCGCTCGCCGGCGTCGCTGGCTCGGTCGTCCCTGCCGTTGCCGCACACCGCGATCGCGTTGTCGACGGTGTCGAAGGAGGTCGTGCCGTTCGGGTAGCCGACCCACGCCGCGGTCGCCATCTGGCGGACGTAGCCCACGAACCATGCGTCGCGGTAGTCGTTGGTCGTCCCGGTCTTGCCGCGGGTGGGCCAGCGGCCCAGGTTCGCGATCGGGGCGGTGCCACCGGAGGAGACCGGGCCGACCATGATGTCGACGACGCGGTCGGCGATGCTCTCGTCGATCACCTCGGCGCACTGCGGCTCGTGCTGGTAGAGCACGTTGCCGAGTGCGTCCTCGATGCGCTCGATGACGTAGGGCTCGCAGTGGACGCCGCGGTTGGCGAGCGTGGCGTAGGCGTTGGCCATCTGCAGCGGGTGGACCTCGGCTGCGCCGAGCGCCAGCGAGCAGACGGCGGGGAGGTCGGAGTTGATGCCGAGTCGCTGCGCCATGTCGACGGCGAGCGTCGGGCCCTCGTGAACGCCCATGGAGGCGAGCAGCTGCGCGTGGAAGACGTTGCTGGACGACTTCACACCCGTGTACATGTCGCGGATGCCGTTGCCGCCGGAGTTGTTGACCTTGTAGTCGCCGCCGTCGGTGCCGGGGCAGCCCTTGATGCGCTGCGGGCCCGTGGCATCGATCTGCCAGCCCGGAGGGACGCCCTGCTCGAGGGCGGTCGCGATGATGAACGGCTTGAAGGATGAGCCCGGCTGACGTCCCGTGCCGCCGCCAGCGGGGACGATCGGGTTGACCTGGCTCTTGGAGCAGAGCAGGCGTCCCTCGGCGTCGATGTCCTCGGGGTCGGTGAAGTCACACTCGCCGAAGGTCTTGGGCCCGATCGCCATGGTGACGACGGCGCCGTCACCCGGCAGCACCGACACGATCGCGGCGAGGGGATCGCGGAGCGGGTCGTTGACGAACTTCGCGATCGACTCCTCGGCGGTGGCCTGCAGCTCCGGGTCCAGCGTGGTGTGGATGCGCAGCCCGCCCTGGAAGACGGTGCGGATGCGGTCGTCGTTGGTGCCGGCGAGCAGGCCGTTCTCGGTGTAGAGACGGAGCAGCTGGTTGTCGCCGAGCGCTCGGGCGACGGACTCGCTGGTGAGCAGGCGGGTTGTCCACGACACGACGTAGGGCTCGTCGGGCTTCTCGATCTCGGTGACCTCGAGGAGGTCCTCGATCGAGATGGCCCCGGCCGAGTCCGCCTGAGCGCGGGAGATGAAGCCCTCGGCGACCATGCGGTTGAGCGTGACGAGCTGCTCGCCCTTCGCCAGGGTGGCGCTCGCGATCGGGTTGTAGGCGTTGGGTCGCGGGATGATCCCGGTCAGCAGCGCAGCCTCCGCGAGGTCGAGGTCGCCGACATCCTTGTTGAAGTAGTAGCGCGACGCGGTGGCCACGCCGTAGATGCCGTCACCGAACAGGATCCGGTTGAGGTAGCCCTCGAGGATCTCGTCCTTGGTGAGGCGCTTCTCGATCTCGAGCGCCCACATCGCTTCCTGGATCTTGCGCTCGTAGGTCTGTCCGCTCAGGGCGTAGGCGTTCTTGATGTACTGCTGGGTGATCGTCGAGGCGCCGGACTCGATGTCGCCGGAGACCGTGTTGGTGACGAAGGCGCGCATGATGGCGCGGGGCTCGACGCCGTTGTGGTCGTAGAACCCGGCGTCCTCCTTGGCGATGACGGCGTCGATCATGACCTGAGGGATCGCCGACAGCGGCACGACGATGCGCTGTTCCTGGTAGTAGATCTCGGCGAGCTCACTGCCGTCGGCGGCGAAGATCTGGGAGTTCTCCGCGGGGTTCTCGGCGCGCGGCAGCGGCGGCACGTCGATGAACTCCTCGGCGACGTCGATGACGTCCGACGTGCCCGCCACGACCGGTACGAACAAGGCACCCAGCAGCGCCCCGATGGCGACGATCACGAAGATCATCGCAGCGAGGCGGGCGAGCGTCCCCGCGGCGGCCGCGGGAGCATTTTGCACGTTCAACGGCACCTCGGCATGGCAGTTCGGAGGATGGACACCCTGGGAGACAACGCAGCGTCGTCGTGGATGGTGCCGGGCCATCATGCCCGATCGGACAGGTCATCATCCCGAACGTTCGGCCACACGCGGTGAGCCTATCTGTGCGTGCACGCGGCCCGAAGCGCACATTGCGCGCAAGCGGCCACTCTCCGCGCTGGTGTTGCGATCAGGTCAAGAAATTGGCCTCTTTCTGTTCGCAGAGAGGTTTGTTAGGTTGACATACGGCGCGTCTGACCCGTCCGAACGGGCCAGTCGCGAACCGTTCTTGTGGGCCATTGTCATGGGCCGACGAGTTCGGCACGGTGTTCACGCATCGCACAGTGCAAGCAGGAGCCCGCACATCTCATCGAGGGAGTCGGACCACCCGGTCCGGATTCGATGGGTCTGGCGGCGACCAACGAAGGGCTGCAACGTGATCGAAGAGGCCGAGTGGACCGACAAGGCACGTTGCCGAGGTCTCGACCCCGACCAGTTCTTCGTGCGCGGTGCGGCGCAGAGCCGCCGCGCCATCAAGGTCTGTGGACGGTGCACCGTCCAGGACGACTGCCTCGAGTACGCGCTGGGCAACGCCATCGACTTCGGGGTGTGGGGCGGGCTGACCGAGCGTCAGCGCCGCGCCGCGCGACGACGGATGGCCAGCTGAGCCCTCAGAGGTAACCGCTCGCGTTGGGAGTCGCGGGCGGAGGATCTTCCGGCGAGGTCGGCGGCTGGGTGTCGCGCTGCTCGTCGCTGCTGGCCTGCTCGAATCGCCGGCCGCCGAACTGCTGCTGGATGATGTCGTCGAAATGCGCCGCTGCGGCAGCGATGGTGACGACGGAGGACTGCAGCTCCGGTGCGTCCAACGTCGTGCCGAGCAGCGAATGGCGCAGCCACACCGCGGCGTTGTCCGCGTCGTAGGAGAACGCGCCGAACCCGAGCTTGTGGTTGGTCGTCAGCAGGAACTGGCCGAGCTCAGGCGACAGGTCCAGCCCGATGTTGGTGATGGAGAACACCCCGACCTGTGGGCCGACCTGACTCATGTTGATCGTGACGAAGACGCGCGCTCCCTGGTGCAGGAACGTGAAGTTGCCGTTCTGGTCGACCTCGTAGCCGCCGAGGGTCACCCGGAGTAGCTCGCCGACATGGGCGCGCAGGTCCACAGGGTCCACGAAGATGCCCGTCCGACGCGGCGGAGCGACCATGGGCTGGCCCGGGACGGGCGAAGCCTGCTTCTCGCGTGCCTCGATCGCGCGCTCGTCCGTGCTGGCGTCCTCGTCCACGGTGGCGGCGCCGGCGGCGTGATCAGTCTGGGCTTCTTCGTCGGTCACGGGTGCCTCGTGGTCGGGGTGTTGGCAGGTCGGGGGATGAGGGTGGCAGGTCGTGGGTCGTCGCGGTGACGCGCAGTCACGACACCAGCTTCGACGCGATCTCCTCAAGTCCCTCGAGGTCGTGGACGTCCGTCCGAAGCAGCGGGACCTCAACGATGTTGTCCACGAGGTGACCGTAGACCGCGGCGCGGACGTCGCGACGCTGACGGGCACCGAGGTTGCGAGTGTCGGCGAGCACGCGCAGGGCCCCTGCAGCGCCTCGGTCACCCTCGTCGCCGCCGTCGAGGTCGGCTGCGGCGCGCCGCAGCGCCGCCGCGTCCGGACCCTCCTCGATCAGCGGCAGGAGGCGGTTCACGACGAGGCCCGCGCTGTGCAGGCCCTCCTCGCGGAGACGCTCGAGGAAGTAGCGGGCCTCACGCAGCGGCGGGGGCTGCGGCGAGGTCACCACGACGAAGACGCTCCGTGGGTCCTGGAGGAGCACGAGCACCTCGTCAGCGCGTTGCTTGAAGCCCTCGTACATGCCCTCGAAGTTGCGGAAGAAGCTCGCGAGGTCCTCGAGCAGCTCCATCCCGGTGACCTTGCCGGCGATCTTCATGAACGCGGTCGCGCCGAAGTTCACCGCGCGGAGGTAGGTCTTGCCGACCGCCGCGCCCGGCTTCATCAGCACCCGCAGGAGCTTGCCGTCGAGGAAGTCGCCCATCCGCTTCGGCGCGTCGAGGAAGTCCAGAGCGTTGCGGGTCGGCGGGGTGTCGATGATGAGCAGGTCCCACTCGCCGCTGGTGTGCAGCTCGTGGAGCTTCTCCATCGCCATGTACTCCTGGGTCCCGCTGAGCGAGGACGACAGGGTCTTGTAGATCTGGTTCTCCCGGATGCCGGCCGCGGCTTCGGGGCTCGCCGCGGTCCGCTCGATCAGTTGGTCGAACGTGGACTCCATGTCGAGCATCATCGCATGGAGCTCGCCGTCACCCTCGAGCTCCGCGACGGTGACGCGGGTCGGGACGTTGCTGAGCTCCTCGAGCCCCATGGACTGGGCGAGCCGGCGGGCGGGGTCGATCGTCATCACCAAGGTGCGGCGACCGGCACGCGACGCGGCGACGCCGAGCGCAGCAGCGGTCGTGGTCTTGCCGACGCCGCCTGCGCCGGTCGTGACGATGATGTGGGCGTCACGGATGGCGGCGACGAGCGTGCCGTCGCCCATCTCGGTGGACACGGGGGGAAGGGATGCCATCGGCGGGCTCCGTGAAGGTCAGTCAGATCGTGGGGTGCAGCGCGGTGGCTGCGGACGCGGGCCGGCTCAGACCGGCAGCTCCGTGGTGATGCCCGCACCCGCCTCGGCGGTGGCGCCGGACTCGCCGACCTGCACGGCGACGTGGTCCGCGAGCAGCTCGAGGTCACGCTCATCGAACGTGGGGCCCGTGAGCTGCGGCAGCTCGAGCATCTCCCCGCCGATGCGTTCGGCGAGGTCCGCCCGCAGATCGCGCTGCAGCTCGAGGCGGGCGTGGTGGCGGTCGGTCAGGGCAAGGGCGATCTCGGCGATCTCGGGCGGCAGGGTCGCTCCGACGCGCTCGGTGCGAGCTTGCAGCGCGGCGGGTCCGGCGGCGGCCAGCGAGCGGGCCGCGTC
>CBDTYW010000053.1:0-17350 GCA_965364735.1 uncultured Nitriliruptoria bacterium
AGTGGGCTCGACAGCGGGCCATCGAGACCGTCCGCCTCGTGGCCGGCTTCGACTTCCCGGACCTCGAGCAGCCACACCGCTACGTCGCGCTGAGGCCCCGCGTGGAAGACCTCGTGCCCGGCGGGTCGGGCTACCCGATCGAGGACGGTCGCATCATCGACACGACGGGTCTGGACATCGACGCATCGGCATGGCCCGAGCACTTCGTCGAGCATCAGGTGCGCCACTCGACGGCCCTGCACGCCCGCACCGTCGACGGCGCCACCTACCTCGTCGGCCCGATGGCTCGGTTCGCGCTCAACGCCGATCGGCTGGCCCCGGCGGCCGCCGACGTGGCACGCGAGGTCGGGCTGGTGGGAGCCCAGCGCAACCCGTTCCGGAGCATCGTCGTCCGCGCGGTCGAGCTGGTCCACGCCTTCGACGAGGCGATCGCGATGATCGAGGCCTACGTCGAGCCAGACGCCTCCTGGGTCGAGGTCGAGCCGCGTGCCGGCACGGGCCACGGGGTCTCCGAGGCGCCGCGAGGGGTGCTCTACCACCGGTACACCATCGACGACGAAGGGCTGATCGAGGCCGCCGTGATCGTGCCTCCGACGTCGCAGAACCAGGCGGCGGTCGAGGCCGACCTGGCCGAGTTCGTGCAGGCACACCTCGAGCTCGACGACGCGGACCTGCAGTGGCGCTGCGAGCAGGCCATCCGCAACTACGACCCGTGCATCTCGTGCTCGACGCACTTCCTCGACCTGACGATCGAACGGTCGTCGACGGCTCCTTCGTCATGAGCCGTCTGGTGATCGGGCTGGGCCATCGCGATCGTGGCGACGACGCCGTCGGGCTCGTCGTCGCCGAGCGACTCACCGAGCTCGGGCTCGATGCGGTCGCGTGGGAGGGCTCCGAGCTGGACCTGCTGGAGGTCTGGGAGACCCACGACCACGTGGTGGTGGTCGATGCCCTCGTCAGCGGCTCACCGGTGGGAACGATCCGCCGGCTCGCGGCCGACGAGGTCGGTCCGCACGCCACCGACCTCACCGGCGGCTCACACGGCTTCGGGCTGCCGTGGCTGGTGCAGCTCGCGGAGACGCTCGGTCGCCTCCCGCCTCGGCTGGAGATCATCGCCATCGAGGCCGGTGGGTGCGAGCTGGGTCACCCGCTCCACCCGATGGTCGCACAGGCCGCCGATGCGGTCGTCGCCGATCTGGTGGCGAACAGTTCGGTGTCGGTCAGCAGCCGGCGCCCTCGATCCGGGCCTGGATGGCGTCGGCAACCGTCTGGCTGACTGCGGACGGGCCGCCGTAGACGAAGGCCAGCGCGAGCGATTCCGTGCCGCAGAGGTAGCCCTCGGTGGTGGTCTCGAGCGCGCCGGAGCGGGTCAGCATGATCGGGCCACCGTGACGGCCGGCGTGGACACCCCCGCCGAGCGAGTCGGCGAAGTTGTCCGCCCGCGACACCCCGACGTACTCGGGCGCGGCGAAGAACGCTTCGGCAACGACCTTGGCGGTCGCGAAGCGGTCCGGCCCCTGCAGCGGTCGCGCGTCCGGGTAGGCACGCGTCGCCGGGCCACCGACGGCCCAGACCTCCGAGCCCGGGTGGGCGGCGAGGTAGGCGTCGGTCGCCGGAGTGGCACGGTCCGCGCGGGTCAGGACGACCGACCCGCCTGCGAAGCCAGCGGCCGCGCCTGCGGCAAGCGCGTCCGGGAAGTCGTCGCCGCGGGCGATCAGCACGTGCGAGACGTCACCGACCGCCGCCGCCGTGAGCGCAGCGGTCTCGTAACGGTCGTCGCCAGCCAGACGTACGACGACGTAGCCCAGATCGGTCACCGCGTCCTCGACCGCCTGGGACAGCGCCGCAGTGCCGCCGAGCAGGTAGACGGTTCGCCCGGCCGGGAGCACGCGCTGCAGCTCTGTGGCCGTCGCCGACGACAGGGCCGCCGGGCGGGTCAGCAGCAGGGGTCCGCTGCGACGGATCGCCAGCGGCGTGCCCGCCAAGGCGTCAGCGAAGACGTCCGAGCGGGCCAGCACGGCGATCTCGGCTCCTCCGTCTCTGAACGCTGCGTCGGAGATCACCGCACCGGTCGCGATCCGGTCCTCTCCGCCCAGGCGGGTGCCGGCGGCGAGCAGGATCGTGTCCGTGCTGGTGGATGAGACGTTGCCGGCGCGGTCGCGGAACTGGACGTGCACGACCGCGTGTGCTCCGGGCGCGACGTCACCGAGGTCCCAGCCAGCGACCGTCGCGGCGAACGGACCCCAGGCGACGCCGGACAGGTCCGGGTCATTCGAGATCCGCATCTCGAGCTCGGTGGTGTCGTCACCGATCGCGCCGGGGGTGGGCGGTCCACCGTCGCCCTCGTCGCCGGTGTCATCAGCGCTGAGCTGCAGATCGACGGTCGTGTCCGACGTGGTTGCCGCGCCCCCATCGATCTGGACAGAGCCCTCCGGCGCGAACGGGTCAGCGAGGACGATGATCTCGGGAGCGTCGAGCGGAGGTCCGACGTTGCCGTCCGGCGTCCGCGGCACGAGCGTGTAGACGCAGCGCTGACCGGGAGCCACGTCGCGGTCGAGGAACAGCGTCGAGGTCCGGCCGGTGAACACGCGCACGGTGAGACCGCACGTGCGCGTGAGGTCGTACACGACCTTCTCGTCCTGGTCGTCGGTCCAGCGCACCACCACCAGCGGGCCCTCTGCGTCACGCGACGGACGAGCGTCGAACCACGTGACGGGGACGGGATCATCGTCGGACGGGTCGAGGGGTCGCCCGGGCGTGCCGGTGGGCTTGCAGTCGGCGTTCGGGAATCCGAGCTCGCTTCCGTCGGACTCACCGCCGTCGTCGCTGTCCGCGTCGAAGGGGTCGGTGCCGAGCAGGAGCTCGCAGCGCGTGGTCACGCCGTCGCGGTCGGGGTCCTTGCCGGCGTCGGTCGGGTCTTCGGGGTCGAGCCGCGGATCACGCTGCTCGAAGGTGTCCGGGAGCCCGTCCTTGTCGCCGTCGGTCCCGCGCAGCAGGGCGAACGACGCCTGCGCCTCGCGGCGGACGTCACCGCTGATGCCGACGACGTCGACCAGGTGGCTGCCGACGACGGCAGGTGCCTCGCCCTCCGCCGGGTCCGTCGCCGTGACGTCTCCCTCAGACGTCGCGCGGTAGTGGCCGCCGTAGACGCCGTCGTCCGCGGCGCCATCGCCGTGGCCGCCGTCGTCGCGCAGCGCGATCACGTTGACCTGACCGCTCGGGCTCGTCACCCGGGCAACGACCGTGCCGCCGACGACCGGCCCGCCGGGCCGGCTGAACGAGGCCAGGATCGGCACGACCGAGCCAGCCGCGTCGTCGGCCGCGGCGCCGGTGTACGCGTGCAGCTCGAAGAGGCTGTCGACCTGAGCGGTGACGAGGTACTCGACGGGCAGGTCGCCGACCAGCACCGTCCAGGTTCCGGGCTTCGGCGTCGGGACTGTCCAGACCTGGTTGCGACCATCCGCCCCAGCGCGGAGTCGCGCGACCGGAACGACCTGGGAGTCCGGGTCCAGCAGGGCGACGTCCGGACCGATCTTGAGCAGCTCCTGCCATGCGAGGCTGAGGACGAGCTCATCGGCGCTGTCGTCGACGAAGAACGTGAAGCGCTGGCGCTCGGCGGTCTGGAACTCGAGGTTGTCGATCGCGAACTCCTGACCGCCGATCGCGAAGCTGGTGATGGCGCCGGTGACGACGACCTCGCCGAGGCCCGTCCCCTGGTCGAACGTGACGGCCACCGCAGCGCCGCCCACGGTCGCTCCGTCGAGCTCCGTCAGGTCCCCGACGGCCCGGAGGTCCCCGTTGACCTCGAGGTTCTCGCTGCCACCCTGGTCCTCGAACACGATGCCCAGCCGGCAGGCGCCGTCCGGCAGCAGCGGTCGGATCCGTACGTTGTTCGTCCCGACGTCAGCGCTGTCGATGCCCGCTGAGCGGGTGAAGGCGAAGCCGCTGCTGGTCGACTGGCCGTTGCCGAAGTCGAAGCTGTCGACCACGTGGGTGACGCCGTCGGACACGAAGGACGTCTTCACCGCGTAGGTGTCGGCGGCCGGAGTCAGCGTCTCGTAGGAAACGCGGACCGACTCATCGCTGCACTCATCGGAGCCACGAGCGCCGTCGCCGTCGGCGGCGAACACGCGCTGACGGCCGGAGGTCTTCGTCGCGGCGAAGTCGTAGAGGCGGCCGACGTTGTTCTCCCAGCCGATCACGCCGCTCGAGGCGCCGCTGCCGCCGCCGGTCCCGGTGCTGCCGCCGGCGGTTGCCCCGCCGACCCCCACGTCACCGACCGTCGGTGCGTAGTCGTACGACCCGCCCGCCACGACGGCCGAGATCTGCTGCATGAGCGGTTCGTTGGCCTCCGGCCCGAGCGCCACGGCGTGAACTGCGCAGCCGTTGTCAGCCACCTGGTCACGCACGTCGGCCCACAGGTCCGGCTCGTTCTCATGACCGTCGGACAGCAGGACGAAGCTGCAGACGTGCGTCGAGTCTCCGCGGTCGTCCTGTGCGGTCGCGGCGGTGCGCATGCCGTCGCCGATGGACGTCCGCGCCGCCGGGCTCTCGTTGCCGATCGCAGTGATGAGATCGCCGCGATGGCCGCCGGCGCCGGCGGGGTCGAGCTGCTCACGCAAGGTCGCGTCGGTGTCGAACGCGACGAACGCACCTTGGTCGTCGTCGGCGAGCTGGTTGACGAAGAGGTTCGCAGCGTTTCGGGCTGCCTGGATCTTGCCGTCGTCGCCCATCGAGCCGGAACGGTCGAGCACGATGACGGTGTCCTGGGCGCGCTCGACGTACAGCACCGACTGCGCGTTGGTGTCGGACTCCGCCCCGAGGTCGACGCGCAGGTCGTAGAACAGCCCGGTCTGGGCGCCGTCGGCGTCGGACGGCGCCTGCACGAGCAGCCAGTAGTCGTCGAGGACGTACGTCGAGGTGACCACGGTCGCGGGGATGGCCGCCCCGCCACCGACCGGCGTCAGGGTCACGGAGAAGTCATCGCCGAGCAGGCCCGCGACCGGGCTGCCGGCGGCGTCGACCGACAGGCGCGTGATGAACGACCGCGGGTTGTCGGCCGTGCCGACGCTCGCGAACGCGGCCGTCGTCGGCGAGGTGATGGTGACGGACGGATCGACGCAGCCGGCCGTGACGTCAACGGTGCCGGCCGACTCGCGGCCGACGACGAGCAGCGCGAGGCGATCGAGCCCATCGGTTCGAATCGTCCTCGACCACTGCGTGCCGGTGGACTCCCACCCCCCGACCCAGGCGCCGGAGTCCGCGGCCATCAGCGAGGTCGTGAACGTGGTGCCGCGACCATCGAAGTCCGCGCGCAGGAAGTCGCACGACGGGTTGGTGTACTCGCGGAAGTTGACCGACCGCGGGTTGACCGACACAGCCGTCGTGTTCGGGTAGGTCGGCGCCGCCGTGATGACCGGATGACCCGAGAGCTGGTTCGCGGTGGTCGAGATCTCGGCATCGGTGAAGCCCAGCGGGGCGGGCGGGCTGAAGCGGTTCGCCCAGAGCGACTGCGCGTAGGCCGTGAAGCTCGCGTAGAAGCTGGAGCCGTTCGCCGCGATGAAGTCATTGGTGGCATCGAGCTCGGTCGCTGCGACCGACAGCTCGTCGTAGAACTCCTCGACCGCGTCCCAGCCGATCTGTGGCTCCACGTCGCCGGGGGTTGCGAACCGATCGAACAGGTAGGTCCAGAACAGCACCGATCGGTAGGTGGTGTTCTCGAGCTGGTTGGTGCGGTCGGACTCGCTACCGAGGATCCCGTTGACCTCGGGCATGAAGAAGCCGCCGGCGCTCGCATCCATCGCCGGGTCGATGCGGTCCTCGATGGCGCGCGAGATGCCTTCGCCGTAGAACGACGCCCAGCCGATCGTGCCGTCGAGCCGACCCTGGATCAGGTGCATCGACTCGTGCTCGGCGAGCAGGCGGCGCAGGAGCAGCCCATTGACCACCAGCTCGTCGTCCCAGTACAGGGTGTCGGGGTAGATGACGCCGCCACCACGTGGGTCTTCGGCGATCAGCACCTCCATCGTGTCGTCGCTGCCGGTCAGCGGAGAGATGCCCTCGTCGATGTAGAAGGCCAGGGCGTCCAGCGTCTCGTCACCGACCGACACGGCGACGACGTTGTCACCGTCAGCGTTGTCGTTGTCGGGCAGCTCGTGCTCGCAACGACCCGCTCCGTCGGCGGCGGTGCACTGATTCGTGTTCGCTGCGAGCGCAGCCTCCCGGTAGTAGACGAGCACCCCGTACGTTGTGCCGTCGATCTCCTGGGACGCCTGATAGCACTGGTCCAGCGTGACCTGCTTCCCGCGGACCGTGGCGGTCCTCGACGCTTGACAGTCGTCCACAGCAGCAGCCGGGATCGCCGTCAGCGCCGTGACCAGCCCGGCCACCAGCGCGACCACCAGGCCGACGACGCCCCGTGGGCGCCGTCGTGTCGCAGCTCCTCGGCGCGGCTCGACACGGGTCTGCATGGCCCCTGTCTGCGTCGTCCCGATCTCCATCAGCGCTGCCCCTTCACGCGTGGCCGTTCGGGCACCCACTCCACACCGGATTCCCGGCATCGTCCACGAATCGCCACCTCATGCCTGCATGAGCGCGCGGGGCACGGCCGTTTGTCCGTTCGGCGGCGACGAGCCTCATGGGCTCTCAGGCTCCGTCCAGCCGTCTGCGAGCCGAACGACGATCCCACGTGTGCGTCCACCCGTGCACAGCATGAGCACAGGAAGCTCGTGCACGATCACCTCACGAACGACCGCTGCGCTCTCGAAGGCTCCTCTCATGCTGTTCACCAACCGCAACCGGCATCGCGTTGCCGCGATGGGTGCCACCTTGGCGCTGCTCGCGACCGCCTGCGGCGGGACCGACGACACGGCCAGCATCTCTGAAGCAACCGCCACGGCCACCGAGACTCCGGGCGAGCTCGTCGCGGCCGCCACCGCCGTCGACCTCTTCATGGACGGTGCCCTCGCCAGCGACATCGTCACCGTCGACTGCACGCTCTCGGACGGCACCGAGACGTCCTGCTACGAGATCACCGTCGTCGGGTCCCCGGTTGACGAAGCGATCGGCCCGTTCTGCCCGACGACGACGACGACGTCCGCGGACGACGCCGGCATCTGGCTCGACGGCGAGAACCTCTACGACGCCGACGGTCAGTTCATCGTCGACCTGCCCGAGATCTACGACGACGAGAACTGGCACCTGCACGACGACGACGGCCATGTCCATGTCACTGACACGCCCGAAGCGTTCGCCGCAGCGGCACGCCCCGACGTCGCTGAGGAGTACCAGAACTACTGCGTCGAGGGCCGTATCGAATGGCTCGACGACGGGGAGCCGATCACCTCGACCGTGCAGATCCCGACGACGCCCGTCCTGACCGGCACGCCGTCCGCTGCGGGCGGCAACCTCGGCGTGACGTTCAACGGCGTGATCATCGCCGAATCGGCTCCGGTCGACGCGATCCTCGGCGCGTACACGATCGCCGCGTTCGACGACTGCGGCGGACACATCAACCCGATCGACGGCTACCACCTGCATGCCGCCACGGGTTGCTCCGAGGTGGGCGACACCGCCGAAGGCGAGACTGCTCCCTTCGCGCTCGCGATGGATGGCTTCACCGTCCACAGCCCGCTCGATGACGGACAGGTCGCAGACGTTGACCTCGACGACTGCAACGGTCACACCACCGACGAGCTCGGCTACCACTACCACGCGAACCAGCCCCAGGAGAACGGCGTGCTGACCTGCTACCTCGGAGCAACCGTCGGCGGTGCCACCGGCGGTCCGGGCGGTGGACTCCCGGGCGGTCCTCCCCCGGGCGGTGCACCCACCGGCTGACCTGAGCGCTCTGAGATCGCGATCACATCTCGTCGCGGTGCCGTGAGCGGTGGCATGCCGTGGTCAGGCTTCGGCGCGGACCTCGCCGGGGAGCGCCCCGAGGTGGCGGCGGACGAACTTCGAGAAGTTCGAGGGATCGTCGAACGAGAAGTCTGCCGCGATGCGCGAGATCGGGCGGTCGGTGTGCGTGAGCAGGCGACGCAGCTCCAGCGCGAGGCGTTCGTCGAGCACGTGCTTGGCGGTCTGCCCCGTGGCTTCCTTGCAGGCCCGGTCGAGCGTGCGGGTGCTGAAGCCGAGATCTTGAGCGAGCTCGAGCACCGTCGGACGCTCGTGGAGCCGCTCCTCGAGACGCCTGCGAAGCTCGAGGTAGGGCCGCGGGAGCCGGCTGTCGTCGGGGGACGGATCCCGGGACGTCAGCGTCGATGCGCAGCGTCAGCACGCGCAGCAGCGCCTGCATCAACGCGATCCGTGTGGGCGAGCCATCGAAGCGTTCCTGCTCGTCGCGGAGCTCGTCGATCAGCGCGAGGACCTTGGCGAACAGGTCGGGGGCGAGCTCCCAGCTCGTCGCCGCCCCACAGCCCGGATACCAAGTGGGCCTCGACGGGTCGACGGGGCCCGACACGTCCGGCCACACGACCATCACGGCGTCGAAGTCGCGCTCGACGTCGAAGCGCTGCACCTGCCCCGGCCGCACGCGTACACACGTGCGCGCCGACAACTCGATCGGCGCGAAGTCGACGACGTGGCTTCCGGCGCCAGCGGTGCACACCATCCACACGTTGAAGCCGACGCGTTGCCGACGGCCCAGCTGATGGGTGGGTTTGCGGGCGAGCACCGACGCGCGGTCGAGCACCTCGACGGGCAGCGTCCGGTCGCCCGGCGGCACGTAGGCGACGGGAACGAGCGGCCCGCTCCCCCGCTGTCGCGAATCAACCATCGAACGTCGCTCCTTGACCCGGCAGGCAGGCTAGCGATCGTCTTCGGGGCGCTGGGTGACGCCACTTCGTCCTGACCGACCGGTCGGCCGCGTCGGCAGCTACGCGACGCCGAGCTTGGCGATCACGTACTCGGTGACCAGTCGTCCAACGGCGGGGTACAGCGATGCGGGCGCGTGGTCGGCGTCGACGAGCAGGAGCTCTGCGCTCGGGCCGGACGGCGATGCGGAGGTCGCCGAGAGCCGCGAGGGCGGTGAGCTCGTTCATCGCCAGGTGCAGTGAGGCGATTTCGCTCGCGCCTGCCCAGCGTCGGCCTCCTCCAAATTGGACCTTGACAGTCTCGGTTGGAATGTACGAAGATGCCGTTTCGTCCGCTTGTTGATCTTCGAGCGAGGGGGTGTCTCATGCGTCGCAGTCGAGTGCTCACCATCATTGCCGCGTCAACGCTCACCTTCTCTGTCCTCACGGGGCCCGTCGGGGCCGCCGAGGGCGGCGACATGACCGCAGGACCGGTGCCCCAGCTCCAGCTCCGCACAGCACAGGTTGCCCAGGTCGCGGCCCATGGACCTGATTCCATCACGGTCTGCAGCTTCGATTCGGGCCGCTCGTCCCGTCCCTTCGCGACGTCGACCGGGAGACTGGGCTATGACACGCTGCGCGCGGCGCTGCATGACGGTGCCAACTTCGGACCGGGTGGCGTCGACCCGAGGACGGTGACGATCCGACCTGGCGTGACCACGCTGTCCGCAGCGAACCTGGACGGCTGCGACGTCCTGATGGCCCAAGAGCTTGCCGGGGACCTGTCCGCAGCTGAGGCGGAGGCCCTTGGCGACGCGTATGAGACTGGCTTGCTCTTGGTCATCGTCGAGGCCGACACCGTTGGAGGCACCGCCGAGGCCAACTCCGTCCTCGCAGCCCTCGGGCGTCCCGGCGGTGTCGGGTTCGGGAGCAACAGCGGCGATTCTGGCAGCGCCGGAGGGTCGATTGCGGTCGACGCGCCGGAACGGGCAGCCAACGGCGCCTTCGGCGATGTTCGCGGCGGGACCTTCGCCACCTCACCCGCCAAGAGCGTCCTGAAGTTCGGTGCGCTGACCGTGCAGTCAGCGGACGGGACGAAGGTCCGGAAGTCACGGGGCCGGATCCTCATCGGCGGCGATCCCTCAGGGATCGACCTCTTCACCAACCCCACCTCGGGCTTCCACAACCCCAACAACCTGACGATGTACCTGAACTTCATTGCCTCTGCGCGATGATCTCAGCCGAGCGCTGACATCACCTGCGTTGCGTGGCCGGTCCTTGCAGGCTCAGCCCAAGATCCAGTCGAGCGCGGCGAGGGCGAAGTCCGCGGCGAGGCCCGGCTCGTTGATGAGCAGATCGTGGTGCGCCCGCATGCAGTTCGCGTGGGCGGCCGCGGGGCCGATCAGCGCACGCACGCTGCGGTCGGCCAGCGTCGCGATGACGGGATCGCGGTGGTCGAGCTGGTTCATCGCCAGGTGCAGCGCCACGATCGACTCAGCGCGTTCCTGCAGCAGCCGCTCGCGGGTGTCGAGCTCGAACATCCGGATGGTCGCGATCGCTCGCCGCCGCTTGTGACCGCGCGTCCCGACGGGGATCGGGACGATCCCGCGGAAGCTGATCAGGTCCTCGGGGTCATTGTCCGATGCGCCGATCGGATAGATCAGCAGCGGCTTCTCCGACCGGAGCTCGCGCGGCGTCTCGCCCATCGGTGTGGCGGTCGGCGCGATCGGGAAGAAGTTCCGCTTCAACGCGCTGTTGCACGTCTTGCAGGCGATCAAGTAGTTCTCCTCGTGATACGCGAGCGTGTGATATCCGGGTCGATCGGCGCCGGTCTCGAACGTGATGTCGGCGGCGCGCTCCGCGCGGATCGCGTCGGTGGGCCAGCTGTCCACCTTGGCCTTCGGGCGGAAGTGCTCGACGTCGTGCTCGACGTTGCCGTAGGCCGACCGCTCCAACCGCCGTTCACAGAACCCACACTTGAAGTGCTGCAGCCGCATGTACGGGCGCTTGATCTGGCTCCAGATGTTCGAGCCTGCTTCGTAGGACCCTGCAGTCCGCAGCTTGTCAGTGGCTGCCCCGGCACGGGCGAGCCAGCCCGGACGAGCCTCCTCCAGAGCATCGCGGAGCTGCCTGGGGCGGATCGGGTAGCGGATCATGGTCGGCGCCGCCGCAGCGCGTCCGGACGGCGACGCAGCTCCGCTCGCGGCATCAGCCCGTCGTCGGCGTGGCGGAGCATCCGCATGAACTCGAGCGCGGCCTCGTCGCTGCCTGCGGCGTCGGCGGCAAGCGCCCGGAGCTCGGCCTGGACGTCCTGCCCTCGGGTGCTCGACAGGCCGAAGTAGGACGAGGTGAGCACGCCGTCTGCCGTCTTCCCGAACAGGTCTTCGCTGAACTGCGTGGTCTCCATGACTCCGTCAGGAGCGTCGCGGACCTGCTGGAGCACCACGAGGTTCTCCGGTCGACAGGCCGCCGCGACCAACGGGCTGTGCGCCGAGAAGATGAACTGCACGGCAGGCAGCGCGGAGGACAACCGGACCAGCAGCTCCTGCTGCCACCTCGGGTGCATGCGCTGATCGACCTCGTCGACCAGCACGGTGGCTGCGACGTCCGCCACCTCTCCCCCTGCGGAGAGCCCGTCGAGGCGACGCAGCAGATCGAGCACCCAGACGAGGTAGGTCTGCGCCCCGTCCGACAGCGCAGTCCGCGGCACGACGACGCCCCGCGAGCTGACCGTCAGCACGCCGTCCTCGTCGAGGGCGCCCTCGGTGGTCGTCTCCGGCGGCATCAGCAGACCGAGCACCTCCACCAGGTCCTTCCCCCGTCCGAGCGCGCCGCGGAGCCACGGGTCAGCCGCGGGGACCGGCTCGTCGACGAGCAGCGACGCGGTCTGGCCCCAACGCCCCGCGTCCTCGCTCTGGTGCTGGTCGTCCCCGACGCGCCTGCGCGGCCCATATGCGAACAGGGCCGGCGGCCCCTCCTTCGCGACCTCGTCGACGTTCGCGACGGTGTGCGGGTGCGCGCGAGGGATCGTGATCCCGAGCACCGCAGGCGGTGCCACCGGAGCGGCTGGGTCCGGCAGACGAATCGTCAGGCGAGCGGAGCAGTCGGCCGTTCCGCCCAGCCGAGGCCACTGTGACGCAGACCCGCCCGTTGCAGCACGAAGCCGGTCGAGCGGCGACATCGACCCGTCCGCGTCGCCCTCCACGATCCAGCCGACCTGCGCCGCCGCGGCGATGGCCTTCAGGACGGTCGACTTGCCGCCACCGTTGGCACCGACGAGCACGTTCACGTTCGGCAGCTCGCTGCGCCCTTCCAGCGCGTCCCCGGGGAACACGAACCTCGCGTCGCTGCGCTGGATCGCCCGGAAGTCGGTCAGCGCAACCTCGGCGACGTACATCCAGATCCCTCCGCGTCAGGTCCTGCCACGGGCAGCGTCCCTCGCCCACCCTGCTTGCCGATGCCGTCGATGTCAACGATGAGCACCTGCACAGCCGCCGTCAATCACGAGCGTCGCGCAAGGAATCTGCCGGTACGTCGGCTCCCCCCTTGGGCCGGGCCCGCCCGAAGCGGAGCAACGGGATCGCGATCCCGGCGATGAGGATCGATCCGCCCATCACCTCGTTCGCGGTGGGGACATGGCCGAGGAACAGCAGGTCGAGCGGGATCGTCACGAGCGGCGACGCGAGCGCAACCAGGCTGGTCACCCGCACCTCGACGTGACGAGAGGACATGATCAGACAGAGCCGTGCCAGGAACGGACCGAGAAACGCGGCCAGGGCGATCCAGCCGAGGCGATCTGCCTCCATGCTCGACAGCGAGCTGAAGCCGCGAGACAGCACGATCCACAGCGGCAGCGTCATCCAGAGCCTGGTCGCGTTCAGACGCACGGGGTCGACCCGGTGGATCGCGCCGCGCGTCACGACGGCCATCAGGCTGAAGCACACGACCGCGCCCAGCGCGAGCGCCGAGCCTCGGAGGTCGATCTGTGCATCGCCGCGAGGGTCGTAGAGCACCAGCACGCCGATCACCGCGACCGCTGCCCCGAACCAGAAGCGCCGCTCGACCCGCTCGCGAAGGATCACCCAGCCAAGGAGCGCCGCAACCATCATGTCACCACGCAGCAGCACGGTGAGCACTGACGCGGACAGGGTCGTGATCGCCGCCGCGCTGGCGAGGTTTCCCAGCAACGACAGGACCGCCAGCACCACGGCCACGCCCAGCTCGTAGCGAGCGAGCGGCCTGCGTGTCCGCGGGGGGCGACGGCGGCCGGCCAGCATGAGCATGGTGTTGAAGACCGCGGCGAACGCCAGCAGCGCGAAGGCCGAGTTCGACGAGTCGGCGCCCTCGTTCGCGAGCTTCCACGGAACGAGGAAGGCTCCGCCACCGAGCGCCGCACCGAGCGCCCAGAAGATCCCGCTACGACGGTCAGCTGCCATCGGCCAAGCCTACGGCGACCGGCATGGTCCACCCAGCGGGTCGGAAGTCGGTCAGCGCGACCGCTTCGCGCGGGGCCACCACCGTGCACACTTGACCTCGGGCGCCGAGAACCGGCGCAGCGACGAGTGACTGGACGACGGTGATCGAGATCTGGGGACTGATCGCCGACAACGAATCCGTCGGTGGCAAGCTGGTGACCAGCGCCGCGATCGTCACGGCTGCGGTGCTCATCGGCGGCTTCGTCGGTCGACTGCTCGGCCGCCGGGGGACCGACCGGTACCGCAAGTACTACACGCGCAAGTTCTCCCACTACGGCTTCGGCGTGGTGGCGATGATCGCTCTCGGAATCGTGTGGAGACCGTTCGCCGGTCAGCTCGGTCTCGTCCTCGGGCTGGCGACCGCCGGGCTGGCCTTCGCGATGCAGGAGGTCATCGGCGCGATCGCGGGGTGGTTCAACATCGTCTCCGGCCAGGTCTTCCGGGTCGGGGACCGCGTGGAGGTCGGCGGCGTCCGCGGCGACGTGATCGACATCTCCCCGCTCCGCACCAAGGTGATGGAGATCGGGTCAGGCACCGACGAGGAGTCCTGGGTCAGGGGTCGGCAGTACACGGGACGGATCGTCGCCGTCTCCAACAAAGCGACCTTCACGGATCCCGTCTACAACTACAGCGCGGTGTTCGAGTTCATCTGGGAGGAGCTCACCCTGCCGATCTCCTACCGAGACGACTGGCACCTCGCGGAGACAGTCCTGCTGGAAGAGGCCGCAGCGACGTCGGTGGCCGCCGAGGCGGAGAGCGCCGTGACCGAGATGGTGCGACGCTTCCCGCTCGCGAAGACCGAGGTCGAGCCGCGCGTGTTCATACGGGCCACCGACAACTACCTCGAGCTGACGGCACGGTTCGTCGTCCCGGTCAGGACCGCGCGGGCGACCAAGGACCAGCTCACCAGACGCGTCCTCGATCGGTTCGCCGCCGCAGGCATCGCGATCGCATCCCAGACCCAGGACGTCACGCTGCGCGAGACCGGCGACAGACCTGAGGGAATCGACGTCGGACCCGGCGGAGACCCCCACGGCTCGACGGTGACGGAGACGTGACCGAGCGCTCGGGCGGGTCAGAGAGCCACCATCTGTCCTCGCCATGGACCATCAGGCGAGCCGGATGTCTGGGCGCCCTCCTCGCCTGACGAGACGGGGTGGTGCAGCCGAGCCGCGCGATCGCCCTCAGCGGTCGCGAAATCCCTTGCCGGCGAGGATGCGATCGACGTGCTTCTCGACGCGGGCGCGCCGGGTCGACTCCTGCTTCGCGCCGCCGATGTACAGGCTGTACTCGCGCTGACGCCCGGGGGTGAGCCGCTCAAAGGCCTCGCGCAGATCCGGGTCGGCTTCGAGTCGCTCCTGCAGCTCGACGACCAGCCCTTGATCGGGGCGCTCCGGAAGCGGCACACCGTCGCGCTCGACCTCGATCGCGTGCTCGAGCAGATCGGCGACGATCTCGGCCCGATCCTCGACGTCGGCGACCGACGTGAAGCACATCCGCCGGGCCGCGTGCGTGTTGGGCCCTTGCTCCCGCAGGACGCCGACGGGGTCATCGAGCAGAATGCCCTTGAAGAACATCAGCGCGAGGTGGTCGGAGAACTCCTGGATGATCGCGATGTTCGCGTCGCCCAGCGCGTAGCAGGGCTTGCCCCACTTGACGCCCTCGTCGAGGCCGGCAGCGAGCAGCAATGGACGCAGCGCCCGGATCTCGTTGGGCCACTGCTCGCACGCCGCGAGGTAGGCGTCGACGTGCTCGTAGTGCTCCATGTCCCGCGCTTTCCTGATCGACCCGGCTCGCACACCGCGGGCCGAACCATATGCGCTCGCGAGCCGTCCGCGTGAGGTGCCACATCGGGCCGGGCACAGCTACATCCCCGCGGGAAGCGCTGACTTGCGGAGGAGTGGGAGTTCATGATCTGGGTACCTTCGAGGCTCTCATCTGGGCAAGCTCAATGCATTCCGATCGGCAGTCCCTCGCCCCGACGATGACCAACGACCTCGGGCTCGCCATCTCCGCGTTCCTCGGCGGCGCGACGCCATGGCTCGAGGCGATCATCGTGATCCTCGTCGCGATCATCGCCGGCCTGCATCCGGGGGTCGCGGTCGCGTCCGGGGCGAGCGGGAACCTGCTGACCGTCGCGGTTGCTGCGTGGTCCGGAGAACGGATCGTTCGTTGGTGGCGCCGACGACGCGGGGGCGAGGTCGTCGCTGAAGAGCGCGGCGGTCGGGCCCGGCGGGTGCTCGAGCGTTGGGGACTGCCTGCCCTCGCGGTGGTGAACTGACGCCCCGACTCGCCCATGTCGGCAGGATGTCGCGCTCGAGGTGGGCAGGATGCCGACCCGACGCGACCCCGGCCGCGTTCGAGCTGCGACTTCAGGTCGACGCCCGTCGCCCTGACGACCCCGCCGTACCCTCGGCCGCACAACCCCGTGTCCGGCAGACGCGGGGACGTTGAACGATGACACCAGATCGACACCATGATCCACCGCACCCGCCCGCGCAGCCGGAGCACCTTCGTGGCCGTGATGGCCACCCTCTTGCTCTTCCTCTTCGCGCTCGAGGGCGGCGACACCGTGGCGCTCGCGCAGTCGGCAGGCCCCGAGCGGGCCGAGGAACCGGAGCTGCAGCCTGTCCCGCGCGCCGAGTGCGGCCCGGACGCTCGCGAAGAGACCGGCATCCAGGGACGGGTGAGCCGCGCCGACCACGAGAGCGGTCTCGCCGCGCAGGGGCTCAAGTGCAACATCGAGCTCGTCGGCCAGCACACGCAGGAGAAGGGTGTCGACGGCACGATCATCGGCAGCGTCGCCGGCTACAAGGTGCACCGCTACATCGACGAGCAGGGCAACGAGTGCGCCTTCTACGACACCTCGCTGCTGCCGCCGGCCAACGCAGGTGACGGCAACCTCGGTGTTCGCGTGCTGGACATGAGCGACCCGGCGAACCCGGCGCTGTCGATGGTGCTCACCACCGGCGCGATGGTGTCGCCGCACGAGTCGCTGATCGTCAGCCAGAACCGCGGCCTGCTCATCGCGGTCGCCGGCAACCTCAGCCAGGCGGTCCTGCCCGGCATCGTCGAGATCTACGACATCAACGGCCCGCTCGGCTGCCTCTTCCCGACGCTGCTGGCCTCGACCCCGCTCGGGATCCTCGGCCACGAGAGCGGCCTCTCCCCCGACGGCAACACCTTCTTCGCCACCTCGTACTCGACGGGCACGGTCACCGCGCTCGACATCTCCAACCCGGCGTTGCCGATCTTCCTTGGCATTATCGAGGCCGAGGCGCACGGCCTGTCCGTGTCCGCCGACGGCACCCGCGGTTACATCGCCATTGACTCCAACGGCGGCAACTACGGCTTCATGATCGTCGACCTCACGCAGTACCAGAACCGCGAGCCGAACCCGACGGCACCGGTCATCTCGTTCGTCGACTGGGACATCATCAGCATCCCGCAGAGCACCATCCCGCTGACGATCGACGGTCGCCCGTACGTGCTCGAGTCCGACGAGTTCGGCCCCGGCGCCTCGCGGCTGATCGACATCACCGACGAGACGAAGCCGTTCATCGCGTCCAACATCCGGCTCGAGGTGCACCAGCCGGACATCCGCGCAGCCGACCCGACGATCGAGGACGACCCGGGCGTCGACACCCCGTTCGCGTTCGCGCAGGACTACACCGGCCACTACTGCAACGTGCCGACCCGGACCGACCCGAAGATCATCGCCTGCGGCATGTCCGTCTCCGGTCTGCGGATCTTCAACATCGAGGACCCGTGCCTGCCGCGCGAGGTCGGCTACTTCACCGCTCCGGTCCAGACGAAGGTGTTCCCGGAGGGCTCCAACTGGGCCTACTCGCTGCCGGCGTTCGCGCCGGAGCGTCAGGAGGTCTGGTACTCGGAGAGCTACACCGGCTTCTACGCGGTGAAGCTCGCCGACGACATCTGGCCGGACGACATCGGCGTGCCGAACGCCGAGCCGCACGTCGCGTGCAACCTGCGCGCCGCCGGAGGCGACCCCGTCCCGGCCCCGGCTCCGGACCCGGCCCCAGCCCCCAGCGAGCCGACCAACGACGGGGGCCCACTTCCTGC
>CBDTYW010000054.1:0-17348 GCA_965364735.1 uncultured Nitriliruptoria bacterium
AGCCGCCCGGGGACGAGGGCCTCGGCTGGTACCCGTGGATGGCCATGGGCGTGGTGCTCATCGGCACCTACATGTTCGTCATCGACACGACCGTGCTCGGCGTGGCGCTCCCCGCGATCTCCGACGAGTTCGGCGCCGGAGGGATGCTCTCCATCGACTGGGTCGTCACCGGCTACCTGATCGGCGTCGGCTCGATCCAGCCGGCAACGCAGTGGTTTGCCGGCAGGTGGGGCAACAAGCAGGTCTACCTCGGGGCGCTGCTCGCGTTCACGATCGCCTCGGTCGCGGCTGGCCTCGCCCCGTCGCTGCCGCTGCTCACGCTCGCACGCTTCCTCCAGGGCATCGCCGGGGGCCTGATCCAGCCGCTCGGGATGGCGATGGTCGTGCAGCTCTTCCCGCCGAACCGTCGCGGCACCGCGCTCGGGATCTACGGCGTCGCGATCATGGCCGCGCCTGCGGTCGGGCCACCACTCGGCGGCTGGGTCGTGACGGCCGCATCCTGGCGGTGGATCTTCCTGATCAACCTGCCCATCGGGCTGCTGGTCCTGTGGCTCGCACGACGGCTCCTGCTCGACGTCGGCTCTCCCCCACCGCGCAAGCTCGACGCGATCGGGTGGGCGCTCGCCGCGTCCGGGCTGCTCGTGCTCGTCGTGGCGCTCCGTCAGACCCCCGAGTGGGGCATCGGCTCGCCCTTGACGATTGGCGGCTTCCTGCTCGCGGCAACGCTCATCGGATCGTTGATCCGACGTGCGCTGCGGGCGGCCGAACCGATCCTCGACCTGCGGCTGTTCCAGATCACCCCCTTCGCCATCAGCGCGATCGTGGTCGGGTTCATCACCGTGTCGCAGTACGGGCGGCTGACGTTCCTCCCGGCCGGCCTCGCGACCGTCCGCGGGATGGACGCCAGCGAGATCGGTTTGCTGCTCGCGCCGAGCGCGCTCGCGGTGGCGATCACGATGCCGATCGGCGGCTGGCTGTCCGACCGCGTCGGCGCCCGCATCCCGGTCGTCGGCGGGCTCTTCTTCATGGCGGGCGGGACCTGGATGCTGGGCCACCTCACCCCCACCACGTCGTCGTCCTCGATCATCTGGATCCTCTCGTTCCTCGGGCTCGGCAGCGGGCTCGCGCTCATGCCGAACAACGTCGTCGCGCTGAACGCCGTCCGCGGAGTCGACCTCCCTCAGGCATCCGCGATTCGCTCGATCAACCGACAGGTCTGGGCCGCAGCCGGAACCGCGATTCTCGCATCCGTGCTGGCGTACACGTTCGGAGCCGTCGACCCGACCACCCTCGCCGACCCGCCGACGGCGCTTGCCGCGCAGGCGGGCTACAACCGGATGTTCATCTGGGCGTTCTGGTTCACCGCCGCCGCGGGCGTCGCGGCATGCTTCCTCCCCGGCCGCAGGGCGATGCAGGCGCTGCAGGCCGAGCGGGAATCCGAGCATGGTGACCTCATGGCGGACGTCGCAGCGCTGCGTGCCGTCGACGCCGATCACTGATCCCGCGCTCACCTTCACGACGACCGAGCGCGGAGCGCTGACGCCAGAGAACGTTGTTCGCGGCGACGCCCGCCTAGCCTGTGGAGGGAACCCGACACCGCCGAGGAGCGCGTCGTGCACGTCGTGATCATCGGAGCGGGTGCCGTCGGCTTCTATCTCGCCGACCGACTCGCCAGCGAAGGCCAGGACGTCGTCGTCGTCGAGAGCGACGAGCGTGTGGTCGAGGACCTGCAAGGTCGTCTCGACGTGCTCGTCGTGCAGGGCAACGGGGCCTCGATGGAGACGCTGAAGCGGGCCGGTGTCCCGGACGCGACGCTGTTCGTCGCCGTGACCAGCAACGACGGTGTCAACATCCTCGCCTGCCACGCGGCCAAGGCGCTGGGCGTCCCGACCACGGTCGCTCGGATCGAGGACGAGGGGCTGCGGCCGGGCATGGTCGACATGGGCGTCGACATCGTGATCGACCCCGGCGAGATGGTCGCGAAGGAGCTGATGGCTCTGCTCACACGATCGGGCGCCAGCGACGTGGTCGAGTTCGCCGACGGTCAACTGCTCGTCCTCGGCGACATCGTCCCGTCGGAGAGCCCGATGCTCGGCCGCACGTTGCGCGAGCTGCGCGCCGACGAGAGCGACTGGGACTGGGCCGCCGCGGTCCTGCGTGACGGCGAGATCGTCCCGGCACGTGGAAGCACCGTCGTCCAGGAGCACGACCACGTGCTGCTCATGACGACGCGGGACACCGCCGACCGGGCGCTCGCCCTGCTCGGCATCCGGCGCCACCAGATTCACCGCGTCGTGATCCTCGGGGCAACGCGCCTCGCCGAGCTGACCATGGAGGCCGCGACGGCTCACGGCTTCGACGTGGTCGCGATCGACAAGGACCCGAAGCGCGCGACGTTCCTCGCCGAGCACCACCCCGACGTGCTCGTCCTCTGCGGCGACCCGACCGACCCGGCCGTCCTCGCCGAGCAGCGGCTCGGACCGCACGACGCGGTCGTCGCGCTCTCCGGCTGGGACGAGATCAACGTGGTCGGGGCACTGCTCTCGAAGGCGCTGGGCGCCGGCGCGGCCCTCGCGCGGTTCCACAAGGTCAGCTACGTCCAGCTGCTCATCGGCACCGGCATCGATGCGGCCGTGTCGCCGCGCCTCGCGGCCGCCAACGCGATCCTCCAGCACGTTCGGCGCGGCCGGATCTTCTCGGTCGCGACCTTCAAGGACACGACGGCCGAAGTTCTCGAGATCGAGGTCGCTGCCGGCAGCGAGGTCGACCACTCCATCGTCGCTGAGCTGCGGCTGCCGCCGCTGTCGGTGATCGGCGGCGTCGTCCGCGACGGTCGCGCCTTCGTCCCTCGTGGTCGCACCGAGCTGCAGGCCGGTGACCACCTCATCGTGTTCGTCCCCCGAGAGAACATCCAGCACGTCGAGGCGATGTGTCTCCGGTGACCGACGACCGCCGGGAGCGGTTCCGACGACGGCTGGAGCGCAGCCGTCCCAACGTCGAGGTCACGACCTTCCGCTCGGTCTCCTACGTCATCGGCGCGGTCATCGTCGCGGCCGCCGGCATGATGATCCCGGCGATCATCACCAGCCTCCTGTTCAGGGAGATCGCGGTGGCCGGGCAGATCACCGGCGCGGCCGTGATCACCGCAACGGTTGGGCTGCTCGCGTGGCGCCATCTGGGGCGTCAGCCGGAGGACCTGTCGGTCCGCGAGGGGTTCGCGACCGTCGGGATCTCGTGGCTCGCGCTGACGGCGGTGGGCACGCTCCCGTACCTGCTGACCGGGTCCATCACCGGCGGCGTCGACGCCATCTTCGAGGCCGCATCCGGGTTCACGACCACCGGCGCCTCGATTCTGCCCGACCCGTCCCGGCTCCCGCACGGCGTCCTGATCTGGCGCTCGACCACCCAGTGGGTCGGCGGCATGGGGATCATCGTGCTCTCGGTGGCGCTGCTGCCCCTGCTCGGGCTGGGCGGCGTCCAGCTCGCCCGGGCCGAGTCGCCCGGACCGACGCCGGACCGCCTCACCCCGCGGTTCCGTGACACCGCTCGCCGCCTGTGGGGCCTCTACGTGGCCATGACCGCGGTGCAGGCCCTGCTGCTCTGGGCCGGCGAGATGAACCTGTTCCAGGCCATCAACCACAGTCTCACGACCCTGTCGACCGGCGGCTTCGGGACCGAGGCCGACTCGCTGACGTCGTTCTCGGCGTACACCCAGTGGATCGTGATCCTGTTCATGTTCCTCGCTGGCGCTTCGTTCGCTCTCCACTTCCGGGCGCTCCGACGCCCGCGGCTGTATCGCGAGAACTCCGAGTTCGAGCTCTACAGCTGGATCGTCGGCGGCGCCTTCGTCGTGATCGCAGCGGGCCTCATCGACACGGGCGAGCTGTCGATCGGCTCCCTCGCCGAGGTCGAGACGCTCGTCCGCACGACGCTCTTCACGGCGCTGACGCTGATCACCACGACAGGATTCGCGACCGCGGACTTCGGGCTCTGGGCACCCGGACTGCAGATCATCATCGTCGGCCTGCTGTTCGTCGGAGGGATGACCGGCTCGACCGCCGGCGGAGTCAAGAGCTTCCGCCTCGGGGTCCTGTTCCGCTCAGCCTCCGGCGACCTCCGACGCCTCGTGCACCCGCGGGGCGTGTTCATCACGCGGTTCGGCGGGGTGCCGCTGCGCGAGGACCTCGTCCGCAGCATCCAGTCATTCTTCCTCTTCTACATGTTCCTGTTCATGACCGGCACGGCGCTGCTCGGGATCATCACGTCCTCGATCGGGGCCGACTTCGACCTCAAGACCCAGGCGTCGGCGGTGGCGTCCGCGCTGGGCAACGTCGGCCCCGGTCTCGGCGAGATCGGCCCGACCAACAACTACGCCACGCTCCCGTCATCCGGCAAGCTCCTGCTCAGCAGTCTGATGATCACGGGGCGCCTCGAGATCTTCCCGATGCTCCTGCTCTTCAGCCCGGCCTTCTGGCGGAGCCGATGAGGCCCTTTGGGGCGTGAGTGGAACATGTTCTAGCCTCTGGGCGCGCGGCCGAGCGGTCGCCGGTCGACCCCGGAGAACTGCATGACCATCGCCCTGACCGAAGAGCACCGCGCGCTCGCTGACGCCGTCAGCCGCTGGGCTGCCGCCAACGTCGACCGGTCGGTCGTCGCAGCAGCGGGCGAGGCGGAGGTTTTCGAGCGGCCCGCGTGGTGGTCGTCGCTGGCCGCCCAGGGACTGCTCGGCCTGCACGTCCGCGAGGACGTCGGCGGGACCGGATCCGGGATGCTGGAGCTGGCCGTCACGGCCGAGCGCCTCGGCTACGCCTGCGCGCCCGGCGGCTTCGTCGCGACCACGATCGTCAGCGCCCTGATCGACCGCCACGGCGACGACGCGCTGCGCGGCAAGGTGCTGCCCGGCCTCATCGACGGCACGGCCGTGGCGGGCGTCGAGCTCGTCCCCGGCGACCTCATCGGCATCCGCGGCGAGCACGGGCTGAGCGTCTCCGGTGCGGCGGCGTACGTGGTGTCCGGCGACGAGGCGGACCTCGCGCTGCTGGCCGTCTCCGTCGACGGCGAGACCGTCTGGGTCCTGGTCGAGCAGGCCGAGGCAACGATCAACGCCCACCCCTCGGCAGATGCGACCAGACGCCTCGCCGGCTGGGCGCTCGACGGCGTCACGATCCCCACGGAGCGCATCGTTGCTGATCTCACCACCGACGCCGTCCGTCAGATCGCAGCGGTCGTGCTGACCGCGGAGGCTGCCGGCAACGCCGCCTGGACCCTCGACATCGCCGCTGAGCACGCGAAGGTCCGCGAGCAGTTCGGCCAGCCCATCGGGAAGTTCCAGGCCGTCAAGCACATGGCCGCGGACATGCTGATCCGCAGCGAGCAGGCCAAGGCCGCCTCATGGGACGCCGCAGTGTCGATCGACGAGGACGCCCCGGCTGACGAGCAGACCCTCGCGGCCGCCGTCGCCGTCGGCCTCACGTTCGACGCGGCGGTCGAGAACGCCAAGTCCTGCATCCAGACGCTCGGCGGCATCGGCTACACGTGGGAGCATCCGGCGCACTGGTACCTGAAGCGTGCGCTCGCAGCCCGCTCCATGTTCGGCGGCACGACCTCGGCCATCCTCAAGGCCGGCGAGATGGCCCTCGAGGGCAAGCGCCGCACGCTCGGGCTCGCGCTCGACGAGGACGTCGCTGCGCCGCACCGCGCGGCCGTCCGCGAGTTCCTTGGCCGCCTCGAGACCATGGACGAGCGTCAGCGTCGTGAGGCGATCGTGGACTCCGGCTACGCGGAGCCGCACTGGCCGGAGCCGTACGGCCGCAACGCTGGAGCGATCGAGCAGATCGTCATCGCGCAGGAGCTCCGCGCCGCGAACGTGAAGCCGCACGACATCGTCATCGGCAAGTGGATCCTCCCGACGATCATCCATCACGGCACACCGGAGCAGCAGTCCCGGTTCATGCGCCCGTCGATGTACGGCGACCTCGTCTGGTGCCAGCTGTTCTCCGAGCCGGGTGCCGGCTCCGACCTCGCCGCCATCCAGATGAAGGCGGAGCGCGTCGAGGGCGGCTGGTCGCTGACGGGCCAGAAGATCTGGACGACCAACGCACACGACGCCCACGTGGCGCTCTGCATCGCGCGGACGGACCGCGACGCCCCGAAGCACGACGGCATCACCGCGTTCATCGTCGACATGCAGGCCGAGGGCGTCGACGTCCGTCCGCTGACCGAGCTGACCGGGAAGGCCATGTTCAACGAGGTCTTCCTGACGGACGTGTTCGTCGCCGACGACATGGTCATCGGCCAGGTCAACGACGGCTGGCGCGCAGCACGCGCCACGCTCACCAACGAACGCGTCGCGATGTCGTCCGGCTCGACGATGGGCCTCGGCGTCGAGGGTGTCCTGAAGGTCGGTGCGATGATGCCGGACGCGGTCGTGGACCCGATCACGCGCCACAAGATCGGCGAGTACGTCTGCGAGGGTCAGTCGCTCGCGCTCATCGGTCACCGCTCCACGATCGCGAAGCTCACCGAGGTGGACGCCGGCGCCGGGGCCTCGGTCCGCAAGCTCGTCGGGATGAGCCACGCCCAGGAGGCATCGGAGTTCGCCCTCACGTTGCTCGGCCAGACCGGCGCCATCCACTTGCCGGATCGCGCGACCAGCCTCCCGACCCGTGTGGCTGCAGCCCGCGCGCTCACGATCGCCGGCGGCACGACCGAGGTCCAGAAGAACATCGTCGCCGAACGCGTCCTTGGCCTCCCGCGCGACGACGCCCGCTGACCCCACCCCCCTCCCGGGCCGGGTCAGGCGTTGGTGGCGCGGTCGTGGTCAGCTGCGCGGCCGGCCTCGTCGAGGGACTCGCGGCCGGCCTGCACGATGCGGAGGACCGTGACGAGGCCGACGCCGCCGACGACGTTTCCGAGCGCGAGCAGACCGAACAGCGAGACGACGTCAAGGATGCCGAGCTCGAGGCCACCGAACATGCCCGCAGCGATCTTCAAGGACGCGACGACGGTGTGGCCGAGATGGCCGTAGGCGAGAAGGAACGCGGCGCCGATCGCGGCGACGATCTTCGGCCCCAGGTCTTCGGACGCAGCCTGCATCCACGTCATCAGCGTGATCACCACGCCCGCCAGAACCGCGCCCAGGAAGGACTCGAGGCCGAGCCCACGCTCGGTGTAGTGCTCGGCTCCGGCCACGGCGACCGCCGCGAGCTCGGGCTTCGCGAGCATGAGCACGGTGACGAGCGCGAGACCGCCGATCACGTTGAAGACCGCGGTCCCGGCCCACAGCCGGAACATCTTGCGGACCGATCCCTGGCCAGCGGCAACGGCGGAGACCGGGAGCAGGAAGTTCTCGGTGAAGAGCTCGCTGCCGCCCAGCGTGAGAGCGATGAAGCCGAAGCTGAACGCCAACGCCGCGAGCGCCTCGTTCCCGCTGATCTCCATCACCAGCAGCAACCCCATGATGCCGACCGCGACGTCGAGCCCTCCGACGGCCCCGGTCGCGAACAGCCCGGAGATCGACCGGTCCATCCGCGCGGCGCCTTCGACGACGCTCGCGGTCAGCGCGCGACCGACCTCGTCGTCGCGCTCGGTCGATGCGGCCGCGACATGCTCGTGGTCTGCGGCGTCGTGCATGGTGTGCCGATCGATCGTCGCGCCCACGTGAGCTCCTCGATCCGTTTCGGCACCATCAATGCCCCACCGCCCGGCCGTCAGACGCGCGATGCGGCCGGCGTTGGGCCATGCTCTGCGCATGATCACCATCGATGACGTCCAGGCGGCTGCAGGTCGGATCGCAGCGCACGCCCACAGAACCCCGCTCGCCACGTCAACGACGCTGGACGAACGTGTGGGCGGCCGCGTGTTCCTGAAGCAGGAGCAGCTGCAGCGCGGCGGGGCGTTCAAGTTCCGCGGTGCCTGCAGCGCGATCGCGAGCCTCTCCGCCGACGCGCGCAGCCGCGGGGTCTTCACGTTCTCGAGCGGCAACCACGCCCAGGCGATCGCGATCGCCGCACGCATCCACGGCATCCCGGCGACGATCCTCATGCCCACGGACGCTCCCGCGTCCAAGGTCGCCGCGACCCGCGGCTACGGCGCCGAGATCATCACCTACGACCGCTACACCGAGGACCGCACGGCGCTCGGGACCGCGCTGGCCGCAGAGCGCGGGCTCGAGCTGATCCCGCCGTACGACGACGAGCGCGTCATCGCCGGGCAGGGCACGACGGCGCTCGAGATCTTCGCGGACATCGACACCTCGATCGACACGTTCATCGCGCCGCTCGGTGGGGGCGGGCTGCTCAGCGGGTGCGCAACCGTCGCGAAGACCTTGGCCCCGGACGCCCGCGTCATCGGGGTCGAGCCGCGCGACGGCAACGACTTCCAGCAGTCACTCGCGATCGGGGAGCGCGTCCGGATCGGCGTCCCCCGGACCATCGCCGACGGGCTGCAGGCCGACCAGCCGGGCGAGATCACCTTCCCCATCGTCGCCGCACACGTCAGCGAGGTCGTCACGGTCACGGACGACGAGATCCGGGACGCGATGCGGTTCCTGTTCGAGCGCTGCAAGATCCTCGTGGAGCCGAGCGGCGCCGTCGGGGTGGCCGCCATGCTTGCCGGCCGGGTCGACGTCCACGACCAGACCGTCGCCGTGGTCCTGTCCGGCGGCAACATCGACATCGAACGGTTCGTGTCGCTGTTCAGCTGAACAGCTTCAGGGCATCGGCTCCACGCGGTCCGGCGGTGGGTCCTCGACGAACCGCACCGCGTCGATCATCTCGTGACCGTCGAGGACGGCGCGTGCGATCCGATGCATCCCGTCCACGACGATCCCGGTCGACGACAGGATGATCGGGAAGGACAGATCCGCCGAGCGGATTCGCTCCGCGTGCTCGATGACTGCACGCACGGTTGGCTCAACCTCACCGCCGAACCACATCACCTCCTCGAGCATCGCGGCGAACGTCGAGACCGGCACCGCCTCGACGACGAGCCCGTCGGTCGCGGCGATCAGCGTCACCACGTCCCAGATGTGCATCGCTCCGCCGACGTCACGACGGTGCGTTCGCCCCGTGATGCCGTCGTGCGCCACGATCAGATGTCGAGGGTGTCGCGCATCGCCCTGGCGACGCGGTCCGGTCCCGGGAAGTAGTCCCACTCCTGGGCGTGCGGGTAAGGGGTGTCCCAGCCGGTGACGCGTCGGACCGGAGCCTCGAGATGGAAGAAGCACTCCTGCTGGACGATGGCTGCGAGCTCAGCGCCGAAGCCGGAGGTCAGCGTCGCCTCGTGCAGCACGATGCAGCGCCCCGTCTTCTTCACGCTCTCGACGATCGCGGGCACGTCGAGAGGTACGAGCGTCCGCAGATCGATGATCTCGGCGTCGATGCCGGACTCGTTCGCCGCGGTCTCGGCGACGAACACCATCGTCCCGTAGGCGAGGATGGTGATCTCTGATCCTTCGCGGAACGTCGCTGCCTTGCCGAGAGGGACGGTGTAGTGACCGTCCGGGACCTCGCCGAGCGGGTGCTTCTTCCACGACTGCATCTTCGCGTCGTGGTGGCCGTTGAACGGGCCGTTGTAGAGGCGCTTCGGCTCGAGGAAGATGACCGGGTCGTTGTCCTCGATCGACGCGAGCAGCAGACCCTTCGCGTCGTAGGGGTTCGACGGGACGACGGTCTTGATCCCCGCGACGTGGGTGAACAGCGCCTCGGGCGACTGCGAGTGGGTCTGCCCGCCGAAGATCCCGCCGCCGGTGGGCATGCGGATCGTCAGCGGTGCCGTGAAGTCGCCGGCGGAGCGGTGACGGAGGCGCGCAGCCTCGGAGACGATCTGGTCGTACGCGGGATACATGTAGTCCGCGAACTGGATCTCGACGACGGGACGCAGGCCGTTCGCGGCCATGCCGATCGCGGCGCCGACGATGCCCGCCTCAGAGATGGGCGCGTCGAAGCAGCGGGTCACGCCGAACTCCTCCTGCAGTCCCTGCGTGCAGCGGAACACGCCGCCGTAGAACCCGACGTCCTCGCCGAACGCGATGACGGTGGGGTCCGCTGCCATCGCGACGCGGTGCGCCTGGTTGATGGCGTCGACCATGGAGAACCGTGTCATGTCAGAGCCCCGCTTCTCGACGCTGGGCCTCCAGGTGCGGAGGCATGTGCTCGAAGACGCCTTCGAAGATGTCGCGCGACGGGTGCGGTCCCTCGTGGAGCGTCCCGTGCGACTCGGCCTCCTCGAGCGCGGTGTTCATCTCGACCTCGATCTCGCCGATCGCCGCGTCATGCTTCGCGTCGTCCCAGATCCCGAGCTTCGTCATGTGTTCGCGGAGCCGGTCGACGGGGTCGCCGAGAGGCCAGAACTTGCCGCCCTCCGCGGGGCGGTACTTGCCCGGGTCGTCGGAGGTCGAGTGCGACCCCTGCCGGTAGGTCACCCACTCGATCAGCGTCGGGCCGGAGTTCGTGCGGGCCCGCTCCGCCGCCCAGCGGGAGGCAGCCCGGACCGCGAGGTAGTCGTTGCCGTCGACGCGCAGCGACGCGATCCCGAAGCCGTGGCCGCGTGACGCGAAGGTCTCCGCATCACCGAGCGCGATCGCCGCGTGGGTGGAGATCGCCCACTGGTTGTTGACGATGTTCAGGATGACCGGCGCGTGGTAGGTCGAGGCGAAGACCAACGCGGAGTGGAAGTCCGACTCAGCGGTGGAGCCGTCGCCGATCCAGCCGGTCGCGATCGCGGTGTCCTGCTTGATGGCCGAGGCCATCGCCCAGCCGACGGCCTGCACGAACTGTGTCGCCAAGTTGCCGGAGATCGTGAAGAAGCCGTACTCCTTCGAGGAGTACATGATCGGCAGCTGACGACCCTTGAGCGGATCGTTCTCGTTGGAGAAGATCTGGCACATCATGTCGACCAGCGGGTATCCGGCGGTGATGAGCAGCCCCTGCTGGCGGTAGGTCGGGAAGTTCATGTCGCCCGGCTCGAGCTCGGCCTGGAGGCCGCACGCGATGGCCTCCTCGCCGAGGCACTGCATGTAGAAGGACGTCTTGCCGGTGCGTTGCTGGACGAGCATCCGACGGTCGAACTCGCGGACCCGGAGCATCGAGCGCAGGCCGAAGACGAGCTCGTCCTCGGTGAGCCCCGGATCCCACGGGCCCTGCGCGACACCGTCGTCGTCAAGGACGCGCATGATCCCGTAGCCACAGTCGCGCATCTCGGAGGCGTTCGCGTCCGGCTCGGGACGCCGGGTGTCGCCGGGCTCGGGCACGTCGATGTCGGCGTAGTCCGGGATGTCGCCCGGCCGGTACCGCGGCTCGGGGATCCGGAGGGTCAGGTGTCCGGGGTCGTCAGTGCTCATGTCGGCTCCCTCACACGCGTCGACGGGGCGCGAGCGTAGGGACCATGCCCCCCATCGCGCGCGCTTGTTGGCCCGACCGGTGCGTGGCGCGCCCAGCTCGGTCCACTCGCTTCGCGGTTGGATACGGCATGCTGACGCAGACCCACCGCAGGAGCCCGCCATGTCCACGCCCGGCGCCGTCGCGCTGGTTGGCAGCGGGGAGTTCCTGCCGGCCATGCACGACACCGACGAGCGGCTGCTGCGCGGCACGAACCGACGGGTCGCCGTGATCCCGACCGCGTCGGCGCTGGAGGGCGCCGAGGTCACCGCCCGCTGGCTCGGGCTGGCCCACGCCCACTACGCCCGGCTCGACGCGACGGTGGTGGAGATCGACGTGCGCGAGCGCGCGGATGCCGAGGACCCGAGGATGGTGGGTCTGCTCGAGGACGTCGGGATGATCTACCTGTCCGGCGGCAACCCGCGGTTCCTCGTCGACACGCTGGAACGAACCCCGCTGTGGTCGATGATCCTCGACGCCTGGTCGACGGGGACCCCGCTGGCCGGCTGCTCCGCGGGTGCCATGGCCCTGTCCACGCGGCTGCCGGCCTTGCCGTGGGACACCGACAGCGACGTCTCGGAGGCGCTCGGGCTCGTGCCCCGCATCGCCGTGATCCCGCACTACGACCGGATGGGAAGGATGTTCGGCCGCGCTGCTCGGCTGACCGTCGACACCGATCTCGCCCAGGTCGTCGGCGTCGACGAGGACACCGCGCTCGTCCACGAGCCGACCTCCGGCTGGCGTCTCGAAGGCGCCGGCGGCGCGTGGGACGTCACGTCGTCCGGGCCCGTCGCCCTCGACGTCTCCACGTTCGATCACCTCCCCCGCGACCCGCGCTGATGGGCACGAGCATCCGCATCTCCAACGCCCGCCTCGGCACGCGCGACGTCGACCTCCGCATCGCCGCGAGAAAGATCGTCGAGATCGGTGAGGTCGCCCCGACCGTCCGCGAGGACGTCGTCGACCTCGGCGGCCGGGTGATCATCGCGGGCCTGCGCGACGCCCACGTCCACTTCACGCTCTGGGCCCACGAGCGCCTCCGCACCGCGCTCAACGCGGATCTGAGGGCGGCGACCTCCGCCACCGCGGTGGCCGACGCGATCACGCGCCACGTGGCCGGTGGTGAGCTCGCCACCTCCGCCGGGGTGATCCGCGGCGCTGGCTTCGCGATGGGCACGTGGGACGACGCCCCGCACAAGGCCCTGCTCGACGGCGCCGTCCCGGGCGAGCCGGTCGTGCTCGTCAGCCTCGACGCGCACTCGTCGTGGTGGTCGTCCGCCGCGCTCTCCTTGATCGGGCTCGATCACCACGACGGCCTGCTCCGGGAGGAGGAGTCCTGGAACGCGTTGCTGGCGCTCCCCCAGCCGAGCGACGCCGACGTCGACGCGGTCGTGGCCGCCGGGATGGGCGTGGCGGCGAGCCGCGGCGTCACCGCGATCACCGACTTCGAGATGGGCGGCGCGATCGAGGGCTGGGCGCGACGCGTCGAAGACGCGGAGCAGAGCATGCTGCCGCTGCGCGTCACGAGCGCGATCATGGCCCACGAGCTCGACACGGCCGTGCACCGCGGGTTCAAGACCGGGGTGGACCTCTCCCGCGGACGCGGGATGCTGACCGTCGGCCCGCTCAAGCTGTTCGCCGACGGGGCGCTCGGATCGCGGACGGCCCACTGTGACCACGCCTACGTCGGGGAGCCGGACAACACCGGCCGGGTCCTCGCGGACACCGGCGAGCTGATCCGGGTGATCCGGCGCGGCGACAAGCACGGGCTCGTCGCGACGGTCCACGCGATCGGCGACGCCGCGAACCGCAGCGCGCTGGACGCCTTCGAGCGACTCGGCCTCCCGGGGCGGATCGAGCACGCTCAGCTGGTCAACGTGGAGGACCTCGCCCGCTTCCGACACCTCGACGTGGTCGCCTCGATCCAGCCGTCGCACGCCGTCGAGGACCGCGACCTCGTCGCACGCTGGTGGTCGGACCGGACCGCCCGCACGTCTCCGTTGAGGTCACTGCTCGAGGCCGGGGCTCAGGTCGTGTTCGGGTCCGACGCCCCCGTCTCGGAGCTGTCCCCGTGGCGGTCGATCCAGGCAGCCGTGGCCCGGACGTTCGACGATCGGCCGCCCTGGCTCGCGGACGAGGCGATCGGGCTGCGAACAGCGCTCGCGCTGAGCCGCGCAACGCCGATCGCCGTGGGCGAGCCTGCCGACCTGGTCGTGCTGGACGCCGACCCGGAAGAGGTCGCACCGACTGACCTCGGGGAGATGCCGGTCCACGCGACCATGTGCGCTGGAGCGTGGACGTTCCGCAGCGAGTGATCGGTTCAGCGCGGGCCGATCGGTAGCGTTGCCCCATGTTCGAGGGTCTGGATCGACGCGCGGGCGAGTGGGGGAATCGCCCATCGCTGGTCGCTGCCTGCGCGATGGTCGTGCTCCTGCTCGCGACGTCCGTGCTGGCGGTCCGGGCTGACGCCGAGCTGGTCATCGGCGGTGTCGTGGTGGACGCAGACGATGCCGAGGGGCTCGTCACCGCGACCACGGCGCTGGCCGACGGGCTCGCGTCAACCGTCGTGGTCGTCTCCGCGGGACCGGAGACGACGACCACCACCGTCGGGGCGCTCGGGTTCGGGATCGACCTCGCGACGACGATCGCGAACGCGACGTCGGACGAGGGACGTCTCGCCGCCCGGCTGAGCGCCTTGCGCGGGAGCCGGGAGACCGTGACGCCCGTCCTGGTCGAGCGGGACGCCGGCGGCAGCGCGCGGATCGCATCGCTGCTCTCACCCCGCGCCGCCGACGCCACGCTCACGACGAGCGTCGACGGCCCGGTACAGATCGACGACGTCCTCACGCCGTCGGTGGAGGGCCAGCTGGTCAACGCCGACACCGTGCGCGACGCAGCCATGGCCGCAATCTCGGTACGCCTTGCCGGACAGGCAACCGCGGCAGAGATCGTCATCGAGCTCCCAGCCCCGGACCGCGTGCCCGCCGCCCTCACGACGTCCGATCTGATGCCGGCGGCGGAACGCCTGGTTGCCGTCGCCGACGACACCGTCACGATCCGCGATCCGTCAGGTGAGCTCGCGACCTTCGCCGGCTCGGACCTGCTCGGCTGGGTGACGCTCGAGGTGCAGCGGGACTCGTCCGCTGCGCAGGTCATCATCGCGATCGATGAGGTCACGTTCCCGCACGCCGTCCGCGCCGAGATCGGCGCCCGTGACGTGGCCGCGCTCGACGCGAAGATCCTGGTCGACCAGCAGGTGCTCGCGCCACCGAGACGGAGCGATCAGGAGGATCCCGAACGGTTCGGCGGGACGGTCAGCGTCGAGCCCGGCCGCAGCGGGAGGGCCGTGGACCTCGACGCGACCATCGCGGCCGTCTTCGCCAACGCCGGGGCGGGTCCGGACCGCGTGAACGCGGTCGTCGTCGACGTGACGCCGACGCTGACCACGAGCGGCGCGGAGCAGTCCGGCGTCACCGCCCCGATCTCGAGCTTCACGACGTTCCACGCCTCCGGGCAGTCGCGCGTGACGAACATCCAGACGATGGCGAAGTTCGTCGACGGTGCCACGATCCTGCCGGGAGCGACGTTCGAGCTGAACCACTACGTCGGCCAACGGACACGGGCGAAGGGCTACGTCGGCGGCGGGGCGATCTCGAACGGCGAGTTCATCGAGTCGGTCGGCGGTGGTGTCAGCCAGTTCGCGACGACCTTCTTCAACGCCGCATGGTTCTCGGGCGTCGCGATCGAGCAGTACAAGGCGCACAGCTTCTACATCTCGCGGTACCCCGCCGGTCGCGAGGCCACGGTGGACTTCCCGACGGTGAACCTCGAGATCCACAACGACACGCCCCACGCGATCGTGGTGAAGACCTCGTTCACCTCCACGTCGATCACCGTGACGTTCTGGTCCTCGCCGCACTGGACGGTCGAGACGATCACCGGCGCGCGGCGCAGCACGTCGGCGGGCTTCAACATCAACGTCACGCGGGTCCGCACGGCCCCCGGGGGTGAGCCGGAACGCCGGACCTTCACGACCGTCTACAAGCTCCAGTGACCTGGCTCTCCCGCCGTCGGGGGTCAGCGGGCGCGGCGCCAGGGCTCGCGGGAGAACTCGACCTCCCACGGGTCGTGGGCGCGGATGGCCCGCAGCGCGACGTGCACGCTCGACAGCCCCGTCGTCTCGAGGACGTGGTCGTCGCCGGTGTCGCGGTGAGCGATGACGATGCGGAAACGCCCGTCCGCGTCGACGGAGACGTCCTCTCCGGTCAGGTAGACGTCATGGTGGAGGAAGTCGGGCGACTCCATGAACCGGTTCATCAGCTGGATCGACCAGAAGCGACACGTCGGCACCGCCCCCGTGATGACGACCATCTCGTCCTCCGCGAGCCCTTCCATCCATGAGCCGGTGTACTGGATGGCCGGTGACGGCGTGAGCTTGGTGATCACCATCGGGTCGATGTGGTCGTCGAGGCCGGCCTCGCCCCCGCCGTCGTAGCTCCCGCCGTGACGCAGGCTGTCCGGCGTTCCCGAGGCCATGAGCGCGCTGAGCGTGAGCTCCAGGACCGCGCTGCCGCTGACGTACTCGGCGACACGTTCGAGCCGCTCCGCGATCGTGGCGTCGTCGAGCGGCGGCGGCGGCGGAGCAGCCGGCGTCCGGCGGAGGCGGTACGACGCATCACGCTGAGCGGTCCGCGCCACGAAGTACTGCCGCACCATGAGCTCGTCCGCGTCCGCCTCGAGCCGAACGATGTTCTTCGCGCCAGCCGGCGCCTCAGCACCCGTGGCCACGAAGGTGATCGTCGTGCTGCCGTCGGCGTCGGCCTTCAGCTCGACGTCGTCGACGTTGGCGATGATGCGGCGATCACCGTTCTCTGCGCGCCCGTAGATGCACACGCCGAGGTAGGTCGGTCCTCGGAGGTCACCACGCAGCTCGTAGGTCGATGAACCCTCGATCTGGGCGGAGTCGTAAATCGTCCACGGGTTGTCGCCGTAGACCTTCCGGAACGGCGTCATCCACCGCGTGAAGACCGGCCGGAGCGGATCTCCGTGCTCGACCCACGTCTCGAGCCCCAGGCTGAGCAGGTTGGCGACGTGGCGGTGGCCCTCGGCGAGCTCGCGCGGCGTCCGGGCCCCGAGCGGGCCGGCGATGGTCTCGTTCGCGGAGCGGACCGCGTCGAGGACGCGTTCCCAGGCGGCGGTGGCGAGGCTTTCGGTCATCAGGTGTCCCTGCGTGCACGTACGGGCATGGTCGCGGTACGAAGCAGCATTGCGGGTCCGTCGCCCGCGCGCTTGCAGCCGCAGCGAAGTCTGCCCCTACCTTCCTCGACGCGACAGGATCAGCGCATGCCAACCACGGAGCTCACCATGAACGTCGACGAGTTCGGCGCCACCGACGGCCTCGAGAAGGTGTTGGACGTGGTCCTGCCGGAGTCCGCGGACAGGCTCTTCAAGATCCTCGACAAGGTCGACACGCGCATGTCGGTGCAGGTGACCGACGCCGAGATCGTCATCCGCTCCCCGCTTCGCACCCGGCGGATCCCGTGGGACCGCGTCGCGCGCATCCACACCGGGTCGCGTCTGCAGAAGGTCATCACCGCCGCGCTCATCGCGCTGCCGCTCACGCGGCTGCGCAAGCTGCCGCTGCTCGGTGGTGTCATGGCCTCCGGCCTCACCGGCGGTGCCCGGATCCTCGTCAACGGGCCGCTGTCACGGCTCGACGAGCGCGTCGGAGATCACGTCGTCCGCATCGAGACCCGCGGCAAGGACGTCGCGTTCTCGGGTGCCATGAGCTTCGTGGCGTTGATGAGCCCTGGGTTGACCGAACGGCTCGTGACCGAAGCACGCGCGCGCGGGATCCAGATCGTCGACAACCCCGGCCGCAGCCTCTGATCGTCAGCTGATCAGGCTCGACAGCATCGCGCCGAACCGCGACGACGGCGGTCGCGGCGGCTGTCCGGGCCCCTGCCCGGC
>CBDTYW010000055.1:0-17264 GCA_965364735.1 uncultured Nitriliruptoria bacterium
CACCACCCCATCTCCACGATCGATGTGGGCATGGCAGAGTGGGATCGACGTGGAGAGCGGCGTGAGCGTGACGGATCGGATCCGGCCGAGGGCGGTCGCTGCCCTCGCAGCTGTGGGGTTGGCGCTCAGCATCACCACGGTGGCCGTGAGGGACCGCGGACCGGCTCAGAGCGTGTCCGTCGAGGATGGCCGTGAGGGCAGCTCCCCGGCAGCCCCCGGCGAGGTGACCTTGGCCGCGCCCCCGATCGGCGGGGTCCAGACCGAGGTCGTCGGTGGCGTCGTCGACCCCGCTCCACCTCCGTCGGCCACGACGAACCCCGCGGCGTCCCCGACCCCGTCACCGACCCCGAGCCCGACCAGCAGCGCCGGACCGTCCGTACCGTCGACCACGCCCCCGGCCGTCGCCTCGTCGGCCGGACGCCTTGATCTCTCACGTTCGCCGTTCTCGGCAGGCAGCGGGCGCCCCGTCCTGGCCGTCAAGATCAGCAACACCAGCCGCGACCGCCCGCAGCAGGGCCTCCTCGACGCCGACGTCGTCTTCGAGGAGCTCACCGAGGCCGGCATCACCCGGTTCATCGCGCTCTACCAGGCGAAGATCCCGACAACCGTCGGGCCGATCCGCTCCGGCCGCATCGTCGACGCCGACGTCCTGCCCGCCTACGGACGTCACATCGCGATCTCCGGCGCGCGCCCCGACGTCCTCGAGCTCTTCGACCAACGCGGCTTCCTCACGATCTCCGAGGACACCGGGGTCATGTTCCGGTCCTCTGCGCGACGTGCCCCGTACAACCTCTACGCCCGTGGCCCGAAGCTCTTCAACGTGGCCCGCGACTCCGTCGCAGCCTCGACGGGCTGGGTCCACGACGACGCGGTGCCGCTCTCGGAGTGCGACCCCGGGGCCGCTCGCGGTCTCCCCTGCCGGCCCGTCGAGGCCCTCAGCGTGCGCATGTCTCGCGGCGCGGTCACGGGGTGGCGTTGGGACGCTGCCGCCGGCGGCTTCCGCCGCTACCAGAACGGCCAACGTCACACCGACGCCAGCGGCACCCACATCGGTGCTGCCAACGTCGTCGTGCTCGGCGTGGAGATCTCGGAGGGTGGCTGCTGCGACAGCGTCGGGAACCGGCTCACCGTCACCAACATCATCGGGTCAGGAACGGCCATCGTCCTGCGGGACGCACGACGTCACGACGTCCGCTGGGCAAAGGCGAGCCGGACCGCACCGATCCGGCTGACCGATGACCTCGGCCGCGACGTCCCGCTGCGCGACGGTCCCACGTGGGTGATGATGGCACCGCGCGAGAACCTGCCGAGCTGACCTTCGGCGCCGACCCCGCGCCGGAGCCTCACCATGCAGACCGCGCTCGTCACGGGAGCAAGCACCGGGATCGGTCGCGCGAGCGCCCGCGCCCTCTCCACGACACATCACGTCTGGGCCGGGGTCCGCAACGACGCCGACGCCGCGTCCGTCCTCGCGGACGGCCTGACGCCGATCACGCTCGACATCACCCGCCCAGCGAACGTCGCGGCTGCCGTCGAGACCATCGCGGCCTTCGGCGACGGCACCCTCGACGTCCTCGTGAACAACGCCGGCATCGCGGTCCCGATGCCGCTCGAGTCCATCAGCGACGAGGACTTCGCCCATCAGTTCGAGGTGAACGTCTTCGGGCTGCATCGGGTGACGCGCGAGCTGCTTCCGGCGATCATCGCCGCCCGGGGCCGCGTCGTGATGGTGGGCTCGATCGCGGGCCGTGTCGGCTTCCCGATCATGGGTGCCTACGCGTCGTCCAAGCACGCGGTCGAGGGCTACAGCGACGTCCTGCGCCGCGAGGTCGCCCACCTGGGTGTCCGCGTCGCGGTGATCGAGCCGGGCATGGTCGCGACGCCGATCTGGGAGAAGTCGATCTCGGGCGACGACGTCGTCGACGCGCTCCCGGAGCGCTACCGCGACCTTGCCCGAAAGGTCCGCGACCGCGCCAGCAACGGTCCGACGACCGGCATCGCTCCGGAGGAGGTCGCGGCCGCGATCGTGCACGCCGCGACCTCGGACCGACCTCGGGGCCGCTACGCCCTGCCCACCCAGGAGCGGGTGATCGCCCGCCTGCTCCCGCTGCTCCCCGAGACCCTCAGCGACGCGCTCCTGCGGCGCGAGCTGAGCTGAGCCGGTCAGCTCCTCACGGCCAAGAGGGCTGCGAGAAAGGCATCGACCTCGTCGTCGGTGCCCACGGTCACGCGGTACTGGTCGGTCATCCCGTACGGCAACAACGGCCGGACCCCGACGTCGTGGGTCGCGAGCGCCGCGACCTCCGAAGCGGCATCGCCCTCGGCCTCGACGGTCAGGAAGTTGCCCAGTCCGTCCGTGAAGCGAACGCCTTGGGCGCGGAGCCCGTCCGCCAAGCGGGTCCGGCTGGCGATGACGCGGGCGACGGTGTCCTCGAGCCATGGCTGGTCAGCGAGCGCAGCCACCGCAGCGGCCTGCCCGATCGCGTTGACGTTGAAGCGTGATCGATGGGCGTCGGTCGCTCGGACGACCTCCGGGGCGCCGACCAGGTAGCCGACCCGCAGTCCTGCGAGCGCGTACGCCTTCGAGAACGTGCGGGCGACGACGAGCCTGGGGTGGGTGATGCCGAGCTCCGCGACGGTCGCGTAGCCGCGCTGACCGGCGGCGAACTGGTGGTAGGCCTCGTCGAGCACGACGACCACGTGCTCCGGGACGCCCGCCACGAGCTCGCGCACCTGGTCGCCGGTGAGGTGGGTGCCGGTCGGGTTGCCGGGATTGTCGACGAGGACGACCTTCGTCCGTTCGGTGATGCGTGCGAGCAGCGCCTGCGGGTCACGCGCCCATCCCTGCTGCGCGGCGTCGAGGTCGGTGGGCGGACCGGCCGTCGGCACCTCGACGTAGCTCGCTCCCGAGTTGCGCGCGCCGACGCGGTAGATGATGAACGATCGAGCGAAGGCCAGGATCTCATCGCCGGGACCGCTGTGGCTGGCGATCAGGTCCATCAGGAGGGCGGCCGAGCCGTTCCCGCAGCAGATCTCCTCGGGCGTCGCGTCCTCGAACTCCGCGAGGGCCGCACGCAGGGCGATGGCCTGGTCGTCGCAGTAGATGTGCGCTTCGGGGGCCTTGGCGGCAGCCGCGGCGATCGCGGCCGGAGACGGACCGTACGCGGCCTCGTTCGACGAGAGCCGAACCTTCATCCCGGGCGGAGGGCCGGCGGCGACCGATGAGTCCATGGCCGTCATGATCCAGCCGCCGGGGCCTCCTCGAGCGACCACGGGTCGGCGAACAGCCGACGGACCTCTCGGGCGAGGACGCCGCCCTGGAAGCCGTCCATGAAGCGGTGGTCGACGGTCGCGGTCAGCGTGAGCTCCTGCCGGACGACGAGGTCACCGTCCTCGATCGCGACCACGTCCTTGATCCCACCGATCAGCACGTACAGCGGCACGCGGGTGAACGGGGTCTGCGGGACGAACCCCTCATCGAGACCGAACATGCCGATCGACGTGATGATGGCGGACCCGAACGGGAACGCCCGGATGCCGGCGGCGGGGATGCTCGCGCCGAGCGACGACGACAGGAACCCCGTGAGCCAGACCAGACGACGCAGGATCCAGGTCGGCATCGCGTTGATGAGACCCTTCGATGCCTCGAAGTCGTTGTCCATCCCCTGCCGGAGCCGGTCAGCGCGCTCGCGGAGCGCGGCCGCGGTCTCGGCCACGGTCTTCTGGTCAGCGGCATCCACCTTCGCCTGGGCGAGGTCCGCGCCTTCCTCGAGCGCGACGAGGTAGCTGACCGCGACCTGATCGTGCTGGCGGTACTTGCCGAAGCGGATGTAGCCGTTCAGCGACGGGGACTTCGCGAGCGCCTCGGCGACCACGCGACCCACGAAGTGCGTGATCGTGACCCGCTCACCCGTCCGCTCACGGACGTCGGCGAGGTAGGCGTTCACCTCGGTCACGTCGAGGGTGAGCTTGCCGTAGATGTTGCCCTCACGCGGCGGCCGCCACGACGCGATGGCGAGCTTGCGCCGCGTGCTGTTCTGGACCTTGACCATTGCTGCTCGCCCCTTGGCATCGACGGGACCCGCAACCTACCGGCGCCGAGGGTCGTGGCACCGAGCCCTCGCCATCACTACGGTCCTGCGGTCCCCCTCCAGAGGAGCCACGTGGATCCGGTGTACCGCGCCGTCATCGGCGGAATCGTGGTCGGCTTCCGAGCACGACGCTGGGACGTGCGCGTCACCGGCGCGGAGCACGTCCCCGCGACGGGGTCTGCGGTGCTCGCGTCGAACCACATCGGCTACCTCGACTTCACGTTCATTGGCTTCGGAGCACGGCTCCAGGGCAAGCGGCTCGTCCGCTTCGCGGCAAAGCAGGAGACCTTCGACCACCCGGTGTCGGGTCCGCTGATGCGTGCGATGCGACACATCCCGGTGGACCGCGGGGGTCAGGCCGCCACCGCGATCGACGTCGGCGTCGACCTGCTCCGTGATGGCGAGCTCGTCGGCATGTTCCCCGAGGCGACGATCAGCGAGTCGTTCGTCCCGATGACCGGCAAGACCGGCACCGTCCGGATGGCGATGAGCGCCGGAGCCCCGATCATCCCCGTTGCCGTCTGGGGCTCGCAACGACTCTGGACCAAGCGTCGGCCACGAGACCTGCGCTCCGGTGTCACCGTCACCGTCACCTTCGGAGCACCGCTGGCCCATGAGCCGGACGAGGACCCCGAGGAGGTGACCGACCGGCTGATGGCACAGATCTCCGAGATGGTCGCGGAGGCCGCGAGTACGTACCCCCAGAGTCCTCGGGACGATGCGGACCGGTGGTGGCTTCCCGCTCACCTCGGCGGGACCGCCCCGACGCCCGAGGATGCAGCCGCCCGCGCCGAGGAGGCCGCCGCGCGCCGTCGCCTCCGACGCCAGGCCGAGCTCGAACAGCGTCCACCCACGGTGTGAGCACCCGGGACCACAGCTGGACCTAAGGTGTCCGTACGCCGACCCGGAGTCGCCGATGTCCTCGTTCGAGCAGTCCGTCACCCGATGCATGACTGAGGCGTTCCTGACGATCGAGCAGGGAGCGACGCTGCGCGACGCCGCGGAGGCGCTCGCGAACCACGACATCGGGATGCTGCTCGTGAACCGCGGGACCCAGCTGGTCGGCGTGGTGTCGGAGCGCGATCTCGTCCGCGCGCTCGCCGACGGCGACGACCCCGACGTCGTGCGCCTGGCTGATCGTGCCACCGCCGACATCGTCACGATCGACGCGGCTGCCTCCGTCCAGGACGCGATCGCCCTGATGGTCGGCCGCGGGATCCGACATCTGGTCGTGGCCACGGACGGGCGCCCCGCTGGCGTCCTCTCCGCACGCGACGTGCTCAGCGAGCTCGCCGTCATCTGAGCCGCCGACACGATGCCGGGATTCACTGGCGTGTCCCGGCTCCCTCCGCGTGACGAACGTCTAGGGTTCTCAGCCACCAACCCCACGTCGAGCACGAAGAAGGCAGCCGGTGGCGCTGGCCCAGCAGCAGGAGCTCCTGACCGAGCGATGGGATCTTCCCCACCGCGCCGGTCTGCCTGCCCGCGGGCTCGTGATCGCCGGGGTCCCCGGTTCCGGGGTCGACGAGCTCTGCACCGCCATCGCCGAGGTCGGCACCTGCGGTGTCCCCGCGCGCTACCTCGGGGAGCCCTCCGGCCCGCTCCGGGAGCGGTGGGCCCCGAAGGACTCCGAGGCGTACCTCGAGATGCTGCACGCCCGGCGGACCAGCTCGACCGGCACCTTCTCGCTCCAGCTCGACCTCGACGACCTGGACCTGCTCCGCGATGACGAGCTGCCGCTGAACGACGTCGTCCCGCCGGGCGCCCCGTGGGTCATGGTCCGCTGCGAGGACCGCTTCGCGCAGGCGGTCAGCCTCGAGCGCGCCGCGCAGGCCTCGTTGCCGCCCGGGAACGGCACCGGTTACGACTTCCCCTCCCTGGCAGGGCGCTTCGCGGACATCCGCGCGATCGAGGACAGCTGGCGGCTGGTCCTCCGCGCCCAGGCCGTCGTGCCGCTGGTCCTCACCTGTGAGCAGCTCAGGGACAACTTCGAGTGGAGCGTCCGCGCGGTGCTCTCCCACGCCGGGCTGCCCTCGCTGCGTCCGGTCGTGATCGGCGCCGGTCCCTCCGAGCAGGACGCGACGTCCGAGCTGTGGCGGACCTGCTTCGAGCGCGATCTCGCCTCGGCGATCGCCGAGCACGAGCAGAAGAACGCCTTCGGCAGCTGACGTCACGGCTCATCAGACGACGTCTGGGCATGCTGCGCTCAGCAACGCAGCACGGCCGCCCCCGAGGGGACGGCCGTGGATGGTGCACGTTCTGCAGTGGGGCGTATAGGAGTCGAACCTATGACCTCTTGCGTGTCGAGCAAGCGCTCTAACCAACTGAGCTAACGCCCCTTGCGGGGAGCGGACGATACCAGACGACCGGGCTGACGCCTCAACGCGACGGAGAGCACACGATGACCACGACCTTCACCTCGACCGACCCGCGCGACGGCACGGAGTTCGCCCGCCACGCCGGCCTCGACGCCGACGGGCTCGAGCACCGTTTGGCCCGGGCTGCAGGTGTCTCGGACGACCTCGCCCGCACACCGATCCACCAGCGGGCCACGTGGCTGTTCGCGGCTGCCACGGAGCTCGAGCGCCGTCGCGACGATCTCGCCGCGCTCATGGTCCGGGAGATGGGCAAGCCGATCGACCAGGCCCGCAGCGAGGTCGACAAGTGTGCGTGGGCGTGCCGCTACTTCGCCCGCAACGCTGAGGGGCACCTGGCACCGGACGTCATCAACACCGACGCGCGCACGGCGATGGTTCGCCACGATCCGCTCGGGCCGTTGCTGGCGATCATGCCCTGGAACTTCCCGCTCTGGCAGCTCTTCCGCGTCGCCGCCCCGAACATCGCGGCCGGGAACCCGATCCTGCTCAAGCACGCCTCCAACGTCCCCGGCTCCGCGCTCGCGATCGAGGAGGTCTGGACGGACGCAGGTGTGCCCGAGGGCGTGTTCAGCACGCTGCTGATCCCGAGCGACGCCGTCGCCGACGTCATCGCCGACCGCCGCGTCCGCGCGGTCACGCTCACCGGCTCCGTTCCTGCTGGCCGCTCGGTGGCCGCGACCGCCGGTGAGCACCTGAAGCCGACCGTGCTCGAGCTCGGCGGGTCCGACGCCTTCGTCGTCCTCGGGGACGCGGACCTCGAGGCCGCGGCGAAGACCGCCGTCGACAGCAGGATGCTCAACAACGGCCAGTCCTGCATCGCCGCCAAACGGTTCATCGTCGTGGCGTCGGTCGCCGACGCCTTCACGGAGCTCGTCGCGGAGGAGATCCGCTCACGCGTCGTCGGTGACCCCATGGACGAGGGAACCGACATCGGCCCGATGGCTCAGGTCTCCCTGCGCGACGAGCTCGACGAACAGGTCGCGGCCAGCATCGAGGACGGAGCGAGGGTCGTGATCCGCGGAGGCCGCGTCGACCAGCCCGGTGCGTGGTTCGCACCAACCCTGCTGACCGACGTCGACCCGCAGATGACGTCCGGCCGCGAGGAGCTGTTCGGGCCGGCCGCGTCCATCCTTCCGGTCCCGACGGTCGAGGCGGCGCTCGCCGTGGCGAACGCGAGCGACTTCGGCCTCGGCGCGAGCCTCTGGACCGCGGACCTCGAGCTGGCCCGCACCCTCGCGCCCCGCATCGAGGCCGGCGGGGTGTTCGTCAACGAGCTGGTGAAGTCGGACCCCCGCGTGCCCTTCGGCGGGGTGAAGGACTCGGGCTATGGTCGAGAGCTCGGCGCCCTCGGGGCGCGACAGTTCACCAACGCGAAGACGGTCTGGATCGCCTGACCATCGTCGAAGGAGCGCCCGTGGTCGCCGACCGGCACGAAGGGGCGTTCTTCGTCGCCGAGGACGGCGGGTTCCGCGGGACCGCGCACACATCAGGTCCGTGGGACCCAGAGCACTCCATGCACTTCGGTCCGCCGGCCGCGTTGCTCGGCCGTGCCCTGACCGACGCGGTGACGGCCGAGCGGCCGATGCGGCTTGCCCGCGTCACCTTCGAGCTGTTGAGCGCCGTGCCGATCGGCTGGCTGTCGATCGAAACCACGATCATCCGCCCTGGGCGCAGGGTGACGCTCGTCGAGGCGACGCTGGCCACACGTGAACGTGTCGTCGCGATCGCCCGGGGGTGGCTCGTCCGGGAGACCACGCTCGATCTGCCAGAGCTCACCCAGACGGCGCCTCCGCTGCCTCCGCGAGGATCCGGTCGTCCCCAGGACTTCTTCCCGATGGATCGCTCCACCCACTACGGGTCGTCGGTGGAGGTCGTGCCGGTCCGGGGAACAGCGTTCGCCGGCGAGCCAGCGGCCGTGTGGATGCGCCCGCTCGTCCCGCTCATCGCGGGCAGCGCGCCCCACCCGCTCGACGCCGTCCTCATCGTGGCCGACTCGATCAACGGGGTCTCCAGCCCGCTCTGGTTCGGCGACTGGAACTACGTCAACGTGGATCTGAGCATCCACCTCGCCCGTCACCCCGTCGACGAGTGGGTCGGCATGGACTGCGCGACCGACATCGATGCGTCAGGGATCGGGCAGAGCCGCGCCGTCCTGCACGACCGGGATGGCATCATCGGCACGGCAGCTCAGTCGCTGTTCGTGGACCGACGCTGACCCCTCACCTCGAAAGACCTCGCCAGATGAACGCTGATCGCGACGCCCATGACCTCCGGGGCTGGCGGACCCACGATGAGGAGCTCCTGAACGTCCTCTCGCCGAACGCGCCCTCGATCGCCGAGCTGGCACCGGAGCACCTGCACTGGATCCAACGCGAGATCGAGGACGCCCTGGCCGAGCTCGACGGGATCGAGCCCGCGGTCTCCGTCTTCGGGTCAGCGCGTCTCGGCGAGGACCACCCCGCCTACATCGCTGCCCGAGAGCTGTCCCGTCGGCTCGCGAAGCGCGGCATCACCGTCATCACCGGGGGTGGGCCCGGGGTGATGGCCGCGGCCAACCGCGGCATCCACGACGTCGGCGGCCACAGCGTGGGGTTGACGATCGAGCTGCCGTTCGAGGAGGCCGCGAACCAGTGGTGCGACCTCGACGTCCACTTCCGCTACTTCTTCACACGCAAGCTGATGTTCGTGCGCTACGCCTCGGCGTTCGTCGTCCATCCGGGCGGGTTCGGCACCATGGACGAGCTGTTCGAGGCCCTGACGCTGATCCAGACCGACAAGATCCACGCCTTCCCGGTGATCCTCGTCGGGTCTGAGTTCTGGAACCCGATGGTGACGTGGGCACGCGAGCAGCTGCTCGCGATGGGCACGATCAGTCAGGGCGACCTCGATCTCCTCCACGTCACCGACGACCTCGACGAGGTCTGCACGATGATCGAGGAAGCGATCGCTGCTGAGCGTCGGACCGGTGCGTCCGGCACGAGCTGACGCTCAGCCCGCCGGCAGGATCATGACGACGGTGGCGACCGCGCGCGTCGGCTGGTCGCAGCACGGCCGGTTCGCGAGCTCGCCGCCGATCACCATCTGTGCGGACCCTCCCCCGTCGAGCATCGTCGCGTCGACGGCGCCGAGCGCGGCCAGGAGCTTCGCGGTCGCGGCCTGCGTCAGCCCGACCGAGCGCGACGAGCGACCGTCGACGGTGAGGAGCATGAGGGTCCCGTGAGCGTCGACGCCCACGGCGGTGCGGGGGTGGCGCGCGTCGGTGTGGGTCCGGTCGAAGCCCTCGCCGACCCAGACGGCACGGTCAGCCAGCTTGCCCTCGCGCAGCAGCAGCGGCCCTCCGGTGAGCCCGCTCTGCATCCCGGCGAAGCGCGGGGAGAGCGAGACGTCGAGCAGGCCGTCCTCACCGACCATGCCAAGCACCCGGTCGGCGTACCTGCCGCTCGCCACGAGCAGCGTGCTGGACGTCGGGACGGCGCCGAGCCCTCCGGCCGGCACCTCGGTGATGGTCGCCGGGACGTCCCGACCCTCGGCGATCGCGCGAGCCACGTCGACCGGCCCGGTGGGGTCGATCTGGAGGACCCGCTGACCACTCGCGATGCGCGTCGGTCGGTACGGGCCGTCGGGCGTGTGCAGGACGAGGTCACCGCTGCTGTTCGGGGCGATGTCGCTGCGTCGGTTCAGCCCGAAGACCCGGGTGCGACCGCTGGAAGCGTCGCCGAGGGTCATGGTGAGCTCGGGGTAGCCGACGACCGCACCGGACGGGCCCACGGCGAACCCGCTCCGGATCCCGTTGACCCGGTAGACGCCGGCGCTGGTGTCGGACAGGAAGGCGCCGTCGCGGATCAGCAGGCCGTCCGGGTCCGCCGAGCTGACCCAGAATCCCCCGTTGACCGCGACGAGCGCACCACGGGCGCGGGCTGCGTCCTGGACGTTGGCGCGGGAGCTCGGGCCGGACGCCCAGTCGGTGGTGATCTTGACCGACGGATCATCGGGCCGGACCGTCACGAGCTCAGCGCGGACGGGCCCAGCCCCCGTCTGCCACACGAGGGTGTGTGCCAGGACGGACCCGTGCAGGACGCGCGTCTCCATGATCTGGAGCGGGCTCGTCCGACGGATCTCCGCGGCCCGACGCGTGATCGCGAGGTTCTCCAGATCCGAGGTGGGCTCGGGCAACCCGACGAGGCGCCCGAGCTCGTCCATGTCCACCGGCACGACCGGAACCGCTCCGAGGCCCCCGTCACGGATCCGAAGCGGAGCTGCGCGGAGCTGGGTGGCGGTCGCCAGCTCTCGGAGCAGCGTGTTGGGCTCGCCGACCAGCCCGTGGGCCACGACGGCGGCGGCCACCAGCTGGTCGCGATCAGCCTCCGCCGGCGGCTCGACCCCGAGCACCGCGAGCGCGGCGACCGTGCGGGTCTTCGCGCGGGTTGCGAGCGTGGTCACGCCCGCCAGCGGGCTGTCGGTGTCGAAGGCCACGCCGAGCATGTTCGCGGCCCGCTCCAGGTTCGCGACCGTCAGGTTTCCGTCGCCGCCGAGCGCGAGCACGTCCGCGATCGCATGCTCAGCCTCGGCGACGAAGGCGCGCCCGTCCTCCGCCGAGAGGTACTCCCCCGGGTTGGTCTCGAGGACCGCTGCGGCGAGCCGGATCTGCGTCGGGTCGGACCCGGGCCAGAACGGCTCACGCGCGACGCCACGGTCGGTGGGGACGCCATCGCCGGTCGGGGCGCCGTCGCGCGACGGCCCGACCGGATCGTCGTGGGGATCGTCAGGGCCCCGTGTCCCCATCCCGAGGTCACGCAGGGCGGCATCACGTCCGGACAGCGCTTCGGTGCCCGGACCGCCGATCGCGGTCGGGGTGGACGACCCACCGGGCAGCAGCGCCGACAGCGCGCCCTCACCGGACGCGATCGGTGCCCGTCCCAGCGCGAGCAGAGCGGACAGGAGCACCACCGTGGCGGACGTCCCCGTCACCCACGGCAGCACATCACGGCGTCTCCGCCTGTCCATCACCATCCCGAACCATCCTCCGACGACCCTGTCGGCCGGGCCGTCAGGACGCGAAGTGGTCGCGGACGTTCTCCACCGAGCGGCGGACGTTCTTCTCGTGCGCTGCCGGCACCTTCATGACCGCCTTCACCAGCGCCTTGAACGGTGACGGGGACAGATCGAAGGTCTCGGTGACGCGGGTCTGGTCCTCCCCGACCGGCTCGAGCTCCCATCGCCAGACGTGCTTGCCGAAGTGTGCCCAGCCGATGAGGCGGTTCTCCTCGAACTCGACGACCTTCGAACCGACGCGGTACGGCGCGCCCATCTGCATCTTCATCCCGAAGCGCGACCCGGCCTCGAGGACCTCGGGTCCCTTCGTCATCTCCTTGACGCTGCCGTCACCGGAGATCTGGGGATGGTTGGCAGGACGCCGGATGAAGTCGAAGACCAGCCGCGGCGGGGCGTCGACGATCGTGGACGCCGACGTCGTCATGTCGGTGGTCGTGCTGGTGGTCTCGCTCATGGCGTCATCGCTCCGAAGCTTGTCGTGACCCTGTGCAACGTATCCGTCGGCTCAGGCCTGCTGTCGCCGACGAAGCAGCGCAGCACCAGCGACGCCGAGAAGCGCCAGGGCGGCGCCCCCTCCGGTCGCGGGCAACGGTGAGGGCGACGGCGTCTCGGTGACCGTCGGTGTCGGGGCCGGCGTCGGCTCCGGTGCTGCGTCCGGGCCGATGAACATCGGCCCGCCGGTCTGACGGACGACCAGCGGCAGCGAGATGGCGCCGCCGGACCTCGTGTCGGAGACCGCGATCACGCTCGAGCCGTCGGCGGCGATCTCGTTCGAGAAGTAGTCGCCGAGCCGGCGGTCCACGGCGAAGGCCTGACAGGTCGTGCCGGAGTTGCACATGCTGCCGGTGTGCGGCGGGTCCGTGGTCGCCTGAACGACGCGGAAGCCGGCGAGCACGCTCGTGTCACAGCCGAGGCCCGTGAGCGACTGCGCGGCCATGACGTGCCACGCGCCGTCCGCGTCGTCCGGCGCGTCTCCGTCGATCCGTGTCTCGTGCTGGAGCCAGACGACCGAGACCTTGCCGGCGTCGCCGACCTCGACCCACGGCCAGAAGGCCGTCCCGGTCCCGTCGTCGAGCTTCAGCGGCGGCGACCACGTGACCCCGCGGTCCTTCGACGCCGAGTACCAGATGCCGTGGTCGCGCGTCTCGCCCGTCACCTCGTCCCACACGACGTAGAGGTTGCCCTCGTCGTCCAGCGCCATCGTCGGACCGATGCTCGACAGGTTGTTGAAGTCCTCGGCGATCGCGAACTCGTCGAAGGTCACGTTCGGCGGGGTCTGGCTTCGTGCGTCCGCGAAGACGCGCATCCGGAGCGTCCCGTCGCGGCGCAGCTGGTAGAGCCGACCGTCGCTCTGGTCGACCTTGATGTCGCTGGATGCCTGCCCGGGCCCGTTGTCCTGCCCAGCCGAGAAGGTGGCGCCACCGTCGAGTGACTTGTACAGCCGGTTGGCGAGCGAACCGGTGACCGGCTCGCCACCGATCGTGGAGCCGCCGCCGAACGTGTTGGCGACGAACCAGAGCACGTCCTCCTCGTCCGCCTCCATCCACTGACGATCGCTCATGGTGATCGAGAGGAGCGACTGGTTGGTGTAGGACCTCCCGGAGTCGGTCGACTTGCCGAACGCGATGTTCGCGAGGTTGATCTCGCTGATGAACACGTTGCCGGCCGTGTCCACGGCGAACTCGGGATCGGAGAAGCCTGAACCCGGAACCCCCGAGTCGGGCGCGCCCTGAATGGGGTTGCGGGGCGCGAACTGCCAGGTGGCCCCGTCATCCTCTGAGAAGTAGTAGTACGTCTGCCCCGTGTAGTTCTGGATGAAGGCCGAGGAGACCGGCGAGAGCGCCTGCGGCGAGTAGAAGTGCGTGGTGCCCGCGTGGGACCCCCACAGCATCGTGCCGTCCGGGTGGATCTCAATGATGGGCTCGCCGCCCGCGCGCGAGGTGTCGATGTAGCTCTGCTCGTAGGTGACGTCGGCCTCGGGGACCGCGCAGGTGGCCGCCTGCGCACCCACGCCGGGGGACGTGAGCAACAGCGCTCCGGCCGCGAGCGTGGTGGAGAGCGTGAGCGCGGCAGCGCGACGAGGAGCAGGCATCGGGGGGACCTCGGGAGGTTCAGGGGGACACGTCGAGGAGTTCGCCGTCGACGCCGCCGAATCCTGCTGGTCTCGACGAGTATGGTCGGCTGATCGCCCCGTGACCGACCTGGACGACGATGTCGATCTTCACCCCTGAGCACGAGCTGTTCCGCGAGACCGTCCGTCGGTTCGTGACCGAGGAGATCAACCCCCACGTCGAGGAGTGGGAGCGGGCGGGTCTGATGCCCCTGCACGAGATCTTCGCGAAGATGGCCGCGCTGGGGATGCTCGGCGTCGAGTACGACCCCTCGTGGGGCGGAGGTGGCGCTGACCACGGGTTCACGGTCGTGCTCGCCGAGGAGCTCGGCCGCGCGGACCACGGCTCGATCGGCATGGCGACCGGCGTCCAGGTGGACATGGCGACACCCTCGCTCGCAGCTCACGGCTCGGACGCCCTGCGTGAGGAGTTCCTCGCACCAGCGCTGCGCGGCGAGCAGGTCGCCGCGATCGCGGTCACCGAGCCCGACGCAGGCTCCGACGTGGCCAGCGTGCGGACCACCGCCCGACGCGACGGCGACGACTGGGTCATCAACGGCGCGAAGCTCTACATCACCAACGCCCTGCAGGCCGACTGGCTGTGCCTGCTCGCCCGCACCTCCGACGAGGGCGGACACGAAGGGATGAGCCAGATCATCGTCCCGACCGACACCCCGGGCTTCCAGGTCGACAAGAAGCTCGACAAGCTCGGCATGCGAGCCTCGGACACGGGGCTGCTCAGCTTCACCGACGTCCGCGTCCCGCTGCGCAACACCATCGGCGACGTCGGTCGTGGATTCCAGCAGCAGATGGGCCAGTTCGTCGTCGAGCGGATGTGGGCCACCTACTCCGGGACGGCCGCGTTCCGGCTGGCGCTGGAGCGGACCCGCGACTACCTCCAGCAGCGCACGGCGTTCGGCAAGCCGCTGATGGCGAACCAGTACCTCCAGTACACGCTCGCGGACCTCTCGGCCGAGGTGGACCTGCTCCAGACCTACAACCACGTGATCGCTGAGCGCTACGAGGCCGGCGAGGACGTGACCCGGATGGCGACGATCGCGAAGCTCAAGACGGGCAAGCTGGCCAAGGACGTGGGTCACGCGATCATGCAGTTCCACGGTGGCATCGGGTACATGGAGGAGACCTGGACGTCGCGCTGGGTACGCGACAACCGGCTCGTCGGCATCGGCGGTGGAGCGGACGAAGTCATGCTGCGCGTGCTGTCCGTGATCGACGGCTTCACGGCGCCGCGATGACGCCTGATGAGGCGACCCCTGCACGCGGCACCGGCCGTCTGCTGGAGTTCGCCTCGACCCGCGCGGTCGTCGTGATCGTGACGATCGCGCTGGTCGCGGTCACGACCTTCCTCGGTGTCGACCGAGCCCAGGAGGACCAGCGCGCATACGACCGGGAGATGGCCGCCGCCGGCGACCTCGCGGTCAGCCAGATCTCCGAGCGGATGCTCCGAGCCCAGTACGAGGCCGAGACCCTGCGTGCGCTGTTCTTCGCCTCGACCGACGTCAACCGGGCGGAGTTCGCGGCCTTCGTGCGTGTGAGCCTCAACCGGGCCGTCCATGACCGGGTCCTCGCTCTCGAGTGGGCGCCGATGGTGATGGTCGACGAGCTCGCCGCCTTCGAGGCGGAGGTACGGGCGGACACCACCCTGCGCGACGGCGGCTACCCGGACTTCAACGTTCGTCCGGAACCGACGCTGCCCGTCGCCTACCCCGTCATCTTCGTCGAGCCACTGGATGAGAACCTCTCGGCGTTCGGCCTCGACCTGGCCTTCGACGACGCCCGACGCCTCGCGATCGAACGCGCTCGCGACACCGGCGAGGTGGTCATGACCGAGCCGGTCGAGCTCGTCCAGACCCGCGAGCCCTCGACGGGCCTGATCCTGCTCGGTCCCGTCTACGCCGATTCGTCGATCCCCCCGACGACGGCCGACCGGGTGAAGAAGTTCGCCGGGGTCACGCTCGTCGTGCTGGGAGTCCAGGATCTCCTCGTCTACCCCAGCGACGACGACCGCATCAACATCCACATCACCGACGTCATCAGCGGTCGCTCCGTCCTCGGCACCGCGCCGACCGACCCGGGCGTGGGCGTCCAGACGCACGTGGTTCGGGTTCTCGACCGGGACTGGCGCGTCGAGGTCACGCCCACGGGCGGCCGGCCGGCGATGCTCACCGCGAGGATCCTGCTGCCCCCGCTCGCTCCGCTCGGGCTGATCCTGCTGCTCTTCCTGGGCGTCGGGCGAGGCGAACGTCGGGTGTTGGCCCGGGAGCGCGCCGCTGCCGACCGGGCACGGGCGCTCGAGCAGGAGGCGGTCACGCTCGCGGCGACGCGACGATCGGTGCTCGACACCGTGTCGCACGAGCTCAAGACCCCGACGACCGCCATCATCGGCTTCACCGACCTGCTGCTGGGCCACCGGGTGCTCGTCGAGGACCCCGAGGCGAGGCTCATCGCCGAGCGCATCGCAACGAACTCCCGGCTGCTCCACCGGCTCGTGAACGACATGCTCGGCTACTCGCGGCTCGGCTCAACGCCGCTGGCACCCCACGCCCAGCCGGAGGACCTCGCCGAGCAGACGCGCGTGACGCTCGACTCGATGTCCTCGATGCTCGGGGGCCACACGATCGAGCGCGACCTGAGCCCAGCTCCCGTGCTCGCCGAGTCCATGGCGATCCAGCGGGTCGTGTCGTGTCTGGTCGACAACGTCGTGCAGCACACGCCGTCCGGCTGCAGCGTCACCGTCAGCGTGGGCCGCGAGGGGGACGATGCGGTCCTCGCCTTCGACGACGACGGGCCCGGTGTCGGCGCTGAGCTCATGGGCCGTGCATTCGAGCCCTTCACGCGCGGAACCGTCGACCGCACCGCTGGGGTGCCGGGCACCGGGCTCGGGCTGGCGGTCGTGCAGGGGCTGGCCGAGCGACATGGCGGGACAGCCTCGCTCACGACGAGCGCCCGGGGCGGCGTCCGGGTGGAGGTCCGGCTCCCGTCACACGACCCCGGCGATGAGCGCCCACAGACGACGACGAACACGTAGGGTTGACGGGCAGAACAGGCCGTCGAACGGCTGCGGAGGGACACGACATGACCAGCGGCAAGCGCATCCTGATCGCCGATGACACCGACGACATGCGCATGCTGCTCCGCATGGTCCTCATGCGCGCGAACGCGACCATCGTCGGTGAGGCAGAGGACGGCGAGCAGGCGCTCGAGATGTGGCGCGCCGCACGTCCTCCGGAGATCTTCGCCGTCATCCTCGATCAGCGGATGCCGGGGCGCACCGGCCTCCAGGTCGCGGAGGCGATCCTCAAGGAGACACCGAACCAGCGCATCATCCTCTTCAGCGCCCACATCAACGACGACATGCGAAGAGCCGCTGAGAAGCTGGGGATCACCGCCTGCCTGTCGAAGGACGAGGTCATGAAGCTGCCGAGCCTTGACGTCCTGAACGAGCCCGACGCCGGATGAGCCGTGCTGCGGCAGCCGCGCTGCTGCTCGCGGTCACGGTGACGGCGTGCAGCGGTGACCGGCAGGCGGCGACACCGGCGTCGACGGCGGTCGACGCCGACCGGCTCGCATCAGCGTCGCTCGGGCGTGTGCCCCTCTTCAGCGGGCCACCGT
>CBDTYW010000056.1:0-17201 GCA_965364735.1 uncultured Nitriliruptoria bacterium
CGCCGTCGCCGCGCTGGTCCCGCTCATGTTGTGGATCTGGGATCATTCGCTGCGGAGGCGCGCGGTGAGCGGCGGTTCGTCCAGCGGGGCGCAGCCGCGGGTCAGCGCCCTCATCCCGTCGTGGATTCCGCTCCCGAAGAACCGCACTGGCGCGGTCGCGGCCCGCGTGCTGCGCTATGTGGCGCGAGACCCGCAGGTGCGGACCCAGGCGATGAGCGGCGTGTTCCTGCTCGTCCCGACGATGGCGTTCCCGCTGACGACGGGCGGTGGGCTCACGGAGCGCAGCGTCCTGTTCGCCTCCGTCGCGGTCATCGCGGCCAGCGCGTTGGCGGCCGCGCAGTTCGGGATGACGGGTCGGGCCCAGTGGCTGCACGCGACGCTGCCCGGCGACCCACGCCAGGACCTGATCGGGGCCGACCTGGCCCTCTTCACCGTCGGCATGACGACCGCCATGTTCGTGGCCGTCGGGGTCGCCGCGGTGACGGGCGGCTGGGCGTGGATCGGCCCGGCCATGGTGCTGTCCGTCGGTGGCGCGCTCTCACAGCTCGGCTCCGGGAACCTCGCGTCGGTGTTGGCCCCCTACCCGCTCCCCGAGCAGGACGGGACGACCTTGTTCGGCAACCAGTCGGGCGTCGGCTTCACCCAGGGGGTGGTGGCGCTGCTGGTCTTCCTGCTCCAGATGGTGCTGCTCGCCCCGATGATGATCGGCATGATCGTCCTCGGTGACACGCCGGGTCGCGCCTACGTGATGGCGTTCCTCGGGCTCGCGTACGGAGCCGGGTTCTTCCTGATCCTCACCAACATCGCGGGGCGCCGGCTGGTGGAACGTTGGCCGGAGGTGCTGGCTGCCGTGCAGCCGTCCCGCGACTGAACGGTCCGATCACGGGCGACGCTCGACGTCGAGGTGCTCACGGCCGACGTCCTCGATCCGGAGCCGTGGCAGCGATTCGGGGTGCTCGCGTTGGAGCCACGAGACGAGGTGTTCGCGGATCTCGCACTTGAGCTCCCAGGCCTCTTCGCCACCGGCGGCGGAGCCGATGACCCGCACGCGGACGGATCGCGCGTCGACGTCGACGACGTGGAAGCGGATGACGTCGCCGTCGTGCCATTCGCTGGCGGCCACAGCCCGGCGGGACTCAGCCCGCAGCGCCTCCATCGGGACAGCAGCGTCGACGTGCAGGTAGATCTCGGCGAGCAGGTTCGAGTTGGACCGCGTCCAGTTCTCGAACGCGTGCTCGACGAACCACGACGTGGGCAGCACCATCCGCCGACGATCCCAGACGCGGACCACGACGTAGGTCAGGGTGATCTCCTCGACCCACCCCCACTTTCCCTCGACGATGACGACGTCCTCGAGCCGGATCGGCTCGGCGAACGCGATCTGGATGCCGGCGACCAAGTTGCGGATCGAGTTCTGTGCCGCGACACCGGCGATGATGCCGAGGACACCGGCGGACGCCAGGACGGACGCCCCGAGCGAACGAACACCCTCGAACGACAGGAGCACGCCGGAGATGGCGAGCAGGGTGATGAGCACCGTGCCGAGGCGTCGGATCAGGAGCAGCTGGGTCCGCCTGCGACGATGCGCGATGTCGTCGTTGAGCGGTCGGGTCTCGACGCGGGCGAGGACGCTGTCGATCGAGCCGTCGAGGATCCGCTGCGCGAACCAGGCCGAGACGATCGCGGTCGCGATGAAGAGGACCTGTCGTGATCGGGCGGTCCCGTCCTCGGACAGGCCGGCCCACTGCAGCGCGACCAGCATCCCGAGCAGGACGGCGAGCACTCGCCCCGACCATCGTCCGGCGGCGCGGATCTCGACGGCGACCTCGTCACGCCAGTACCGAAAGAGCGCGCGACGTGCCGCGAGCCCGAGGATGAGCGCGATGACGCCGCCGGTGAGCAGCACGAGGCTGGCGTTCGCGACGTCGGCCCCGACCTTGGCGATCTGGCCCACGGGGTCGACGGGCTCGGTCTCGGCGGCGGCCGACACGAACGCGAGGAGCAGGGGGTGGGTGATCATGTCCGCCACGTTACGCGTATCGCTGCTCGAGGAACGGGTCGCCGACGTTGTGGTAGCCGCGAGCCTCCCAGTATCCCGGGACGTCCCGGTCGAGGAACTTCATCCCCTCGAGCCATTTGACGGACTTCCATGCGTAGCGGGTCGGGACGATCAGGCGGACCGGGCCGCCGTGATCGGCGGTGAGCGCGACGCCGTCGTGCGCCCACGCGATGATCGCGTCGTCTCGCATGAGGGTGGCGAGGTCGAGGTTGGCGCTGTAGGCGTTCGCGCCGTTGACGATGACATGGGTCACGTCGTCCTGAACGCCCATCGCCGCGATCAGGTCCTTGACGAGCACGCCCGTCCAGGCGTTGTCGAACCGCGACCAGCCGGTGACGCAGTGGAAGTCGTCGACGGTCTCGGTCACCCCGAGGGCCTCGAGCTGGGCGATGTCCAGGCGCTGTCGGTGGCCTTCGACACGCCCGGTGCAGGTGAGGTGCCACGCCGACCGGTCGATCTGCGGCGCTGTCCCGACGTGGAGCACCGGCCACGTCGTGAGGAGCCGCTGGTTCGGCGGCAGCCGCTCCGGTCCGCTGGCCTGCTGGCGCCCCAGGGTCTCCGGGCCCGGCTGCGGGAGGTCCGTGGAGTCGGACTGCACCCGCGGCACGGTCATGCCGTGGACGAGGAAGCCGAGGTCGTCGCGACGTCGGATGATGAGCAGGTCCATCATGTCGCGCTCGGCCTTGTCGACGATGCCGCCGAGCCACGTGTCGGCCTTGTCGAGCAGCTCTCCCGCGCGCAGCAGGGCGACGCCCGGGTCGGCCCGGTTCGACGCGGCCTTCATCTGCTCGTCGGCGCGTTCCACGAGGCGTCGGACCTCTGCGGCGGCGTCCATGGTCGTCCTGTCCGTCACATGTGGACGCCCAACCTACGCTCCCCCGACAACCTGCACTGGACGACGACATGACGGCCACCCACTACGACCTCATCGTGCTCGGCACGGGTTCGGGCAACTCGCTCGTCGAGGACGACATGGCCGACCAGCGCGTCGCCATCGTCGAGCCGGACGTGTTCGGAGGCACGTGCCTGAACCGAGGCTGCATCCCGTCGAAGATGTTCGTGCTCCCGGCTGAGATCGCGCACCGTGCGACCTCGTCGGCCCACCTCGGGATCCACGCGAGCGAGGTCACCGGGAGCTGGCGGGCGATCCGTGACCGGGTCTTCGGACGCATCGACCCGATCGCGGCCTCGGGCGACGCCTACCGCTCCAGACTCCCCTACGTCGACGTCCACCGGCACCCGGCCTTCTTCGTCGGCCCCAAGCGCCTCCGCGTCGGGGACCTCGAGATCACGGGCGACCAGATCGTCATCGCGGTCGGTTCACGTCCGACCATCCCGCTGATCCCCGGCCTCGTGGATGTCCCGCATGTCACCTCTGACACGTTCATGCGTCTCGACGAGCGTCCGGACGACCTCATCATCCTCGGCGGCGGATTCATCGGCTGCGAGATGGGCCACGTCGTCGACGGTCTCGGCGGCAACGTCACGATCGTGACGCGCGGGGCGGGCCTGCTCACCGCCGCCGACCGCGAGATCTCCGAGGCGATGACGGCGGCCTACCGAGCACGCGGCATCCGCGTCATCACCGGAGCCAGACCGGTCGGCGCCGCCGGCGGGACCGACCGCGTCGCGCTCGAGATCGACTCCGACGAAGGTCGACTCACCGTGGACGGCGACCTGCTGCTCCTGGCGATCGGTCGGACGTCGAACAGCGACATCCTCATGCTCGACGCCGCGGGCGTCGACACCGGTCCGGACGGACAACCGCTCGTCGACGCCCATCAGCAGACCAACGTCGCCGGCGTGTGGGCGCTCGGCGACGTCTCGAGCGAGCACTGGCTCAAGCACGTCGCGAACGCCGAAGCGCGGGCGGTCCATCACAACATCCGTCATCCCGACGACCTCATCGCCCCGGTCATGCCCCACGTGCCGAGCGCGGTGTTCGGCTCTCCGCAGGTCGCGACGGTCGGTGCCCTGCAGCGAGACCTCGACGCGGCCGGGACGCCCTACCTCGTCGGGAAGCGCGGGTATGACCAGACCGCCTACGGCTGGGCGCTCGAGGACACGACGTCGTTCGCGAAGGTCCTCGTCGACCCGGAGACGCGACTGCTCCTGGGGGCGCACATCATCGGCCCGGAGGCGAGCATCCTGATCCAGCCGCTCGTCCAGGCGATGGCGCTCGGCAACACCGTCGACGAGGTTCGCCGCGGCGTGGTCTGGATCCATCCCGCCCTGACCGAGGTCATCGAGCAGGTGTTGCTCGAGATCTGAGCAGGATCGAGCGGGCCGCCCGGCGACCCGACACCAGCGCTCCCTGGATCGAGGCGGTGTCGCGGTGGTCGCCACAGACCCACAGGCCCGGCGCGACCGCGACGGAGCGTGACAGGGTCACGACATCGGCCGGGTCCTGTCGCGGCTGGGCGTACGGGATCCGCTGGATCGCGAGCGTGGACCAGCCGCCGACCTGGCGGCCGTACCACGAGGTCAGATGGGCGCGGACGCCGCGGTCGATCTGCGCGTCGTCGACCGCTGGCACCCCGATCACGGACACCGCGATCAGCGCGCGCCCGTCGGGGCTGTAGCCGGGGGCGACGTCGCTCATGACGGCGACGTTGTTGACGGGACCGCCGTCATCTCCGTCGAGCGCAAGCATCCCGCCCGGGCTCGGAGAGGTGTCGGCGACGTACCAGAGGGTCGTGGTGCCACGACCGGGTGAGACGCCGAGGTCACGTCCGCCGAGAAGGCGCTCTGCGGCCGGGCCCTCCACGGCGACGATGATCTCGTCCGCGGTGAGGCTGCCACCCGCGATGTCCACGCGCCCCGTCTCGACGTGCAGCGCAGGCGTCTCGAGGTGGATGCGTTCGCGACCGACGTCGTCCGCGAGCGCGAGGGACAGCATCTCCATGCCGTGGTTCGGCACGGAGACGTCACCGCGGAAGAACGAGCGCATGATGAGCTCGAACATCCGACGGCTGGTCGTGAGGTCGGGGTCGAAGAAGATCCCCGCGAAGAACGGACGGAAGAACCGCTCGACCATCTCCTCGGAGAACCCGTGCTCGGCCAACGCCTCACGGGTGCTGTCGTTCGGACCCTCCACGATGCGGGTGGCATCGCCGGCGATCAACCGCTGTCTCAGGGCGAGCAACCGGAGCTTGTCGGCCATCGACCCGACCGGAGCGAACGCCCCACCCATCGCGGTGAACGGAGCCCGCAGCGGGTCGGCAAGGGTGTGCATCGCGCCTTCTGCCCGGACGGAGACGCCGGGTGAGAAGGCGCGAAGGTCGAGCGCGTCGTAGTCCCACACGGTCCGTGCCGTCGGGTAGCCGGTGAGCAGCACCTGGAACCCGCGGTCCACGCGGAACCCGTCGATCGTGTCGGTCCGGACACGGCCTCCGACACCATCAGACGCCTCGACGACGATGACGTCGCGACCCGCGGAGACCAGCTCCTTCGCCGCGTGCATCCCGGCGAGCCCGGCCCCGACGACGATGACGTCATGGTCCGTCATCAGTCGATCTCCGCGCGGAGCGCTGCGGTGACGTCGGTGTGGGTGAAGGCGAAGCCTGCGTCGGTGAGCGCGGTCGGGACGATGCGCGCGGAGTCCAGCGTCAGCGCCTCCCCCATCTCCCCGAGCAGCAGCTTCAGCGCGAAGCCCGGGACCGGGAAGACGGTGGGTCGGTTCAGCACGTCGCCCAGCGCCTTCGTGAACTCGATGTTGGTGACCGGCGTCGGGGCGGTCAGGTTCACCGGTCCGCGCAGCGAGGTGTCGTCCAGGAGGAACCGCAGCGCGCGGATCTCGTCGGTCAACGAGATCCACGACATCCACTGCTGTCCCGAGCCGATCCGTCCGCCGACGCCGAGCTTGAAGGGGATCAGCATCTTCTCGAGCGCCCCGCCGTCCGGCGTGAGGACGATCCCCGTCCGCGGATGGACCACGCGGATCCCGGCGGCCACGGCTGGAGCTGCCGCCGCCTCCCACGCCTCGACGACGTCGACGAGGAAGCCCTCACCGGCCGACGACGCTTCGGTCAACAGCTCGTCGTCGCGGTCGCCGTAGAACCCGATCGCCGACGCGGACACCATGACCTCGGGCGGAGAGCTGAGCCGAGCCAGCGTGCGTGCGAGCAGCCCGGTGCCGTCGACGCGGCTGTCCATGATGCGCCGCTTCTGGGCCTCGGACCAGCGGCTGGACGCGATCGGCTCGCCGGCCAGGTGCACGACGGCGTCGACGCCTTCGAGCCCGGCGGCGTCGATCTCCCCGGAGTCGGGCGAGAACAGGAGGTCCCCGTCGCGGAGCTTCTCGCGCGAGCGCACGAGCGGGTGGACGGTGACGCCGTCGCCGCGCAGCGCGTCGACGAGGGCAGACCCGATGAGGCCGGTGGATCCGGAGACGGCGACGCGGCGAGACATGACAGCTCCCGAGGAGAGGTTGTTCAGGGGGTTCGGATCTGGGACAGGCGGCGGACGATGGCGTCCGCGAACGGCTCGACGGCTGCCGGGACGGTGTCGAAGTAGAAGTCCGGCTCCGTCGCCTCGAGCTCGATCAGCAGCCACGCTCCGTCGATGTCACGCAGCAGGTCGACGCGGCAGTAGAGGAAGGTGTGTCCGGTGGCCTCGATCAGCCACGAGGCGAGAGCGAGCGCTGCAGGGTCCGGCTCGACGGCGCGGTGCGTCGCGGCGTAGTGCGCCTGCACGCGGAAGTCGCCGCCTGCGGGGACCTTCTGCACGGCGTGCGTCAGCTCGCCGTCGATGAACAGCAGGGAGAGCTCGCCTTCGGTCTCGACGGTGGGGAGGAACTCCTGGACCATGACGTCACCGGTGGCGAGCAGGCGGTCGAGATGTGCCTGCGCCGCCTCGAGCTGATCGGTGGACGCGCGCAGGAGCCCTTCGGCGCCACCGTCGACGGCGGGCTTCACGACGAAGTCGTTCCAGCCGCGCTCCTCGAGGAGGCGGCCCAGCGGGATCCGATCGCCTTGGCCGAGCCACGCCGTCTCGAGCGTCGGCGCCCCGCGGTCCTCGAGCTCCAGCAGGTAGGACTTGTGGGTGTTCCAGCGGATCACCTCGGCCGAGTTCTCGAGGTGGCTGACCGACGCGACGTGCTCGGTCCACGCGAGGAACTCGTCACGTCGAGGGAAGTAGTCCCAGGTAGAGCGGATGACGGCGAGGTCCGTCGATGACCAGTCGTGGTCGGCGTCATCCCAGCACACGGCGGCGGTCGAGACCCCGCGAGCGATCAGCGCGTCGATGAGTGGCTGGTCGACCACCGCGTGCTCCTCGGGCTCGACGATGGACGAGGTCACGATCACGACGTTCATGGTCACGCGGGCTCCGGGTCGTCGGCTGCGAGGCGCAGTCCGAGGTTCGAGGTGCTGTCGTCGACGCCGGAGTGGTCGCGGGCCGAGACGCGGTACCGATTGCACCACGACTCGTGGCACAGGTACGAGCCACCTCGACGCGCGAAGGACTCAGTGTCTGACCATGCGTCCGCGGTCCACTCCCAGACGTTGCCGGTCATCTCGTGCAGGCCGTGTCCGTTGGGCGGGTACGAGCCCACCGGAGCCGTGCCGACGTGACCGTCCTCCGCGGTGTTCTCCTCCGGGAACCGACCCTGCCAGATGTTGCAGCGCCAGGCCCCGTCGGGCGTGAGGTCGTCGCCCCATGGGTAGATCGCCCGCTCGAGCCCGCCGCGAGCTGCCAGCTCCCATTCGGCCTCGGTGGGAAGCCGACCACCGGCCCAGGTCGCGTAGGCGGTGGCGTCACGGTGCGAGACGTGCACGACCGGGTGATCGGCGCGGCCGGAAACATCGCTCGACGGTCCTTCCGGATGGGCCCAGTCGGCGCCGTCGACCGCGCACCACCACGGCGACCCGGCGACGCGGCCCCGGACCGGCGTGTCGTCTCCCAGCAGCGGCGCGGCCACGAACGACCAGCCGTACATCTCCGCGTCCGAGCGGTGCCCGGTGGCTTCGACGAACTCCCGCCAGTCAGCGTTCGTGACGTTTCCGCGGGCGATCCAGAACGCAGCGACGTCGACGCTGCGGACGGGGCCCTCCCCGTCGGCAGGGTTCGCGAGCGGACCGTCGTCGCCCATCAGGAACGTGCCGCCGAGCCGGACCATGTCGACGCGCGGATCGGCGTCGCCGCGGTCGGCGAGGGGTCGCGGAGCCGACGCCACGGGCGTGCCGCGTGACGGGCCGCAACAGCCTGCCATGTGGTGCGCCTCGATCGGATCGGCCACACGGTACGGGCGCTCCGATCCCCCCGTACGCTTCCCGGACGTTCCACCGGGAGGCTGCCCACATGATCGATGCGCTGCGCGTGACCCCGGGAGCCTCCGTCGATCTGCGGCGATGGGCGACCGACGACCGGCTCGGCCTGGAGGACAAGCCGGCAGGCCGGAGGATCACGAGCACCCGCGGAGCCGAGCTGCGCGACCTCCAGTCGCGGCTCTGGGCCGAGGACCGCCGTTCCGTCCTGCTCGTCCTGCAGGGGATGGACACGGCCGGAAAGGACGGCACGATCCGGCGCGTGTTCGCGTCGGTCAACCCCCAGGGGGTCTCGGTCGCCTCGTTCAAGAAGCCAACCGAACACGAGCTCGACCGTGACTACCTGTGGCGCGTCCACAAGGTCGTCCCCCGTCGTGGCGAGATCCGCATCTTCAACCGCAGCCACTACGAGGACGTCGGCGTCGTCCGTGTCATCGGGCTCATCGACGAAGCCCGCGCCGAGAAGCGCTTCGGCCACATCAACGCCTTCGAGCAGATGCTCACCGACGAAGGAACGACGATCGTCAAGGTCTTTCTGCACATCTCCAAGGACGAGCAGCGGGAACGACTCCAAGCGCGCGTCGACCGGCCCGAGAAGCACTGGAAGTTCTCGCATGGCGACCTCGAGAGCCGCGAGGACTGGGACGACTACCAGCGCGTCTACTCCGACGCGATCACCGCGACCTCGACCGACCATGCGCCGTGGTGGATCGTCCCGGCCGACCGGAAGTGGGTGCGCGACGCAGCCATCTCGTCGCTGCTCGTGCGGACCTTGAAGGAGATGAAGCCACAGGTTCCTCCGCGGGATCCGACCCTCGAGGGTCTCGTCGTCGAATGACCGGTATGAACCTGCAGCCCTCCCTGCCCCGCATCTCGGTCGCCATCGCCTCCAGCACCGTGCTCCTCGGGCTGCTCGTCCCTGCCTCGGCGGGCGCTGATCCGACCGGCGACTGGCCCGCGTGGGACGGTGCTGCGACGGGCGAGTTCCGGACGTGGACGATCGACGACGGTGAGTTCATCGCGAGCAGCGGGATCTTCCAGAGCCGCGGGGCCAACACCGACCTGCTCCACCACGAGGAGTACTGGGGCGCGATCATGACCGGCGGCGAGCTGCCGCTCGACCAGCGCGACGACGTCGAGCGACACCTGACGTGGGGCGCCTTCGGTGTGGACCGCTGGGCCAACGACGGGGATCAGGAGCTCCCGCTGGACGAGACGACGCACCCCGACTTCACCGCAGAGCTTGCCGAGCTGCGCGTCACGACCGACGCCGACGAGGTGTTCCTGCGCCTGCGCTGGACGTCGATGCCCGCGGTGGATGCCCAGATCGCGACCGTCACGTTCTCGAACGCGGCATCCACCGCCGTCGCGACCCCGTGGCCACATGCCGCTGGCGTCCGCGCCCCGTGGGACGTCGCCGTGACCACGTGGGGCACGGGTGCCACCCTCACCGTCAACGGTGTGACGCCCGACGAGCAGGACCTCACGGCCTTGGGCGGTGACGTCCGTACGGGCGACCACGTCGTCGAGGTCCGGGTCCCGCGTGACCTCCTGCCGGCCGGCCCGTGGACGGTCCGGGGCGGCGGCGGGCTGACCGACCCCGACGACCGGTCGCAGTTCCGCGCCGTGCCGCTCGGGTCGGCGACCGACACGGCGCCCGGATCGGGCTCGACGCTGTTCGCCGGTTCTCCGGTGTGGTCGTTGCTGTTCGCGGTGGAGGACGCGTGGGTCTTCACCGCACGCGCCGAGGGCGACCTGCTCGCGGACGGCGACGTCACGGCCGCCGCGGTGACGATCGACCCTGCTGAGCTCGACGCCCGCGTCGACGTCGTGAACCCGCTGACCACGGGGCGTCTCGCGAGGTTCCACGAGAGCGCGTACGACTTCGGCGACGGGATCACGAAGGGCGCGCCCGGAGAGCTTCCCGGGTTCCTGATGATCCCGCCGGAGGTCCCGCTCGACGACGCCGCCCGCACCTACGAGTACACCGGCCGCCTGCAGCCCTATGGGATGATCGTCCCGCCGGCCTACGTCGACCGCACCGAGCCATGGCCGCTGATCATCTACCTCCACGGCCTGAACAACTACTACTACGAGCCGTTCGGTGTGCTGCCGAACCTCGACGCGGAGATCATCGACCGCGGATACCTCTTCGCCGGTCTGCTCGGACGGGGCGACCTCAGCTACCTGAACCGCGGCGAGCTCGACGTCCGTGAGGTCATCGCGGACATCTCGACCGCCTATGACGTGGACCCCGACCGCATCTACTTCATGGGCCACTCGATGGGCTCGATCGGCTCACACAACTTCGTGACCCGCAACCCGGACCTGGTCGCGGCCGCTGCACCAGCCGAGATCACCGCGTCGGACCCGCTGCTCGGCAACCTCATGCACGTCCCGTGGATGACGGCCGGCGGGATCCAGGACCCGCTGGACCTCAACGCGCAGTCCGAGATCGACACCTTCGAGGCGATGGCCGCGCTCGGCTACGACACGCGCACCTACCTCTTCCAGCTGAAGACCCATGAGTCATCGTCGATCTACGACAACCTCCCGCAGATCCTCGATCACTTCGACCGGTCACGACGGGTCAGCCACCCGGGCACGTTCACCTACAGGCGGCTCGCCGACGACGACTTCCCGGAGATCGGGATCGTCCACGACCGCGCGTACGCCGCGTCCGGGCTCATCTTCGCGGACCCGGACCGGCCACAGCAGATCGACGTGACGTCGTTCGCGATCCCCCACGCCCCGCTCGACCCGGCCGGCGCCACGATGACGGACGAGAACGTGGACGAAGGCGGCCCGTCCGGCCGCACCATCGCACGGAAGCTCGTCAACATCCCCGCGTTCGGGACGAGCCATCCGGTCAGCAACGCTGCCCGCGTCACCCTCGACAACGTGGCCGCGGTCACGCTCGATCTCGACCGGCTCGCGCTCGATCCGATCGTGGGCCTCGCGGTCGACGTCACCACGACCGGCTCGACCCGGATGACCTTCGTCGGGGAGCTGGACCCGGCGACCGTGATCGTCGAGCTCGACGGCGCCGAGGTGTCAGGCGCGGTGACGGCTTCCGGCATGGTCGTGGACGTCCCGGCTGGTGACCATCGGGTCGTGCTCGTCGCGTCGGCCGCGGACGTCTCGCCGACGCCCACGCCGCTGCCTGCCACGGGCGGCGGGATCGCGGCCGCAGGGATCGCCGCAGCAGCCCTCGGTGGGCTGCTCCGACGTCGCCGCAGCTGAGCGGTCAGCCGAGCCCGGCCGCGGTCCGCGCAGCCGCCAGCACCTCGTCGGAGACGGCGGCCGGTCCACCGAGCACGACGATCCGAGCAGGACGCAGCCGGTCGAGCTGGGCCGCGATCGACGGTGGCAGGCCGCCGTCGTCGCGCGATCGCAGGTCCGCCGGGACCAGCAGGACCGGCGCCCCGCGGCCGCCGGCAGGCAGGTTGCCGAAGGCGAGGGCGTCGGGGAAGTTGCCGCCGCTGGCGAGGTAGACGAGGCTCACGCCGCCGGCCGGAACGATCGGGAAGCCGGACGCGACCAGCGCCGCGCCGGTCTCGTAGCGATCGTCGCCGTAGAGCCGCTCACCGTTGAGGCTCGTGGAGAACTGTCGCAGCGTGAACGGCCGGTCGGCGTCGTCCGCGTGGTCGGATCCCGTGAGCACGAACGTGTGCTCGTAGCCGGACCGTGGGTCGAAGACGAACGGATCGATGACCGCGGCGTCGTCGGTGTCCAGGACCTGGATGACGACCGATGCACCGGTGTCGATGAACCCGCTGCCCTGCTCGCCGTGCGCGAGGTCGGCGAGCGTGCCGACGTCCTCGAAGGTCACCCGGAGCGTGGCGCTGTCGATGTTGGCGGCGTTGCGCAGGACGATCCGTGCCTGACCGGACGGGACGAGCGAGGTGTCGTCGACGAACAACGAGAGATCCGGGACGCCGGCGGCGGTGCCATCCCCGTCGAGCCCGACCACGACCGTCGAGGGGACGCCGGACGGAACGTCGACGGCCTCGACGACGTAGTCAGCCGCCCCAGCAGCGTCGGTGTCCGTGACACGCAGGAGCACGCTGCCGGCGGGGAGGGCGAAGTCGCCGACCTCGGACGCTGTCGCGAGGTCGTCAACGAGGATCGTCGCGTCCTGGAAGACGTCGAGGACGGTGCCGTCGACGCCGTTGACGAGGGCGACCTGCCCGGGGTCGACCGCCGCGGTGGCGGGGAGGGCGAGCCCGGCAACGGCGACGAGGCCGGCGACGAGGAAGGTGGAGGTGACGGAGCGACGCATGCTGCAGATCCTGTGACGGTGGAGCACCGCCAGTCTGCACGCTCGGCTCAGCCGAGCCGAGCAACCGCGTCAGCGACGATCGCGCAGGAACGGGAACCGGTCGCGTACCGCGGCGACCATCGAGGCGTCGACGTCGACCCCGAGGACGGTGGCGCTGTCATGCGCGGTGGCGCGGATGACGCCGAGCGGATCGATGACCATGGAGTCACCCACGTAGTCGAGACCGCCACCGCTCCCCACCCGGTTCACCCCGACGACCCAGGCCTGGTTCTCGATCGCGCGAGCGACGAGCAGGGCGCGCCAGTGGTGGGCGCGTGCGGCCGGCCAGTTCGCCGGGACGACGTACAGGTCGGTGTCGTGGGCGGTGGCCCAGAACTCGTCGGCGAACCGCAGGTCGTAGCAGACGAAGGTCGTCACGCGGACGCCGTCGACATCGACGGTGAGGAACTCCGTGCCGGCGTCGTAGATCTCGTCCTCACCGGAGTAGGTGAAGGGATGGATCTTGTCGTAGCCGTGGACGGCGCCGTCAGGAGCCACCACGACCAGCCGGTTGGTCGGTCGGCGCGCTGGCCAACGGGTCGGGATGGTGGCGCAGAGCCACGCATCGTGGAGCGCGGCCTGTGCGCGCAGGAAGGCGAGCGTCGGCCCGTCCTCCGCTTCCGCGATCCCGTCGGGCCGCATCGTGAAGCCCGTCGCGAACATCTCCGTCAGCACGATGAGCCGGGCACCGTCGGACGCCGCGGTCGCGATCATCGGCGCGACGAGGGCATGGGTCGCGGTCGGGTCCTCCCAGACGATGTCGTGCTGGACGGCGGCGATCCGCAGCGTCGTGCTCATGATCCGCTCCATCGCCTGATCGCGTCGCGTCCTGCCGCGAGCCGCCGGACCCCTTCGTCGAGCACCTCGTCGGTCTTGCAGAACGCGAAGCGCACGAGGTGTCGTCCGTCGCGGGGGTCGGCGAAGAACACCTGCTCCGGGATGGCCGCGACGCCCACGAGGCCCGGCAGCGCCCGGCACAGGGCCAGTCCGTCGATGTCGCCGAACACGCGGATGTCGACGGTCGCGAAGTAGGTGCCCTCGGGCTTCACGACCGCGAAGCCGGCGGCGGCGAGCCCGTCACAGAGCCGGTCACGGCGGGCGGCGAAGTCGTCGCGGAACCCGGAGAAGTAGTCGTCCGGGAGCCGGAGCGCGGTGGCGATCGCGTGCTGGAACGGCGTGCCGTTGACGTAGGTCATGAACTGCTTCGCGGTGAGGACCGCGTCGACGAGCTGCTCCGGGCCATGACACCAGCCGATCTTCCAGCCCGTGAACGAGAACGTCTTCCCTCCGCTCGAGATGACGAGGGTCCGCTCGCGCATCCCGTTCAGGGTGGCGATGGAGATGTGCTCGTGCGGGGCGAACACGAGGTGCTCGTAGACCTCGTCGGTGACGACGACCAGGTCGTTCGCGATCGCCACGTCCGCGATCCGCTGCAGCTCCTCGCGCGTGAACACCTTGCCGGTCGGGTTGTGTGGTGAGTTCAGCAAGATCAGCCGGGTGCGGTCGCTGACGGCGGCCCGAAGGTCGGCGTCCGAGAACGTGAACCGGCCGTCCTCGACGCGCAGCGGCACCGGCCGCAACCACGCTCCGGCCATGGCTGCGGAGGCCTGGTAGGAGTCGTAGAACGGCTCGAACGCGACCACCTCGTCACCGGTGTCACAGAGCCCTTGCAGCGCCGCGCAGATCGCCTCCGTCGCCCCTGCGGTGACGACGATCTCGGTCTCCGGGTCGAGCGAGAGACCGCGGAACCGCTGCTGGTGTTCGGCGATGGCGTGGCGCAACGTCGGGACGCCACGTCCCGGCGCGTACTGGTTGTGGCCGTCACGGATCGCTGCGACCGCAGCATCCGCGACCGTCGATGGCCCGTCGAAGTCCGGGAACCCCTGACCGAGGTTCACCGCTCCGGTGTCGGCGGCCAGCTGGCTCATCTCCGCGAAGATCGTCGTCCCGAACCCGTGGAGACGGGCTGACAGGTGAGGGTGACGCACGGACGCTCCACGGACGCGGGACTCCACGAGTCTAGGAGGCAGCGCGGCTACGGTGAGCGACAGATCTCCCTCTGACGGATCGTGCCTCGCGTGACCCAGCACCAGCTCATCACCCAGGAGCGTGGCCCGTCGCTCGAAGCCGACGACCTCGAGATCGTCCGCCGGGGTGCCGCCGTCATCGTCGCGGTGCTCGACGAGATCGGCGACGAGCTGGTGGCGTCATCTGGCGTGGTGGACGTGATCCTCAAGGACGACGGAACGCCGGTCACCGCCAGCGACGTCGACACCTCTGACCGGCTGACCGCGGCCATCCTCGCGGCCTTCCCTGACCACTGCGTCATCTCGGAGGAGGCGGAGACGACGCGGACCGACGCACGTTGGACCTGGGTGATCGACCCGATCGACGGCACCGCGAACTTCGCGGCAGGGGTGCCGAACTGGTGCGTGGCGGTCGCGCTGTGCCGGGACGGCTGGCCCGTTCTCGGCATCGTCGACATCCCCGTGCAGGCCCGCCGCCAGATCGGGATCCACGGTCATGGCGCGACCCTCGAGCGCTGGCGGCGCGACGGGACCTCGACCGTCCGCGCGACCCACGTCCGCGATCGCCACGACGTGACCGACCCTGATGATCGTCACGCCCCCGTGTTCGTGACGTCGGGGACCATCCGCCGTGCGAAGGGCATCATCGCGGTCAAGGGCCGCGTGCTCGGAGCCGCGGCCCACGACTTCGCCCTCGTCGCGGCGAACGCCGGCGTGGGCGCGGTCAGCCGCGTCCCGAAGGTGTGGGACGTCGCGGCCGGGATGGTGCTCGTGCACGAGTCCGGCGGCGCGATCGCCGTCGTCGACGAGCCGCCCTTCTTCCCGCTCGAGGCGGGGCGCGACTACGGCGCCGAGAGCCGCATCACCGTGGCCGGGATCAACGCTGACTGGATCGCGTCGTTCATCGAGCACGGCCAGATGCTCGACTGAGGCGGGCGCCCCAGAGAGCAGAGCGCCTGACGCGCAGATGACTCAAGACGTCGTCCATACGGACCGTAGACCTGAGGGCCAGGCCGATCCGGCCGGTCACCGACTCAGGACTCCTCACGTGCGCCTGCCCTCCCTCTCACGCAGCATCGGCTCAACGGGCATCGCTCTGGCGTTGGCGCTCAGCGCCGCCTCCCCGGCTCTGGCCCACCACGACACCCCGGGCCACGCGCAGGACGACGCGCAGGACGACGACGGCAGCGACGACAGCGACGAGCGCGACGAGCGCGAAGATGCTGCGGAGGCACGGGCGCGGGCGGACCGGGACGCAGGCAGGGAGCCGGTCGTCTTCGAGCGGATCATCAAGAAGCCGGGGTCGCTGTTCCGGATCGCGGACGCCATCGGTCTGAACGATGATGCCGCTCCGACCGGAGCGGGGGTCGGCATCGCCCTGATCGACACCGGCATCCTCGATGTCGCCGAGCTCCGCAACAGCAACGTCGTCATCGGCCCGGACTTCTCGCTGGACATGCTGTCCGGCGCTGACCTCGGACGGGACACGAACGGCCACGGCACCCATCTCGCCGGCATCATCGCCGGCACGGACAGCGCATGGACCGACGGCGACCGCACGCGTGTGCCCGGCCGTCAGCTCGGCATCGCACCGGACGCGACCCTCGTCTCGGTCAAGGTCGGAGCGCGCAACGGCGCCGCCGACGTCTCGCAGGTCATCAGCGCCATCAACTGGGTCATCGCCCACAAGGACGACCACAACATCCGCGTCCTGTCGCTCGCCTACGGCACCGACAGCCAGCAGGACTGGGCCATCGACCCGCTCTCCTATGCCGTCGAGCGTGCCTGGCACGCTGGCATCGTCGTCACCGTCGCGGCCGGCAACGATGGACACAAGAGCACGTCGTTCGCGAATCCTGCCACCAACCCGTGGGTCATCGCCGTCGGCGCTGCCGAGGAGAGGAAGGGCGAGTGGGTCCATGACGGAGAGGGCAGGCCCACGAAGTTCTCGCAGGGCTCCGACGACGGTCTGGCCTTCGTCGACATCCTCGCACCGGGCGAGTCCATCATCGGACCGCGTGCACCTGGAACCGCCTCCGAGGAGGTCAACGGCAAGGGTCGCATCAAGAAGGACGACCTGCACGTCAAGGCATCCGGGACGTCGCAGGCGACGGCCATCGTGTCCGGCGCGATCGCCACGCTCCTCGAAGCGCGGCCGGAGCTGACGCCGGATCAGGTCAAGCACGTCCTTGCCCACGCCGGTCGGGGCGTCGATGCCCGCGACGACTCCTACGACCGCGCCCGGTTCCTGCGCATGGACGTCGCCTTCGACGCGCCGTCTTCGACCGTCATCAACGGCCAGGACATCCCGTTCACCCAGATGTGGGCACGATCCGACGGATCCGGCTCGATCGATGCCGCACGCGGCTCCCACCGCATGCACCTCGACGGCACAGCCCTCACCGGCGACTTCGACATCTTCGGCAACGACTACACGCCCACCGCATGGACCGAGGACGCGTTCTCCGGGCTCAGCTGGAACGGCATGAGCTGGAACGGCATGAGCTGGAACGGCATGAGCTGGAACG
>CBDTYW010000057.1:0-17165 GCA_965364735.1 uncultured Nitriliruptoria bacterium
GTCGGTGGTGGTGGCGCCGATCGATGCGGCGACGAGCGCTTCGTCCCGCGCGGAGGTGAACCCGGTCACTCGGCGTTCCAGCGAGGCAGCGGATGGCCGTCACCGTGGGTGACCCGGCCCCGGACGGTCGTCAGCGCGCAGCGCGTACCCCGTGGGTCATCGGCGGTGTAGGGGTTGCCTTCCCACGCGGCCAGGTCGGCTCGCATGCCCGCACGCACGGTTCCGACGAAGCGGTCCTGTCGCGCTGCTGCGCGGCCACCGAGCGTCGATGCGGAGACCGCTTCGAGGCGGTCCATCGCGTGGGCCGGGTCGCTGCGGTGCTCGGCCGCCCACACCGTGTCCCAGGGATCCATCGCTCCGGTGCTCGTCGCCGAGCCGAACGTCAGGGACACGCCCAGATCTGCCAGCTCGCGGTACGGGTTCGTCCAGCCGATCCGTTCCGGCCCGAGCCGTGAGGCGTACATCCCGTCGGGGCCACCCCACGCCATCTCGTGGAGCGGCTGACCAGACACCGTGAGGCCGAGCTCGGCGAAGGCCGGCCGCAGATCCGGAGGGAGCACCTCTGCGTGCTCGACGCGATGGCGGAGACGGGACGCGGCCGGGCCCAGGTGCTCCGGCAGGCTGGCCTCGACAGCCTGCCAGCAGCGGACGACCTGACGTAGGGCTGCATCGCCGACGGCGTGGACGGCAACCTGCATCCCTGCCTGGGTCGCGGCGAGGAAGAACTCGATCAGCGTGGTGTCCTCGTGCTCGAGCACACCGGACCCGGGGGCATCGGCGTAGGGCTCCGCCAGCGCTGCGGTGTGTGAGCCGAGCGAGCCGTCGAGGTGGAGGGCTCCCCCGATCTGTCGGAGGTCACGCTCGGCCGCGAACCCGAGATCGAAGCTGCCCCAGTACCCGACGACGTCGATCGGCCAGCGGCCGTGCAGCCAGGCGTCGAAGTCGGTCGAGCCCATCTGGTCGGGCCCGTTCATCTCGTGGACCGACGCGACGCCCAGCGAGGCGCAGCGACTCGAGATCGCGCGGCGTGCGGCGTCGAGCTCGATCTCGGTCATCGCCCCGACGGACCAGCGCCGCACGATCTTGTGCGCCTCCCGGCGGAGGATCCCGGTGGGGCGGCCTTCGTCGTCGGTCTCCATGCCGTGGGCGCGGGCCAGCGGCGCCGCGCGGAGCGTGCTGGCGTCGGTCAGACACGAGTGGCCGTCGACGCGGCTGAGGAACACCGCCATGCCGAGCGCGGCCGTGGACAGCTCCTCGGCCGTGGGCAGGTCGCCGACGAAGATGTACGGGTCGAACCCGAGCCCCCAGATCACGCGGCCGGTGTGCTGGTCCGCGTAGTTGCGGACCGCCCTGAGCAGGTCGTCACGCGTGCGCACGCCTGCGACGTCGAGGCCCGTCACGGCCATGCCCGCCGGCGTCATCCGGACGTGCGCATCGACGAAGGCCGGCCCGAGGACACAGCCGCTGAGGTCCAACGTGGCGCCGTGGGGTGGAGCCATGGCTGGGTCGTCCCCGACCCACACCACCCGCGATCCACGGATCACGAGGGCGCGGCCCGAGTGCCGACCATGGCCCAGCGTGACGATGTCGTCGGCGACGACGAGCGTTCCGCGCGCCGTCGGAGCGGGCGTTGTGCCCGCAGGAGGGCTCGCCTCCTGCGTCGTCGTGCCCGTCTTGACGTCCATGCGGGGTCGTCGTCTCGTCGCCCGGAAGTTGTCGCGAGCCTAGCGCTGACGCCGACGAATCCGGGGAATCCGGGCCGTCAGCCTCCGATGCCGACGAGCATCCCCGGGAGCAGGATCGCGCCGATCAACGCCGCGCCGATCCACACGATCCGCTCCCGGCTGATGTGCTGGTCGCGCATTTCGTCGATCAGCGACACGGATGCGCCGTAGACCACCGTCAAGACCGCGCTGGCTGCGGCCCCCAGGAGCAGCCCGGCGAAGCTGGCCCGGCCTCCCGAGCCTCCGATCGCCACGAGGAACGCCAGGCCACCGCCGATCACGAGGGTGCCGCCGATGAGGAGGCGTCGGATGGTGCGGACCCTGCCGTCGACCTCGGGCGCGATCGCCTCGTTCACGTGGCACCGCCGAGCCGGGCCCCGAGGCGGGCGGTGGCATCGTCGACGAGATCCGCAAGCACCCGGGCTTCGGTTGCGTACCTCGCGATGGTGTCATCCTCGGGGTCGCCGCAGACGGCGTGGACCTCGGTCGCGAGGGTCGTGGTGGAGACGGCAGCCTCGGCGCAGCAACGCAGCGCCATGGCGGTTGCGTCGTCGACGTCGAAGCCGTGGTCGTGTCGATCAGCGGCCGACCGGAGCAGCTGGCGCGCGGCCTCGCCGGTCGTGGCGATGGAGGCCAGGCGGTCGTTGATGGCCCGGCTGGGACCTTCGACGGGCGCGGTCGCGCGCGCCCAGAACCCGGCGTGATCCAGCGCTGCCTGACAGAGACCGACGAGCGCGGCGCCGACCATCAGGCGGGTTCGTCGCCGGAGGCGGGCCGCGGCCGCGTTGCCGTCGGCGAGCTGCAGATGGTCCGGGACGTGAACGCCCTGATAGCGCGACGTCGCGAGCTGGAGGGAGCCGAGCGCGGGCGCCTGCGCCGACGTCAACGTGTGTCCGGGCCGGCCCGGATCGATGACGAAGACCGCGAGGCCGAGGCCGTCGGCGAGGTCGGCGGTCACGACATGGTGCTCCGCGAGCCCCGAGAGCGCGACCGTGCCGGCGTTGCCGTCGAGCCGGTGACCGCCGTCGACGGGCGTCGCGACCGGGCGTTCCGGAGCGGCGTCGATCCGGGAGGTCGCGAGCGACGCTCCGTCAACGACCGAAGCGATCGGCTCGAAGCTCTGACGGCCGACGATCACGCTCGAGGCGGCGCCGTGGACGCCGAGCGCCGTGCCGAGCGACACGAAGTGACGCGAGAGCTCTTCGATGACCATCGTCATCGTGCGCCAGCCGACTCCTCCACCCCCGGCCTCGACTCGGTGCGGCAGGCTCGCGAGATCCATCCCGGACGCCTGCTGCCACAGCTCGACCGGGAACCGGCGCGCGGCCTCGTGGGCCCGGGCGAGCGGCGCCAGCTCGTGTCGGCCGAACGCGTCGACGACCTCCAGCAGGTCGCGGTGCTCGGTCGGGAGCAGATGGACCATGGCGTGCGTCCTCGGCAGGGCAACGGGGCCCTCAGTCGACCACGGGCTGCAGCGACATCAGAATCCGACGTGGCTGGTAGCCCAGCGCCTCGAGGAACTGCTGGCCGAGCGGGTTGTCCGCGGCCACGGTGATCTCGACGACCGGGACGCGCGTCGCGCCCGCCCACTCCTGGATGCTCACGAGGAGGTGACGTCCGACGCCGAGCCGGCGCGCGGAGTCGCGGACGTAGACGGGCCCGACGGTGCAGCCCGTGGGTCGCATCGTTCCCGCGGCGTAGCCGACATCGTTGCCGTCCTGATCGCGCGCCACCCAGAAGATGCCACCCTGCGGGATCGGGGCGTCCCACGGAAGCCCGTCGCTCGAGGCGTTCGACGCCTCGTCGCGGTACTCCTCGGACATCTCACGGATCTCCTCGATCCGTGCACGTTGGACGGCGATGGCGCTCTGCATGATGGCTCCCCGGCGAGGTGCGGCCCCCGGGGCCGCGCAGGGGCCACGGTAGTCTCCGGCACGCGTGCCGCGCACGGGACGAAGGTTCGCCCCGACGAGACGACCGCCCGCGGCGGGACGACCGGAGCTGCTCATGTCCTCCTCCACGACCGGCCCCGCCACGGCTGTCCACGGCCGTGAGACAGCGCTCGCTCTGGCATCAGACGGCGTGGACGTCGTGGTCATCGGCGGCGGGATCACGGGTGTCGGCATCGCGCTGGACGCGGCGTCACGTGGGCTTCGCGTCGCGCTCGTCGAACGCGATGACATCGCCTCGGGCACGTCGTCGAAGTCCTCGAAGCTCGTTCACGGCGGGCTGCGCTACCTCGCCAACGGCGATGTTCCGATGGTTGCCGAGGGGGTACGCGAGCGGGGGCGGCTGCGTGACAACGCCCCGCACCTCGTCCGGCCGCTGTCCTTCGTCGTGCCGATCGATGATCGGATGATGGCGCTGAAGCTGCGTGCCGGGCTGACGCTCTACGACACGATGGCTCTGGGCTCGCGGGCGCGTCGGCGACAGCGGCTCTCGGTGTCTGACGTCCGACGTCGGGTGCCGGGCCTCCGCGCCGGCTTCTCCCAGGGCGGCTGGCAGTACGACGACTGCCAGACCGACGATGCGCGCCTCACGTGGCAGATTGCTCAGCGGGCACGTGAACACGGTGCGCTGGTCGTCAACCACTGCGCCGTCGTCGACGTCGTGCTCACCTCCGGGCGTGTGAGCGGAGTGGCTGTCCGTGACCAGCTCACCGGCGAGACCACGACGATCCCGTGCAGCTGGGCGGTCTCCGCCGCCGGCGTCTGGGCCGCCGACGTGCGTGATCTGGCCATCGACGACGAGCAGCTCAAGGTGCGGCCGGCCAAGGGCGTGCACCTGACCTTCCCGCGGTCACTCCTGGACGTCGAGTGCGCCGTGACGGTCCCGTCTGCGACGGACGACGGACGCATGGCGTTCGTGATCCCGTGGGGCGATCAGGTCTACGTCGGCACGACCGATGACGACACCGCGGAGTTCGAGCAGCCGGCGCTCGAGGACCACGACGGCAGCTACCTGCTCGCCGCGGTCAACGCCGCCTTCGACCTTGATCTCACGTTCGACGATGCCATCGGGGCGTGGGCCGGGACTCGGCCGTTGCTCGAGCGAGCTGGGGCGGACTCGAAGGACCTGTCCCGCAAGCACGCGGTCATCGAGGATCCGCCCGGCTTCGTCACGATCACCGGCGGCAAGCTCACGACGTACCGGCAGATGGCTGAGGACGCGGTCGACCACCTTGCCGCCGCCGGCCTGACCGACGAGGCCTGCCGGACCGTCGACCTGCGGCTCGGCGTCGCGGGAGACGCCGGGGCGAGCCGCGAGCAGGCACGGGCTGCTGCGGTCCGGCTTGGGATCGCAGCGGACGCGGTGGCCTCGATCTGGCATCGGCACGGTGATCGAGCGTCGGAGGTGCTCGCGTTCTGTGCTGAACACGATGAGACCGGGCCGCTCGTTGAGGGCCTCCCCTACTTGACCGGCGAGGTTCGCTGGGCCGTCCGTCAGGAGATGGCTCGTTCCGTCGACGACGTCCTGCAGCGGCGGACGCGTGTGTCGCTCCGCCACGCCGCCGCCGGCGGGCCGGCCATCGACATGGTCGCTGACGTGCTCGCGGAGGAGCTCGGCTGGGGTGACGAGCAGCGCCGCGCCTCCATCGACGCCTACCGCGTCGCCGTCACGCACGAGCGTGGGCCGGTTCCGCTGCGCTGAATCCGGCCGGCTCAGATCTTGAGCTGGAGGGCCTTCTGGAAGATGTCGAAGGTCGCCGGCGTCGTCCCGAGCACCTCGCCGTCCGCTTCCAGGATGACGGGGCGGTCGGTCGTGAACTCAACCTTGGCGGACTGGTACTCGCGCACGTCCGGGTCCGACGTGTGGTCGCCGGACCGCAGCTTCGGCGCCATGGTGATGACATCCTTCATCTCCCCCTTGAAGATCTGGACGTTGAACTTGCCGTCGTCGGGCACGGCGCGCGGGGCGACGTGCATGCCGCCGCCGAAGAACTGCGCGTTCGCCACCACGACGTTCGACATCGGTTCGTTGATCTGCGTGTGGTCGATGGTGACCGAGCCCTCGACGAGCTTGAACTTCGCGACCGCGGCCATCATCCCGACCGCGTAGCGGGCCGGGCCCAGGAACCGCGGCAGGCCGTTGGCGAGGTTCGTGACGTAGCCGCCGTACCCGGCCTCGGCGATGTTCGCGAAGAGCCGGGTGACCGGCTGTCCGTCGAAGCCGACGCAGCGGACCCTGCCGACGTCGATCGGGTAGAGCGTGTCGCCGGCGAGGTGTCGCGCGATCGTCTCCGGGTCACGGTCGAGGCCGAACGTCCGGGAGAAGTCGCAGCCGGAGCCAGCCGGAGCCAGCCCGAGCACGGCTTCGCCGATCCGCTCGCCCGTCTCGGGGTCGACCAGGCCGTTGACGACCTCGTGGACGGTGCCGTCGCCGCCGACCGCCACGATGAGGCGTGTCCCGTTCTCGGCTGCCTGTCGCGCGACCTTCGTCGCGTCGCCGGGACCCGACGTGAGGACCGTCCGGTGGGTGAGGCCGTGCGTTGCGAGCGCTGCCTCCAGCTCGGGCAGGACCGCGGAGCGGCCGCGCCCCGCTCGGGGGTTGGCGATCAGGAGGAGCTCACCGAAGCTGCTGGTCACGCGGATGCTCCACCGTTGGGTGCGGACGAGGCCGAGGGCTCAGTGTGCAGGTTGGCCGCGAGCAGGACGAACAGGTCGTCGACGCTCGCCCCGACCGTGCCGAGCCGGCGTCGCGCTCCGCCGCACGCGGTCACGATGACGTCGGCCTCGGGCTGCGTCAAGAGCTCGCCACGTCGGCGAGCCGTCTCGGCCGCGGAGCCCGGCGCGAGCAGCTCCATGGCCATGCCCGCGCCTGAGCAGACGGTGTGTCGGCCGCTCCCCTCCGGCTCGAGGATGGTCGCTCCCACCGCACGCAGCAGCTCACGTGGTGCGTCCACGACCCCCTCGTCGCGGGCGAGCAGACAGGGGTCGTGGTAGGTCACGGTGAGCGCTGCGCCGGCGGAGAGCTCGAGGCTCCCCGCGTCGAGCAGTCCGGCGACGTGGCTGACCGCATCGACGACCGTGGCGTCACCGGCGATCGCGCGCAGCGACGGCAGGCAGTGCGGGTCGGTCGAGACGATCAGCTCTGCTCCGGCGAGCAGACCTGCGGTGGCGTCGCGCCGGGCGGCAGCAGCCGCGGTGTCCCCGAGATCGTCGAGCGCTCCACCGCAGCAGCCGGGCGGAGCGACGATTCTGGCGGTCTGCCCGGCCGCGGATATGAGCGTGTGCACGGCGCTGAGCATGTCCGCGTCGTCGCGGCATCCAGCCATGATGATCGTCGTTGCCGTCGTGCCGTCGGACGCGTCGACGAGCTCTGCGCCGTGGGGCGACCGGCCATCGGCTGCGAGGTCTGCGGCGAGGGCCACGACGGGGCTGCCGGCGCCCGCCGCCACCACGGCCGCACGAGCCTCGCGGACCTGGGCGGGAACGTCCTGCTCGAAGGTGCAGGCGTCCTGGCATGCGTGACAGCCGGTGCAGGCCTCGAGGCGCTGGGCAGCGTGGCTGTCAGGTTCCAGCCGTCCCGTCGCGAGGTCGGACACGGTGCGGTGCAGGCTCCACGGGACGGCGTCGTCGCGCCCCGTCGCGATGGTGACCGGGCATGCGAACGTGCACATCTTCGGGCAGAAGGATCCGTGGATCGCCGCGGTGAGCGTCTCGTCGGCGATCTGCGGCAGCAGGCTCGTGACGAGCGACGTCTCGGTGCTGGTCGCAGCCATCAGGGCCTCGGCTGCGGACGCGCCCTCGATCGGTGCGGAGGTCTCGTCGTTCATGCGCCTGCTCCCGAGGTCGTTCCGAGGCCGAGCTTGCCGGGGTTCGCCAACCCGGCGGGGTCGATCGCATCCTTGATGCGCTCCAGCAACGCGAACGCACCCTCGCCGAGCTCTGTGGGCAGGTGCGGGGCGCGGACCAGGCCGACCCCGTGGTGGTGCGACATCGTCCCTCCGACCCGCAGCGATGCGCGAGCGCCGGCGTCCCATGCCGCGTCGTAGCGACGCAGGGCAGCATCCTCGTCACCGCCGGTGATCCCGCCGAACGTGAAGTAGATCGACGAGCCCTGCGGGTAGACGTGGCTGATGTGGGCCATGACGAGGTCCGCGTGCTCGCTGAGCGCGGCCTTGACCTCGGCGTACAGCGCCTCGATCCTTGACCAGGTCGCCGCGACCTCCATGGTGTCGAGCATCAGCGCGTCGCCGAACGCCCCGCCCGGCTTCATGTAGTCGGCGTAGCGGTACGAGACGCGGTGCCGGTTCTCGCGCCAGTGCTGCCCCGGGCCCTCACCGAGGTCCTCCGCACCGTGCTCCATCATGATCCTGCGACCAGTCTCGGCGACGAACCCGGCGATCTCCGGCGTGCCCGAGGCGCCGAGGATCGAGAGGCACCCGTCGGGGACCTCAAGCCCCTGGCCGCTGAAGACCATGGCCGTGTCGGTCTGGTCGTAGAGGCGGAAGATGTGTGGGCGGAGGCCGGTGCGCATCAGCGCACGGATCGCGGCGAGGCCGCTCGGGATGTCCGGGAAGAGGAATCCTCGGTCGACGTCGACCTCGGGTGCCGGCCAGATCCGCAGCGTCGCTTCGGTGATGATCCCGAAGGTGCCTTCGGAGCCGAGAAACAGGCGCTTCAGGTCCGGCCCCGACGACGAGGAGGCCGTCGACCGCCAGCGCGCCACGGTGCCGTCCGGGAGGACGACCTCCAGCCCGTCGACCATGTCCTCCATCTTCCCGTAGAACGACGACTCCTGCCCCGCGGAGCGGATCGCGAGGAACCCGCCGAGCGTCGAGCAGTGCGCGGAGGACGGGTGGTGGCCAAGGGTCCAGCCGCGGTGCAGGAGCCGTTCCTCGAGGTCTTGCAGGATGATCCCCGGTTCCGCGGTGACGAGCCCGGAGACCTCGTCGATCTCGAGGACACGGTTGATGCGCTTCAGGTCGATGGTGATCCCGCCCGGCACCGGTGAGGCGCCACCGCAGACGCCGGTCCCCGCCCCGAACGGCACGATCGCGATGTGCTGCTCGTGGCACCACGCGACGACGGCTGCGAGCTCGTCACGGTCAGCCGGAGCCACGACGGCAGCCGGGAGGTCGAGCGTCTCCCCTGCACGGCGTCGCATGATCGAGCGTGACCACCAGTCGTGGGCGTGTCGGTCGACGTCGGCAGGATGCGTCTGGATGCGGGCCGTCGGCGCGACGGTCTCGAGCGCGGACACGAGGGAGGGAGCGAGCACGACAGGACCACTCGTCGGAGGGACCCGGGCAGCCTAGGCGTCGACGACGCCACGCCGAAGCTTGTCGACGGACTTCCGCGCCTGCGGGTGGAGATGGCTGACCGCGTGCAGGTGCGGGATCTGACCGACGAGATCGGCGATCTGCTTGACGTTGCGGACGAAGTCGCCGCCGGTGATCTCGAGGTGCCCGAGGGAGGCGTCCAGCGACGCCCCGCCAGCCCACCGCCACGCCGGTGCCACGAAGCCGGCATCGAACGTGGGCGTGGGTGGCACGCCGACCTCGATCTCCAGCTTGCGAAGCTCCGCCGCGATCTCCTCGACCTCCGCGATGGTCCGCTTCAGGCCGGGCGTGGGGATCTCGGGGTAGTCGGTCTCGACACCGCCGCGTGGCTCGTACATGACGTACGCCGCGATGCCCGCCAGCTCCGCCGCGTCGAGTCCGTCGAACACGCCACGCAGGAGACACTCGGCCATCAGCAGGTCGATCTGCGCGTAGATGCCGGCGAGCGTGATCCCGCGCTCGGTCGGGCGGATGTCGCCGTCCGTGGTGAGGTGCTCGAGGCGCTGGAGCACGGAGACGTGACGATGGAACGCGCGGACGAGCGATCCGGTCTTGCGGGCCACGTCGTCGCGGAGGCGACGGGCCTTGCCCGCCAGCTCGTCCGAGCGGTGCTGCCACTTCTCGATCTCGGCGCGGTTCGGATCGTCGTGGCACGGATGATCGCGCAGGGCGGCGCGCAGCTCGGCGATCTGGGGGTCGACGACGTCCTCGACGCGGATCGGCCCCCCTTCGGACCGGACCGGGCCGTCACCCGGTGGGGTCAGGGCACGCAGCCGACCGGCGAGCTTCGCCCGGAACTCGACCTGCCGAGGGTTGCCGGCCGGGAGGTCGACCTTGCCGACCACGACCGGCAGCTTCTCGAACTCCCGAGGTCCGGCCTTCGCCTGATGCTTCGAGTCCGTCACCAGGTGCACGATCGGGACGCCCTTCGACGTCGGCTTGATGCCGGTGACGGCGACGAGCCCGCGGTTGCCCATCCACGGCAGGTGCAGGACGTCGCCCGGCCGCAGCGCGTTGATCGCGTCGCGGGTCCGGGCGTTGCGACCTCGGCGCTTGGACTTCGCACCGTCCTTCTCGAGCCGCGACAGCTTCGTCCGGAAGCCCCAGTACTCCGACCAGTCACCGAGGTCGGACGTGAGGTGGCGCGCGTAGCCTGCGATTCCCTCGTCGTAGGCGCGGAGCTTCTGCTCGGTCCCGGCGACGGAGCGGTCGGCCTGGAACTGTGCGAACGAGGCGCCGAGGAGGCGCTCGGAGTCCGCGACCGAGTGCTGCCGGAGCAGGTTCACGACCATGTTGTAGGACGGTGTGAACGACGATCGCAGCGGGAAGCTGCGGGTCCCGACGAGACCGGCCACCTGCTCGAACTCGAGGTCTCGTTGGTGCAGCACGATCGCGTGGCCACGGTCGTCGATCCCGCGGCGGCCTGCACGGCCGGTGAGCTGGGTGTACTGGCCCGGGGTCAGCAGGACGTGCGTCTCGCCGTTGTACTTCTCGAGCCGCTCGATGACGACGGTGCGCGCCGGCATGTTGATGCCGAGCGCCAAGGTCTCGGTCGCGATGACGACCTGGAGGTGGCCGCGCTGGAAGCAGACCTCGACGGTCTCCTTGAACGCCGGGATCATCCCCGCGTGGTGGGCGGCGATCCCCTGCTCGAGCGCCGCCATGAACTTCGAGTAGCCGAGGGCTCGGAGGTCCTCCTCCGGGATGTCGGCGAGGATCGTGTCCGCGAGGGCGCGGATCTCCTCGCGGTCGCGCTTGTTGGTCAGGCGGATCCCGGCGCGCAGGAGCTGATCGACGGCGTCCTCGCAACCCCGACGTGAGAAGACGAAGATGATGGCCGGAAGCCACTTCCGGTTCGCGAGCTCCTCGACGGCGTCCTCGCGTGACGGCCACCGGAGCCGGATGCCTGCATGGGAGCGGCCGCGCTTGTCCCGGTGTCGTTTCGCTGCACGCTTGGACAGCATCACGAGCTCGGGGTTGGGGACGCCACCGCGGGCCTGGCGCGCCGCGGTCTTGGCGGCCTTGCCGGAGCTGCGGGTCGTGAAGGTGTCGTGGATGCGATCGTTGACGTAGTAGTGGTGGGTCAGCGGGACGGGCCGGTCCTCGGAGATGACGACCTCGCACCCACCTCGGGTCGCGTCGAGCCAGTCCCCGAACTCCTCGGCGTTGGAGACCGTGGCCGACAGCGCGGCGAGCGCGACGTCCGGTGAGAGCTGGACGATGATCTCTTCCCAGACACCACCACGATCACGGTCCGCGAGGTAGTGGACCTCGTCGAGGACGACGTACTGGAGTCCTTCGAGCGTGGAGGAACGCTCATAGATCATGTTCCGCAGGACCTCGGTGGTCATCACGACCACCGGGGCGCCTCCGTTGATCGCGCGATCGCCGGTCAGCAGCCCGACGTTGGCAGCACCGTGTCGGTCCTGGAGGTCACGGAACTTCTGGTTGCTCAGCGCCTTGATGGGGGTCGTGTAGAAGCACTTCCCGCCACGCTCGAGCGCGGCGTGGCAGGCGAACTCCCCCACGATCGTCTTCCCGGCGCCCGTCGGGGCGCAGACCAGCGTCGATCGTCCCGCGTCGAGCGAGTCGATCGCGTCCATCTGGAAGTCATCGAGCGCGAAGTCGTAGTGCGTCAGGAACGACGCGATGACGGGGCTGACGTCGTCGTGGTCTTCGGGATGGGTCATGTGGTGGCCACGGTGCGCTTGGCGCGTCGTCGTTCGATCAGCCAGGCGGCAAGGATCGAGATCTCGTAGAACAGAAGCATCGGTCCTGCCATGAAGAACAGGGTGAGCGCGTCGGTCGTCGGGGTGACCACCGCAGCCACCACGACGTTCAGCACGATCGCGTAGCTGCGGAACTTGCGGAGGGAGGTCGAGGTCACCACTCCCAGCAACGCCAGGAAGATGAGGATGACGGGGAGCTCGAAGACGATCCCGAACGCCACGCCGGTCGTGACGACGAACGAGACGTAGTTGCCGGCGCTGAGCAGCGGCGTGATCTGGTCGCCGCCGAACCCGAGGAGGACCGTCAGGCCACGCGGGATCACGAACGCCGAGAAGGCCAGGCCGGCCCCGAACAGGAGCTGCGAGATCACGACGAACGGCAGCGCGAGACGGCGCTCCTTGGTGGTCAGACCCGGCGAGATGAACCGCCACAGCTGGTAGAAGAGGATCGGTCCCGCGAAGAACGCGCCGGTGATCAGGGAGACCTTCATGCGGGTCGAGAAGGCCTCGAGGACGTTCTGGGCGACGAGGGCGCACTCCACGTCGGCGTTCGGTCGAAACGCTGCAGGCACGTCGCAGTAGGGCCCGAGGATCGCTCCCAGGATGTCCGGGAACAGCACGTAGCCGATGATCGTGCCCACGGCGAGGGCTGCGACGCTCTTGAAGAGCCGGTCACGGAGCTCGGCGAGGTGTTCGAAGAGCGTCATCTCGCCGGCGGGGACCGGGGATGACGTGGCGCTCACCGGCTCAGGACTTCCCGTCGGTGGCGGACTCGTTCACGTCGTCGCCGTCGTCCTCGGTGGCCTTGCGGAACTCCTTGATGGAGACTCCGATCGACTTCGAGAACTCGGGCAGCTTCTTCGCGCCGAAGAGCAGCACGACCACCGCGAGGATCGCGATGAGTTCCCAACCTCCGGGCATGACGGTCTCCGAGCTCGATGCATCTGGAACGAGCCTACACCCCGGTCGGTTCCCCACTCCCGCGGGAGCGTCGTCCGGGAATTGGAACGGGACCTCGCCGTGATGGCGAGGTCCCGGGTTGGAGATCTGTGGCTGGTCAGCGAACCGAGGCGAGCATCCGGTCGAACCAGTGGGGGCTGTCGAGCAGCAGGTGGAAGTCGAGGAGGTCGTCGTGGGTCAGGATCGGGCCTGCGACGGGTGCCTCGGGGTGCGGCGGGAGCTGGGCAACGGCGGGCTCGTCCTCGATGGCCTCGACCGGCTCGCCGTCAGAGAAGATGCGGACGCCGCCGGAAGCGAGGAGCCGCGCGATGCGCTCATCGGCCGGCTTCGTGATGATCTGTTCGCAGATCGGGCAGCAGAAGCGGTAGCAGCTGCCGCTGGAGACGCGCTCAGCCTCGCTGCGCACGAGCTCGAGCTCGATGTCGTTCGCCGTGAGGTCAACCTCACCACAGGTGGGGCAGGTGGCCCGGATCTTCGTCATCGCCGTCCCTTGCAGTCGTACTCGCTGTGTCCTGTCCAACATTACGGCCAGTAATGCTGGGAACTTGAGGGACATCTGCCCCATCCTCGCTGGGAAGGTGCCCGGGACGGGGGTTGCCCATCCATGCGGGACCCGTCGGCCGCGAAGTCGAGATCGTTACGTCGCGGCGTGGAGATCTCGGGCTCGCGTGGCCATTGTTGCAAGTCGCGTGCGCAGATCGGCCGGTTCCGAGACCTCGATCTGCTGACCGGTCGAGAGCAGGAGCCGAGCAACCCAGTCCAACGCGTCGGTCCGGAAGGTCACGTTGCGCGTTCGGTCGGGACCTTCGGTGAGCTCATCGACGTCGAGGGCCTCGATCACCCACCCGGCGGCCGGGGGCACAGCGAGCGTGACCACCGTGTCGTGGTCCGCCGCCCGGTAGCGGGGAGGCGGCAGCTCCCCGGACGGGGCTGCCTGCTCCGACGGCTCGTGCAACACCTCGAGATCTGAGACCCGGTCCAGCCGGAAGCTCCGCAGCGCGTCCGCGCCGTGGTCGCGACCCTGGAGGTACCAGTGCCCCTCGACGTGCAGCCGCCAGGGGTCAACGACCCGCGATCGGGGCTGCGCGTCCGTACGTCCCTGGTAGGAGATCCGGACCTGCGTTCCGGCGTCGATGGCTCGACGGCACCTGCGGACCAGATCGATCGTGGCCGGGGCGTGGTCATCGTCGGCTGACAGCCCGTCGGGGAGTCCGGCGGCTCCGCGCACCTTGTCGAGCGCCGACCTCAGCGACGGCAGGTCATCGCCGAAGGCGCTGGCGAAGACCTCCAAGGTCAGCACGATCCGCAGCGCCTCCTCGTCGGTGAGCCGCAGCGGTCGTCGGAGCTCATCGGCCATCGAGACGTAGACGCCGTCCCCCTCGATGTCCACCTCGATGAACGACGCCCCGAACCCGCCGGGAAGCCCGCACCAGCGGAGCTTCGCGAGGTCCGACTCGATCTGAGCCCGGGTCGTCACGAAGTGCTCGGCGAGGGTGTCGAGGGTGGTGCCCGGGCGTTCGAGGAGGTACGGCACGAGGAGCAGCAGCCGTCGGGTGTGGTCGAGCGCGCTCATGAGGCCGGCTCGGCGAGGCCCAGCACACGGTCCAGCGCAGCGAGGACGTCCTCGCGGACATCGGCGGGCCCGCGCAGCGCCGCTTGGTCGCCGAGCCCCAGGACGAGGGTCACGGCGCGCGATCGTTCGATGTCGTCGATCCGGAACGCCAGCCAGCTCTCCGGCACGACGTCCGGGCGGGCGAGGTCGTCCACGTGCCATCCACCCGCCGTCGAGACGAGCCATCCCTGCTCGGGCGCGACGAACAGCTCGAGCGAGACACCCGGGCTCTTCGGGATCGTGAAGCCCCGCTCCTCCGGACGGGTCGGCGGTGGGAACGCTCCGGGGTGGGCCCCGACCTCGACCGTCCCGACGACGCGGTCCAGCCGGAACGTCCGCAGCTCGCCGGCGTCCACGTCGTGGCCGCGCACGTACCACGCACCGCGACGCTGCGCGACGCGGTAGGGGTGCAGGTGCCTCGCCCGCACCTCGCCCCGGGAGTTGCGGTAGTGGAACCGCAGCTGCCGACGTTCTCTGGTCGCGGCGAGCACCTCGACGGGCGGCTCGTCGACCGACAGGACCGCTGGGAGCCCGCTGCCGTCCGAACCGTCAGGATCCGGCGCACGGGCGGTCAGCTTCGCGAGCCCGTGCGTGGTGGCGCTGTCACCTGCTGCACGCAGCGCGACGGAGAGCGCGGCGACCTCGTCCGGCGCGAGCTCGATGGCCGGCAGCGCGTAGCCCTTGCGGTCGATCGTGTATCCGGTGCCCTCGCCGAACGGGATCGGGCCGACCGTGAGCGGCACGCCGATGGCGAGGAGATCGGCCTTGTCACGCTCGAACTGTCGGCGCGCCGCCGCCACGTCCGGCTGCTGGTAGTAGCCGGTCCGCGTCCGCAGCTCGTCGAAGGTCATGCGCCTCGAGGTCTCCTTCAGCGCGATCACCAGGTTGACGAGGCGTTGCTCCTTGGGGTCCGTCATGGGGCGAGAGCACCGTTCACATCGACGCGATCAGCTTGTCGACACGTTCGTCGTCGTGCACGAACGGGTCCTTGCAGAGCACCGTCCGCTGCGCCTGGTCGTTCAGCTTCAGGTGAACCCAGTCGACGGTGTAGTCGCGGCGCTTGGCCTTCGCGTGGCGGATGAAGCGCCCGCGCAGCGCCGCCCGCGTGTGCGGCGGCGGCTCGGTCTTGCCGATCTCGATGTCGGCCTCGTCGAGCAGACGGGTGACGCGACCCTGCCGTTCCAGCAGGTAGTACAGACCCCGCTCTCGGGCGACGTTGTGGTAGGCGAGGTCCAGCATCGCGACGCGGGGATGGGCGAGCGGAAGGTCGTGGCGGGAGCGATAGGCCTCGACGAGCCGGTACTTCGCGACCCAGTCGAGATCCCGGTGGAGCTGGAAGGGGTCCTCGACGAGCTGCTCGAGGACGCGCTTCCACTCGCGGACCACCTTCGCGGCGTCCTCGTCGTCGGGCTGCGTCGTCTGGATGTACCGCTCAACGCGCTCGAGGTAGGCCTGCTGGATCTCCAGCGCCGACATCTCGCGTCCACTGGCGAGCCGGATCATCCGGGTTCCGGTGATGTCGTGGCTGATCTCGCGGATGGCCCGAATCGGGTTGTCCAGCGTCAGGTCGCGCATGACGACCTGGTCCTCGATCATGCGCAGCACGAGGTCCGCGGTCGCGACCTTCAGCCACGACGTGAACTCGTTCATGTTCGAGTCGCCGACGATGACGTGCAGCCGACGGAAGCGCTCCGCGTCCGCGTGTGGCTCGTCGCGGGTGTTGATGATGGGACGGCTCCGCGTGGTGGCGCTGGAGACGCCCTCCCAGATGTGCTCGGCGCGCTGCGCGAGCGAGAAGATGGCGCCGCGGGGCGTGGTCAGGATCTTCCCGGCGCCGGCGAACACCTGCCGGGACACGAGGAACGGGATGAGCGCGTCGGCGAGGCGCTGGAACTCACCGACCCGGGTGACGAGGTAGTTCTCGTGACAGCCGTAGGAGTTGCCGGCGGAGTCGGTGTTGTTCTTGAACAGCGAGATCTCACCGGCGATCCCCTCCTCGTGGAGTCGCTCCTCGGCGGAGCGGACGAGGTCCTCGAGGATCCGCTCCCCCGACTTGTCGTGGGCCACGACCTGGAGCGGGGAATCGCACTCCGGCGTCGCGTACTCGGGGTGGGATCCGACGTCGAGGTAGAGGCGTGCGCCGTTCTCGAGGAAGACGTTCGAGGACCGTCCCCAGGAGACGACGCGACGGAACAGGTACCGCGCGACTTCGTCCGGGCTCAGCCGACGCTGCCCGCGGAACGTGCAGGTCACCCCGTACTCGTTCTCGATGCCGAAGATCCGTCGATGCACGCAGCACGTCCTCGGGTTGGCGCGTCGCCGCACCCTAGCCCCCTGACCACGCGGATCGCCGCGTACTGCTCGCCATGGTCAAGCAGGGTGACGAGGTTGCCGATGACGTGGACAACGACGACCACGACCGAGGCTGACGATGGACACCACCACCGCCCTCTGGCGTGGCCGGGCCGCCGTGCAGGCCGGTCGCTGGGACGACGTCGAGTCCTTGGCCGCACGACTCGCCGATGAGGCTGCCGTCGAGCTCCCGTCGATCTCATGGCTGGCATCGCCGGTGTCAGAGATGTTCGAGCAGGTGATCGCTCGCTGCGGCCCGACCTCTGATGCGGTCTGGGTGGAGCTCGACACCTCGATGGGCGGAGGCTGGCAGGTCAGCGCGGGCCCCGCCTTCGGGTTCGATCAGTTCGATCCCGACCTTGAATGGGCAGGACGCCATCCCACCACCGTGCTGGGGCCGCGCCTGTACGAGCACGAGGGCCTCGCCGACGGTCTGGACGACGACGACCCCGGGCTCGCCCCCCTCGTGCTGCACGCCCTCGCCGCGATCGGCAGGGGGCATC
>CBDTYW010000058.1:0-16628 GCA_965364735.1 uncultured Nitriliruptoria bacterium
CGACACCCTGTCCGGCGGTCAGGCGCAGCGGGTGGCCCTCGCCCGAGCTCTCGCCGCTGAGCCGTCCGTGCTGCTCCTCGACGAACCGCTGGGCGCGCTCGACCGGGCGTTGCGTGCAGATCTCGCCGAGGACGTCCGCGCGATCGTGCGTGGGACCGGCACCACGGCGCTGCACGTCACCCACGACCGGGACGAGGCGTTCGCGATCGCCGACCGCATCGGGATCCTCGTCGCCGGGAAGCTCGTCCAGCTCGGCGCGCCGACGGACGTCTGGGCCGCTCCGGTCAACGCCCTCGTCGCCCGGCTGCTCGGACATGACAACGTGCTCACGACGGCAGATGCGGAGCTGCTCGGCATCGCGGCTGGAGCCGCGGGACTGCTGGTCATGCCCCGCGCGATCCGGCCCTCCGATGACCCCGATCACCTCGTCGCGGCGATCGTCCGACGTCGCCCGACCGGTCACGTCGTCGAGCTCGACCTCCGCGTGGGCACCCGCGCCGCGGTCGATGCCGGGGGCGGCGTCCGCCTCATCGCCCTCGACTTCGGCGACGGCGCGTGGTCAGCAGATCGGGCGAGCGTCGAGATCCGCAGCGACGGGGTGATCCCGCTCGGTCGGTGACGCGGACGGGGACCTCGTCATCGTCCGCGGACGGGTGCTCCGTGGATCTCATCGCCCGGCAGCATCTTCGTCCCCGTCATCCAGATGGCGACCGGGCCGGGCCGGTCATCGGATTGTTCGATCCGCAGCCGGAGCGGAGCACCGTCCCAGACGACGAGCAGCCCGTCGGCGTCTCGCTCGACCTGCGCCCCGAGGAGCTCCCAGCGTCGTGCCGCCACGTCGAGGTCACGATCGCGCAGGATCGCGCCGTGCAGGGTCGCAGCGTCGGCTGCGGGTTCCGGGAGCGCCTGTCCCTTGCGCGACGCCCACTCCTCGTCGGTCTCCGGGGTCCAGGCCACCTGCACGACGATGCCGCCCATGGTCGACGGACGGAGGAACGACTCGTGCCAATGGGGATCCGTGCGGCTCACGTCCACGGGTTCCCGTCCCGCGGCGCGCAGACGCGCCAGCGCCACGTCGAGGTCCGGGACCTTCAGGGTGATGTGGTGGATGCCCGGCCCGAAGCGAGCGAGGAACCCCGCGGCGAAGCCGTCCGGGTCGTTGGGCTCGAGCAGCTCGAGCTTCCCGCCACCGGTGAACCGGAGCTGGCGCGTGTGGAAGTCCCCGGCGTCGAACAGCGGCATGGGCGCCCCGCCGAGCGCGTCCTGCCAGCGGAAGCGGGCCTCGTCGATGGACGGGACCGCCACCGCGACGTGGTCGATCTTGCTGTCGAGAGCACCATCGGTCATGCGGTTTCCTGCTGCCGGCGGGACGCGGGTGTGCCACCCTAGACGCCCCGGTGCCGGGTCCCGGCGCCCACCTGAGCGGAGCGAGCGTTGCGCAACCTGCTGCACGGGCCGACGGTCCTGCTGACCCCGTGGGAGACGGCCGACGTCGACGTCATGAGCGCCTGGCAGGACGACGTCAACGGGATGCGCAAGCATCTGTCGAGCCCGGTCTCGACCCGTTCTCGCGAGGAGCTGCTCAGCCTGCTCCAGCGACTGCGCGACGATGCCAACACCTTCGCCTTCGCCATCCGGCTGAACGACGACACCCGCAGGATCGTGGGCGAGATCTCGCTCGACGGCATCCAGTGGACCCACCGGGTCACAGGCCTCGGCGTGTCGATCGGCACCCCACGAGATCGCGGGCAGGGCTACGGGTCGGCCGCGATCGAGCTCGCGCTGGAGTACGCGTTCGAGGAGCTCAACCTGCACCGCGTCCAGCTCGGGGTGTTCTCGTACAACTCCCGAGCGATCGCGCTCTACGAGCGTCTGGGCTTCAACCACGAGGGCGCGCAACGTGAGTGGGGGCGCCGTGACGGCGCATGGTTCGACCTCGTCAACCTCGGGCTCCTCGAGCACGAGTGGCGGACGAGCCGGGGCCGCTGAGCGACCCCGGCTGCAACGTCACCCGGTCACGTACCGAGCACGCGATCACGGATCTCCTGCTCGATCGTGGCGTTCACGGCCTCGACGCCACCGAGGATCCGCGCGTCGACGACCTCACCGTCGTGTGCGTCGAGCCACGTCCGGTGGTTCCCGTCGCTCCCGGTGCGCCCGTTCACCAGCAGCAGCACGCCGCCCAGCCGCGTGATCGCGGGTCCGGCGACGAGCGCGTCGGGCCAGTTCTCACCCGTCGCGAACCAGGTCACGGCCGGACGCAGCCCCGCGTCCAGCGCCTCGCCGGCCAGGAGCAACGACGTCGCGTACCTGGTCGAGCCGGCGATCCGGCGCAGAGTTCTCGCGTCGCCCTTGGCCTCCTGCGCGACCTCGTCGCTCACCGCGGCCGGGCCGCCGACGACGACGATGTCGGTGATCTCGGCGCCGTCGAGGTAGAGCTTGGTCTCCGCCGGGAGCCGGTCGGGCGTCGCGAGGACGATCCCGAACCCTCGGGCAGCGGCGAGCCCACCGACCGCCAGAGCATCGGCGAAGCCGCTCGTACCGGTCCCGCGAACGAGGAAGACCGACGTCCCGCCGACCTCCGCCGCAATCGCGGTCGCCGTGCCGTGACGGTTCTCGCCGAAGATCCTGCGGACGTCGGTGACGTCGGTCTGGTCGCGCAGCTGCGCTTCGATGTCGGCGGCCAGCGCCTGCGTGCCTCCGAGGAGGATCGCGTTGGTTGCGCCGAGCCGACGGATCTGCGCGGCGGTGGAAGCCGGCAGCGTGGTCGGCGTCGAGAGGAGCACGGGTGCCCCGAGCTTCGCGGCGAGCGGTGCTGCCGCGATGGCGTCCGGGTACTCGTCGCTGCGCGCGATCAGCACCGTCGAGGCGGCGTCCCACGCCGTCTCCACGACGAGGTTGGCGGTGTCGATGCGCCCCGCTCCCCCCGAGCGGTTGACCTTCGGTGTGACCGGGGGCTCACCCTCACCATCACCGCCGTCGACGGGAACGGTGACGCTCACTGTGACGGTGTCCAGGTTCCCGCCGCCGTCCTTGTCGACGACGCCTGCGGTGATGTCGTGGTGGCCGGCCTGGTCGGTCGTGTAGACGAACGACGTGGCCGTCTCGCCGTCGATGACGCGCCCGTCCACGCGCCACTCGACGGTGTAGGGGGCGTCGACCGATCCGGCCGGGTCCGTCCAGGTGACCGTGTAGGTCGCGCTGCTGCCACGCTCGAACGTCGTCGGCCCGGAGACCTCGGGCGTCGGGGCGACGTTCGCGACGAGCACGGGATGTCCGGTGCTCCCTGAGCCACCGTCGTCGTCGGTGACGACGACGCCGTAGTCGAGGCGCTTCGGTCCGTCCTGGATGTTGATGACCAGGGACGCTGCGGTGGCGCCGGTGATCGGCTCGCCGGCGAGCGTCCACTGGTAGGTGTGGGTGTCGTCCACGCCCGGGTCGTCGAAGATGGCGCGCAGACGGATCGGGTCGCTGTACTCATCAGCACCGCCCGGGCCGTCGATCCCGACGCTTGGCGCCACGTTGGCGACGACGGTCTCGATCGTGTCGGTGTTCGAGTCGCCGTCGTCGTCGGTGACGGTGGCGGTCACGGCGTAGGTGCCGTCGTCGGGGAACGCGTGCTCGAAGACCGGCCCCGTCACGTCCTGGGTGACGCCGTCGACGGCCCACGCGATCGTGAGCTCGTCCTCGCCGAGGTCCGACGCGTCTGCGTCGTATCGGACGAGGCGTCCTTCGACGGTCTCGGTGGCGCCCGTCAGCCCGAGGGCGGGCGCACGGTTGCGGACGGTGATGTTCGAGATGGCCTCGTCGGTCGCACCGTCGGAGTCGGTGACGAGCACGCGGAGCACGTGCGTGGCGGGACCGTCCGGGAACCGGCGGGTGTAGGAGTCCGCGTCGCTGGCGACCTGCACGTCGTCGAGGAACCAGACGATCGTGGGGTTGCTGTCGTCGGCACCCGGATCGGTGACGGTGGCGGTGAAGATCTCCGTGAACGACTCGTCGGTCGTGACGTCACCGAGCTCGGCGACGTCCGGGGCCACGTTCGTGACGGTCACGAGCGCCTGCGCGGTCGAGGGCCCGCCGGGTCCGGTCGCGGTGAGGGTGGCCGTGTAGCTGCCGTCCTCGGCGTAGACGTGGTCGGGGTTCTGCCCGAGCCCGGTGGTGCCGTCACCGAAGTCCCACGCCCAGGTCAGGACGGGGCTGGTCGCCGTGCCGGTCAGCCCGAGCGATCCGCCCTCGAGCGAGGTGTACGGGCCGCCGGCGTCGACGCCGGTCGGGACGCCGTTGGTCGCGGTCACGACGAAGTCCGTCGTGTCGCTGCCGCCGTCGTCGTCGAGCACCGTGACGCGGGCGTCGAAGGCGCAGCTCGGGTCGGAGCACGCGTAGCTGTGCGTCGTCTCGACGCCGGTTGCGGTGGTGTTGGTCGGATCCGACAGGTCGAAGACCCAGGTGACGTCGTGGGTGTCCTGCACCCCGACGTCGGTGAAGGCCGCGACGAACGTCACCGGTTCGTCTGCCGCCACGGATCGGTCAGCGACCGGGTTCAGGACCGGAGCGACGTTCGCGACGGCGACGCTGAACGTCGCGGTCATTGCGGTCTCACCTGCGCCACCGTCGCGGATCCCGTCGACCGTGATCGACGCGGAGAACGGACCGTCATCGGCGTACACGTGGCTGAAGTCCAGCACCTCGGAGGTCACCGGATCGCTGCCGTCACCCGCGTCGAACACGTAGGACAGCGTGGCGTCGGAGCTGCTCGCCACGACGCGCACCGAGGTGTCGTCCACGACGAACGTGTCACCCTCGAGGCCGCTGAGGTCGTCCGCCTCGAGCAGGGGCACGAACTGGCTCACCGAGCGGAGGTTGGTCTCACCGAGGTCGTCGACGATCTGGCCTGCAGCAACGAAGATCTCGTCGCCTCCGTCGAGGGTCCCGGCCGGTGCGACGAAGCGTCCCGTTGCTGCGTCCCAGGCCGCGTCCACCGTGCGTGGAGTCCCGGAGAGCGGCGCCACCGTGATGGCCACGGACGACGTCGCTGAGGTGAGCGTTCCGATCTCCGCCCAAGGGCGGAAGGTGCAGGTGAAGCAGAACAGCTCCGGCCCGCCGGCGAAGCTCCCGCCGACCGAGCCGTTCGGGTAGGTCCGCAGGTCGTCGCAGCCTCCGTCGATGCAGGCCGCGTCGTCGCGCGAGCTGATGAAGCCGGCAGGGTCATCACCGGTGGTCCGCGTCGCGAACGTGGAGTCGAAGCTGTTCGGGTAGTCCAGGTACGGGACTCCGTCAGCGACCTCGTGGGCCGTGTAGGACGTCGGGTACGGGAACTCCGGCCCGACGAGGAACGACACCTCGCCGGTGTCGAGGTCGACGTCGAGCTGCTCGACGGTGATCCCGTCCCATGGGGTCACCGAGAACGGCGCGCTCGTCAGCTCGTACGGAGCAACCCGCTGCGTCTGGTCGGACGTGTTGCAGTCTCCCGATCCGGCTGAGGAACCCGGGAGACCACGGTGGCAGCCCGAGAGCACGAACTGGTAGAGACCAGCCGGCACCTGCTCGCGGCGAACGCCGTCGGCCCAGGTCCACCCCTCGGTGGTCGGTGACGGTCGGTCCGCCCCGCCAACGGGCTCGCTGATGAGCGTCGCGGCCTCGAACTCCGCTTCCCACTCCCACGTGAACTGGCCCAGCCGTTGGAGCGCGATCTCGTCCTCGGACTTCGGGAAGTTGACCTTGACCTTGACCTCACCGAACCCGTCACCGAACGGCTCCCATGTGCCGGTGCAGCTGCCTGCACCGTCGTCGGCCGTGCACCGCTCGACACGAGCATGCGGGGTGTCGGTGAAGTTCGAGCCGCCGACCCAGGTGACCTGGGCCGCGTCGTAGCGGGTGATCGCGGTCGGCTCGACGGTGATCGTGGGAGCACCGCCGTCGGACGGCACGTTCGCGGGGTTGGACTCGTAGACGGTGACGTGGTTCGTCGAGGCCTCACCGATGAGGCGAGCACGCTCCTGCTGCTGCGCGGCTTCGAACGCGAAGCTGCGGTCCTTGGCGGTGAGCAGGTCGTCGCCGGACGCGGCGGTCCCGGTCGGCAGCGTGATCACACCGCGCGTCAACGCGAGCATGCGGGTCAGCCGCGTCGCCATGAACTCGGCGCCGTGCGGGCCGAGCCCGCCGAGCGCCTTGCGGTAGGAGTCGCCGCCCTGGAACTCGGCGTACGGGACGAGGTAGCCCCAGTAGTCGTTGGTCATGCCGATGGTGCCGACCATGTCGAACGCGGCGTCACCGCGCCCGGGCAGGAGGTCCTGGATCTCCTCGTCGGTCCAGTTGCCCCAGATCTGCTCGGGGTCGGACGGCTCGCTCTCGGCGAACGGGGCGTTCTCGGGGAGGTCCCAGCCCGCGGCATCGTTGTAGATGCGCGCCTTGTTCACGAGGAACAGCTGGTGGGTGATCGGAATGCGCTGCGCCTGGTTGGCGGGGTTCTTGCAGCTCCACGTCGTGGGCGTCGCGACCGGCATGCGGTCGCTGGCCAGCGGGATCTCGGCCCCGGCTCCGTCGAGCGGGATGCAGAAGTCGTTGAGCGTGTACGGGCCGTGGCCGGGCAGCAGGTCGCCAGCGTCGTCGGTGCGGCCGTCGTAGCGGACGCCCGCGTTCCACGGCAGGAAGGGGTTGGTGTCGGTGAAGTCACCGGGCTGCTCGAATCCGACCGGCGTGGAGCCGGGCTGCGCGGCGTTCTCCCGGTAGTTCGCGGTCCAGTCGAACCCGAACCAGGTGTTGTCCGCGACCTCGTCGAGGCGGGACCGCACGTTGCGGGTCTCGTCGACGAACGTCTCGGCGGGGTGCACGGTCACGCCGTACTCACCAAGCCGGATCGCCTGGAGGTGGACGGTGAGGGACTCCTGCACCGCCGAGTAGGACGGGGCTGCGTAGTTGTCCGGGACCGGGACGCCGGCATCGATCAGCGTCGAGTAGGCGATGCCCGGGTTGAACGGCAGGTTCTCGCCGAACTCTGCGGGCACGTAGTAGCCGCAGTCCGGCAGACCCCCGGCCGGGATGCCCGGGTTGCCCTCGGCCGCCTCGGACGTCCGGCAGTTGCCGACGCTCGGGTAGAGCCGTGCGGACGGCGGGGCGAAGCGCAGGTCGACGCCGCTGACGATGAAGCTCTCGTCCACGATGCCACCGTCGGGCGCGGTCACCCAGTCGCTGAGGTGCGTCAGCGTGGCCGGGTCGGCGCCACCGTCAAGCGCGTCGAGCTCGGTCACGACCCCGAGCACGGCGTTGGCGAACTGTCGCGCGGCACGCTGCATCTGCGCGAACTCGCGGTGGTAGAACTCCTGCCGCTGCTCGGACGGATGGCTGGCGGCACCGTTGCGCGACTCGGACGAGCCAACGGCGGTCTGCGACCAGACGGTGACGCCGCCGAGCTCACGGTCGAGCAGGGTCTCTGCCTGGTTGACGTACTCGCCGCTGAGCAGGTCGGAGCCGTCGAGCAGCTCCGGGTGCATCCCGAAGATGACCCAGCGGGCGATGGCGTCGCCGGTGTCCGCGTCGTCGACCACGACCACCTGGAGCCGGTCGTCGATGTCGTAGCGCGGGTAGCCGCCCGGCGCGCCGTCCGACGTGCTGGTGCTGGCGCTGTTCGCCGGACCCTGGACGTTGTCGGCCACACCGCGGAAGCGGGTCTCACCGACCGCGAGTGTCGCGGGGGTCATGTCGTCGGCGGCCGCGATCACGGCGTCCGCCATGGCGCGGGCCATGAACTCGAAGTGCCGGATGTCGAAGACGTCCTGGAACACGAACACGCCGGCCGAGGTCGTCGAGTAGTACGGCGAGGTGTGTGAGTGCGACGACGACACCGTGAGGTTGTCCGTCGAGATGCCGGTGGCCGAGCCCGGGTTCGCGTCGTCATGCTCGGCGAGGAGCTGGCCAACGCGGGTGACGAGGAGGTCCTGGGACAGGTAGAGATCGTTGGACACCACGGCCCAGCGGCCGGAGCCGTCAGCACCTTGGAGCACCATCGCACGGACGGTGTCCCGGGACTCGATCCCGTACGAGGCAGTCTTGGCGGAGGCGTGCCCGAACGGGTCCGTGCCCTCCTCACCGGTCGATCCGGGGTGCACGCCGCTGGAGCCACCGACGGGGACGTCCGCGTGCTGCCCCGCTGCCGAGCCGACGTGCCATGTGGCGTCCACCGACGCCGCACCGGCCATCGGGACGGACGGCACCTGCGCGACGTTGGCCTGCGGGATCGCCACCGCGACGAGCGGCGACTGGACGTTCAGCCCGTACTCGGCCCCGACGTTCTCCGGGGAGGTCTGCGGGACCATGAACTGCCACTGGGTGGCGTCGATCTCGTTGATCGCGGTCGGCGAACCGACGAAGGCGTTGTCGGTGTCGTGGGTGAAGAAGAAGTGCAGCCCGTGCTGCGCGATCGCGCCCTGGAACGGCATCCGCTGGTGGAGCGGCGTCGTCGCCGGGTCGGCGCCCGGGTCACAGATCAAGTCCTCGTAGACGAGGGTCTGATCGCCCGTCTCCGCGCGCCAGAAGTCGACGTAGCCGTTCTTGACGCCATCGCTGGCGAACTCGTCACCGGGGCGAGGACGCTGGACGGGACCGTCGCCGGTGCCGTCGTCGAGGCACGCGTCATCGCGGTAGTACGGGACCACCAGCGGGTTCTGTGCCTGCGAGAACAGGTTGTTGATCTCGGTGATGTAGACGAGCGAGCCGTTGCCCTCACGGCCGGCGACCTGCTCCCAGCGCTCGATGGGGCTGGGGATGTCGAAGGTCGGGTCCGGGACGTCGAAGTAGGCCCGGAAGTCGACGTTGCCGTCCTGGTCGTAGTCGAGCCCGTCGATGTTGCCGACCTGCTCGTCGTCGATGCCGTCGATCGGGACGCCGTCCGGCCGCAACGTGTTGAAGTACGTGACGACGGCCTCAGGGTTGTAGTCCCATGAGGTGTAGAGACCGTCCGCGGGGATGGGGTGCACGCGGACGCGGTAGCGGTGCGTCACGGCCTCGCGGTAGTACGTCTCGACCTTCGTCACGTTGGTGCCGGAGTCGGCGCCCCAGATCTCGCGGATCGCGCGGACGGGACCGGCCTTCCAGCCGAGCAACGCCGCGTTGCCCTCCCAGTTGACCTGCTCGTCCTCGAAGCCGACGACGCTGGCCTGAGAGTCCGGGGACTGCTGGAACGCCCTGCCCTTCCAGCGGTCGAGCAGATCCGGACCGTAGGTCGTGGCGCGCTGCGAGTGGTCGGCGCCGGGTACCTGTGCTGCCTGTCCCTCCGCTGCGATCTCGATGGCACGGAGCATCCAGCGGCCCGTCGCCGTGACGCGATAGCTGTCGGTCGAGACGACCTGCCCGTCACGAGGGAATCGATCGTTGGACACGCGGGTCGCCGCATCGGTGCCGTCACAGACCGTGCCGACGAGGTTCGCGCCGTACCCGCTGTTCGACGTACCGAGCTCCTCAGGATCCCCGTCGGGGAAGAAGTTCCGATCGATCCACTCGTCGGCGTCGGCGTCACGACGCAGGTCGACGTAGCCGTTGGTCTCGTCGAACGACGGCCCGTCGGCCTGACGGAAGATGTACGCGTAGGACACGGAGCCCGTGACCGGGTCGGTGACCCGGACCTCCTGACGCGCGGTGAGGTCCTCGATCGTTCCCGCCGGACCGGGCTGGCCGAGCGGAGCCTGCGCACCGGCGTCGGAGGCCATGAACACCAGCTCGTCGTCGGCGTCGAGTCCGGGCACCGGGTCCGCCATGGGGCCGAAGTAGCTGTCGAGCGCGGTCTGCGGTCCGATGGCCGGCAGGGCGCCGATCGCGTCCGCATCGAGCGCAGCCTGGACCTCGGCCTCGGTCAGCGCATACCGGGCCTCGCACTCGCCGAACACCTTCTTCCACGCCTCTTGGCCCACCGTGTTGGCGCTTCCGCCCCAGGCGTAGGTGAGCTCGGTGTCGGTGCCGGAGTAGAACGAGAAGTCGGAGCGGCCGTTGGCAAGGTGATGGATGAACTGCTCGTCGACCTGGAACGGGATCTCGGTCCAGCGACCACCGGCCCAGCGATAGGCGGCGAGCTCATCGACCGCGACGCCGGTGCCCGCGTCGGGCGGGACGACGATCTCGCCGTTGTGGGCGCTGCGCTCACCCTGGAACTGCTGGACGCCGAAGGGGTACGGGGCCGGCTGACCCGTGGCGGCCGACGAGAACCAGCCCGGCAGCTGGTCACCGGTCAGCACGACCGGCGACGCGAACCGGGCCGGCGACGTCGCGATCTGGGCATCCTCGACGGCGGTCTGGGCCGCTGCTCCCGGTGCTGCAGGCAGCGCGATCAGCAGCGGGGCGACGAGCGCCCCCGCCAGCACGGCGGTGGCCGGGCGACGGAGATGGACGGACGGCAGGCGAACGAAGGCCATGAAGTTCCCGAGCAAGGACGGCAGGCTGCGCAGCGTAGTTGGCTGACCACGCCGAGAAGCCTGATTCGCGACACGTGTCCGGTGTCGGCGACACCGGGTGACACGAGCGCGCGTGGGTGCCTTCCGCGCCGAACCTGCACGGACCTCCCCCGCGCCCTGTTGGGTGCGCGGAACGGACGAAACGTCAGGAGCGGACGGTGAACTCGAGCCCTGCGTGCTTCGTCAGCCGGTCGACGAGCGCGTCTCCGAGGAGGCTCGAGGTGGTCCAGAAGCCGCCCGAGGGGGCGCCGTCGCCGGTCGGGAGGTCCTCGAGGAGGCTCAGCGCGACCTCGGTGATCATCTTCGCGGTGGAGCCGTAGCCCGGGTCCGCGTCGCCGGTGACGTCGAGCTCGATGCGGCCGCCCTGCTCCGTCGTGCCGATGAACCGCAGACGGAAGTAGCCGGCCGCCTGAGCCTCCGGGCTCGGGCCCTCACCCGGGGCGGGCAGGAGCTTGCCGAGGAGCCAGCGGGTCGGCGGGAGCGCTGCACCGGCGAAGAAGGCCGCGAGGCCACCGGACAGGCCGGCGGCCTTGGCAGCTCCGAGCGGGCCGGAGCCCATGTGCATGGCCTCGTCGTAGGTGAAGCCGGTCCCCCACGGGTGGCCGGACAGCGCGTGGCTGCGGTGCACGACGCGGGTGTTGATCCCGGCCATGATGAACGGGGCGATCCACGCACCCGACGCCCCGTCGTGCTGCGGGACGTTGACGTCGGGCTGACGCGTCGTCGGACGGCCCTCTTCCGGGCAGAGCGCGTAGGGATCGGCGAGCACACGACGGAGATCGGCGTCAGAGGCGACCTCGGCTGCGATGTTCATCATGCTGGCGATCGTCCCGCCGGACGCGCCGCCCTTCATGCCACGCACCCGCATGTGGACGGCCGTGCACACCGAGCCCAGCTTGCGGACAGCCTCCTGCTGGAGAACGTGGACACCCATGTCGGAGGGGATCGAGTCGAAGCCGGCCGAGGGGACGATGCGCGCCCCGCTGGCGACGGCCGTGTCGTGGTGCTCGCGGATCATCTCGGCGACCCACTGGACCTCACCGGTCAGGTCGCAGTAGTCGACGCCCTGCTCGGCGCAGAGCCGGATGAGGGTGGATCCGTACTGGGCGTACGGGCCGACGGTGGACAGCACGACCCGGGTGTCGCTCAGCATCGCGGAGAGCGCGTCGGCGTCCTGGGCGTCAGCGACGAGCAGCTCGATGTCGGCGCCGGCTGGTCCGAGGTCGGCGCGAACCTGCTCCAGCTTGGGCAGCGAGCGCCCGGCCATCGCCCAGGTGACATCACTGCCGGCGAGCCGGGTCGTGAGGTGCGACGCGATGATCTGGCCGACGAAGCTCGTGGCTCCGTAGAGGACGAGGTCGTGCGAGGACGAGTGCATGGGTGGCTCCTGGGGACGGCTGACGCGAGCATGCCCGCTCCGGGCCTGCCCGCCCAGATCGGACGCTTGCGCGTGCGTCAGGCAGCGGCGGCGATGCGGCGCTGCGCCTCATCATCGTCGAAGGTGCCGAGGAAGTCGACCAGCGTGTCGACGAGCTCGCCCATCGACGGCGCCACGAACACGTCCGACTGGTACTTGGTGATGTCGTAGGAGGTCCGGCCCATGGTGTTGAGGTCGAACTCGCGCAGCGTGGCGGTGCGGAAGTTCTCGATCTCCCCGTAGGAGGACAGCAGCCCCGCCCCGTAGGCGAGCATCTCCTCGCCCTGCTTGACCGCCCCGAACTCCATCGTGAACCAGAACACCCGGCTCAGGAAGCTGAGCGCCTCGTCGGTCCGCAGGCGAGCCGCGGCCTGGCCGAACTCCCGATAGACATGGGCGAACGTGTCGTCGGCGAGGTGGGTGCCGTGACCGATGACCTCGTGGATGACGTCGGGCTCCGGCGTGTAGCGGGGCGCGGACGCGTGGCGGATGTACTGCGTTGACCGGAACCAGCCATCGCCGAACACGCTGTAGAAGTCCCGGATGGCGACGAGGCCGGCGACGGGCTCGTAGCGGAACCCGGTCAGCGGCTCGAGGAGGCCGGAGACCTCGTCGAGCTGCGGGATGTGGTCGGTCGGCAGGCCGAGACGCTCGCCGGCCTCCACGAGGACCTTGGGCGCGAACTGACGGTGACGCTCGCGGAGCTCGCCCTGGACGAGCGCCCAGACCGCGTGCTCTTCGTCGGAGTACGGGGCGTGCGGCATGAACGCGCCGCGCCGGTACTCGGTGGCGATGCGGCCGATCTCCTCACGACGGAGCTTGTAGTCCTCGTCGTTGAAGCCGGGGTGGTCCGCGGAGAGCTCACCCGCGTAGCCGTCGATGTCGACGGCTGCAGCAGCCTTGGTGTCGTCGGGCATTTTCAGGGTCCTCCGGTCGCGTCAACAGCGTGCAGCCCCGCGCACCCCATGGTGAGGCTTGCGCTGCGCCCGCGCACGCTGTTGCCCGCAGTCCGCACGCCACGGGCAGCGCTGCGTCCACTGAACTCGGAGCTGGCCCCCCGGTCGGTTCAGCGGCGTGCGAGGAGCAGCAGCGTGACGCCGTCGAGGTGCACGAGGCCGTCCAGCCCGGTTCCCGACGTGCATCGGGTCGCGACGAGGGCGTCGGTCGCGACCGTTGCCGAACCTCGCACATCCTGCTCGAACGGGCGCTGCCCGGCCGCGACGACGACCCAGCCGTCCCCGGTGAACCGTGACATCGCCACCCCGTCGAGCGTGATCATCTCGCGAGCGACGCCGGACGACGCGACCACGCTGCGATCGCGAACGCTGAGCGCCAGGTCGCCGGAGGACTGCGAGATGAGCCGGAGCCCACGGCCGCCGTCGAGCACCGCCCGACCCGGTCCGCTGACCGACACGAAGTCCTCGCTGCCGCCGAAGGAGCGGGTGGCGCCGTCGAGCAGCAGGATCTGGTCCGACCAGGTCATGACCGCGGCGCCGTCGCCGATCTCGCACCGCACGAGCCCGTCATCGAGCACCGGCAGCGATGCGCGACGGGGCGCGGGGTCGTCCTCTGACGCGTCGGCGTGCGACCCGCTGTCGTCCGAGCCCGTGTGGTCTTCGTCCGACGCAGCCTCCCCGGCCGTGTCAGCAACCGCCGGCACGTGGGCATCTGCAGGCTCCGAGGACACGCTGCCCGCGACAGCCGGTGCTTCCTCAGCGGCGGTGACCTGCGCTGCTTCGGCCGTACCGGCCGCGTCGGATTCCGACTCCCCACCAGCGAACAGGGCCTCCTCGGCCTCTGCCTCCGACGGTGCAGGGTCGCCGTCGCCGGGCTGGTCGGTCAAGACCGTCTCGAGAGCGGCAGGGCCCTCCGCGCCGTCCGTCGACACGGACTCGACCTCGGAGGCGGACGCGGAAGAAGACGCAGACGCATCGGAGTCCGTCGCGGTCACGACTGCGCCGTCGGAAGCACCACCGGAGGCAGCCTTCTGGACCTCCTGGAGCGCTGCCTCGAGCGGGTCCTGACTCGTCTGGCCGCCCTGGGCGACGTGGTCGGTCCAGGTCGAGCCGTCCCACCAGCGCAGCTCGAACCTGCCGAGCGGATCCGGGTGCCAACCCTGCGGTGCCTGTGCCACGACGTGCTCCTCGTGCCCGCGGTCGATGGGCGGGCTGTGCTGGTCGAGCATCCTAGGCAGACGACGCGCGCTGTCAGCGCAGGGGCGGCAGGACCCGCTCCGCGGCCAGCCCGGCAAGCCCCGCCTGCATGTGCGAGGTGACGAACTCGTAGGCGTCGTCCTGGTCGAGACCATCGGGGTACCGGGCGTTCAGGTCGACCGGCTCGAGCATCCGGATCCGGATCTTCGCAGGAAACGGGATGTGCCCGAACCAGTCGCCGATGTTGATGCCCCACGGCAACGACAGCACCACGGGGACGGACTTCACCCGACCCAGCTTGTCGAACTTCAGGATCTTCGCGAGCCGGCGGCCGTCGTTGAGGACCATGAAGGTGTCGTGCCCACCATCGGCGACGACCGGCACGATCGGGACGCCGGCGTCGTAGGCGAGGCGGAGGAAGCCCTTGCGTCCGTCGAAGTCGATCTGGTGGCGGTTCTTCCAGGTCCGGAACACCTCGACATCCCCGCCCGGATACACGAGCACGCTCCCACCTCGCGCGAACGCCTGGAAGGCGCTCTCGATCCCGGCGGGCAAGACGCCGAGCTTCATGGCGAAGGCGCCGAGGACGGGGAGATTCGTGAGCATCTGGTGGCCGAGCGCGTAGAGCGGCCGGTCGACCGTGAACTCGGTGTTGTGGGCGAGCATGAACACGAGCGTGTCCGGCGTCATCGTCCCGCCGGAGTGGTTGCCGACGAACAGGACCGGTCCGTCAGGAACGTGCTCGAAGCCGTCGACGTCGGCGCGGAAGTACAGGGTGGCCATGAGCCACCAGAGCGGGAGCTGTTCGCGGATGAACTCGGGGTCCCGCAGGTCGAGGTCGAGGTCGACCGGCGTCACGAGCGGCCCGTCACCGGTGACCCGCTCGACCAGGCCCGCGACGGAGGCCTGCGCCGCGGCAGCGCTCCCCGCGACCGTCGTGATGGCCTTGGTGACGGCGCCCTGCAAGAAGTCCCGCAACGTCTTCGCTCCTGATGGTCCTGATGGCTGCCCGAGCCACCCAACGGACGGTACGCCGTGCGGTGACGACTCAGCCGAGCGCTCCGCTGGCACGCACCGCAGCGCGCGCGTCGGCGTCGAGCCCGAGGACGGTCTCGAGCACGTCGTCGGTGTGCTCGCCGACGGTCGCGGCCAGGGTGGGAGCTGGCAGTGTCTCATCGATGAACCGGATCGGCGGCATCAACATGTCCGCTCCGTGCTCCCGGTGCGACAGCAGCGGGAAGCGATCTCGGAACTGGGGGTCCTCGACGATGTTCTTCGGCGTGTTGACCGGGGCCAGCGGAACGTCGTGCTCGTCGCCGAACTGGATCCACTCGGTGCTGGTCTTCGTGCGGAAGATGTCGCGCAGGACGGCCTGGAGCTCACGGTTGCCGCGGGCGTGGTCGGCGTAGGTCGAGCCGGGCCAGCGTTCGAAGAGGTCCTCCCGACCGAGAGCGACGCAGAAGTTCTTCCAGAACGCCTGCTCGGAGGCCATGAACAGGACGTGGCCGTCCGAGGACTCGTACATCTGGTAGCGAACGCCCTCCTTCATGCCGGCGGTCCCAGGCTCGCGACGGACGTAGTCATCGCTCGCGTTGCCCGTGACGACGTCCTCGGGGCGGTCGTAGGCCAGCCACGACTCGGAGCGGTACCAGTCCATGTAGGCCGCGGCGTCGGACTGGGCCACCTCCAGCATCGAGCCCTCGCCGGTGGCGCGTGCGCGCACGACCGCAGCCAGGATCCCGAACGCGGCGAAGAGCGGTCCGGCGTGGATGCCCATCGACGGATGCTCCGGGATGTGACAGAAGCCCTCGTCGTCGTAGGCCGGCGGCACGAGGCCAGCCCATGTGTCGTAGGCGATCCCGTGGCTCGGCAGGTCCTGGTACGGCCCGGTCATCCCGTAGCCCGAGATCGAGCAGAACACGATCTTCGGGTTGATCTGCTTGAGGTCCTCGAACCCGAGGCCGCGTCGGGCGAGCGCGCCCGGGCGCATCGCCTCGATGACGACGTCGGCGTCCTTGACCAGATCCTTGTAGATCTGGATGGCCTCGGGGTTGCGCAGGTCGAGGGTGATCGAGCGCTTCCCGCGGTTGAGGTGCAGGTGCATCAACGAGACACCGTCGATGATCGGCCAGGTCATCTGGCGGATGTAGTCGCCCTTGGGTGACTCGACCTTGATGACGTCGGCGCCGAGATCGGCAAGGTGCAGCCCGACTCCGCCCGGACCGAGGATGGAGCTCTCGATCACGCGCAGACCGGCAAGTGGGGCGCTGGACGGGGCCACGGACGTGCTCCTGGACGGGAATCTGACGGGTCGTCAGAAACGCTACCAGCGGGATCCACTGGCCGACCAGCCGTGGAGGTCGCTTCGCGACGCGGTGTCCGTGCGTCATCATCAGCAGAGACGTCCTCGACGGACGCTGCGACCCCTGGAGCTTTCGTGCGATCCCTACGACCTGTCGGCCTCGCCTGCGCGGCGATGCTCGCCGTGACGGCCTGTGCCGCGGAGCCAACCGCTGAGCCGACGGAGCTCGAGACGTCGGAGTCGCCCACCGCATCGTCCACCGCGGCCACGCCCGCCCCGGACGGCACCGCACCCCGCGCGGCGGCGCTCGGCAC
>CBDTYW010000059.1:0-16566 GCA_965364735.1 uncultured Nitriliruptoria bacterium
GCGGGGATGGCGTAGGCGGGGATGGCGCTCATCGTGGTGCTCCTTGCGGATCGCGAACCGGTGTGGGCTCGACATGAAGAACGCTACGAGGGGGGTGTGACACGAGGCCCGACGAACGCTCGTTCGGACACCAACGAAGCGAACCCGCGTTCGGTTGTCAAGCAGAAACCGAACGGATGTTTGCCAGCCGAAGGAGGGCGGGCTAGAGTGCGCCACGCGAACACTCGTTCGCCACCTTGCCCAGGAACCGACGGTCGGACCCCCACGATGTCGCGCAGCGCCAGCCCCCCGCCGGATCTCACGGCACGCCAGCGACAGATCCTGGACGTCATCCACGCCCACCTCGACGAGCACGGCTACCCGCCGTCCGTCCGTGAGATCGGCGCCGCGGTCGGGCTGACGTCACCGTCATCCGTCCACGCGCAGCTCCACGCCCTCGAGGAGAAGGGCTACCTGAAGCGTGACCCCACCAAGCCGCGTGCCCTCGAGATGCAGCGTGACCGCGAGACGGGCCTCGACGTGGTGGCCGAGCAGACCCGCAACATCCCGCTCGTCGGTGACATCGCGGCCGGTGGCCCGATCATCGCCGAGGAGTCGGTCGAAGCGATGCTGCCGCTCCCCCGCGACTGGGTCGGTGACGGAACCCTCTTCGCCCTCAACGTGCGTGGCGAGTCGATGATCGAAGCCGGCGTCCTCGACGGCGATGTCATCGTCATCCGACAGCAGCCGTCGGTCGAGCAGGGCGAGATGTGCGCGGCCCTCATCGACGGCGAGGCGACCGTCAAGTTCTTCCGGCGGACCAAGTCCGGCGAGATCTTCCTCGACCCGGCGAACGATGCCTACGAGCCCATCCCGATGCCGGCTGACGGGTCAGCCACCATCATGGGCAAGGTCGTCTCCGTCTTCCGCAGCCTGCGCTGACGGGGTCTGCATCGCCGGCTCGAGCTCCCAGAGCTCGGGCTCGACGGCCCAGGGATCAACGACCAGCCACGGCCGCAGCTTGCGGGCAACCGCCTCGTCGACCTCTGCGACGACGTGCGCCCCGTCCTCGTCGTACTCCTCGACCTGCACCTCGCCGCGCTGATGGATGAGCGCGACCAGGTCTTGGCGGGTGAACGGGATCCGCGCCTCGACATGGACCCGCGCCGAGCGCATGCGCACGCCGATCCGCTCCCGCAGCTCCGCGATGCCCTCACCCGACACCGCCGACACCATCACCGGCGTTCTGCCGGTCTGCAGCTCCAGCGTCCGAGCCAGCGCGGCGACGTCCGCGGCGTCGCAGCGGTCGATCTTGTTCAGCACGATCTGCTCGTCGACCTGGTCCGCGTCGATCTCCTCGAGCACGTCACGGACCGCGGCGATGTGGGCGATCGCCTCGGGGTGTGAGGCGTCGACGACGAGCAGGAGCAGGTCGGCGCGCGCCGTCTCCTCGAGCGTGGCCTTGAACGCCTCGACGAGCCCGTGCGGGAGCTTGCGGACGAAGCCCACGGTGTCCGCGAGGACGACCTCGCGGCCGTCGTCGAGCACGAGCTGGCGGACCGTCGGGTCGAGCGTCGCGAACAGCTGGTCCTGGACGAGGACATCGGAGCCGGTGATCGCGTTGAGCAGCGAGGACTTGCCGGCGTTGGTGTAGCCGACGAGCGCGACGGTCGGGATCCGGTTGCGCTCTCGGCGCTGCGCCTTCGTGCGACGGATCCGGCCGTAGCTCTCGAGGTCACGACGGAGCTTGGAGATCCGACGGTTGAGCTTGCGTCGGTCGACCTCGAGCTGCGTCTCACCGGGACCACGACCACCGATGCCGGCCCCGCCCGCGACGCGGCCCCCGGCCTGCCGGCTGAGCGCCGTACCCCAACCACGCAGACGCGGGAGCAGGTAGCCGAGCTGGGCCAGCTCGACCTGGGCTCGACCCTCGAGCGTCGAGGCGTGCTGGGCGAAGATGTCGAGGATGACGATCGTGCGGTCGAGGACCTTCTGCCGGATGCCCTCCTCGAGGTTGCGCTGCTGAGCGGGGGCGAGGTCGTCGTCGAACACCACGGCGTCAGCGCCGAGGCTCGCCGCGAGCTCCTTGAGCTCCTCGACCTTGCCGCGACCGACATAGGTCGCAGGGTTCGGCGACTCCCGACGTTGCACGACGCGCTCGACCACCTCGGCGCCCGCGGTGTCCAGCAGGGCTGCCAGCTCGTCGAGCGACGCCTCGATGAAGGACGCGGACTGGCCGGGGAGCTGCACCCCGACGATGATGGCCCGCTCGACGCGCCGGATGATGTCGACGCCCTCCTGCGGGGCGCCCTCCTCGACGACGTCACGGTCGATGCGCCGTTGCTCGGCGCGGGTCACGTCGACGGGCTCGTCCAGCAGGTCGTCGACGAGGTCGTCATCGAACAGGTCGGTGCTCAGGTCGTCGGTGCTCAGGTCAGGTCTCCACAGGCTTCGGCCAGCCAGTCGGCTGTCAGCTCGGCGCCGGCCACCTCGACGGCCGGCCCGGTCATCATCACGTTGGCCCCGTCGCGGGCCTCGATGGTCAGCGTGCCGCCGGGGAGGCGGACCTGCACGATCTCGTCGACGTCGCCACGTCGACGCAGCGCGGCCACGGCCGCGCAGGCCCCGGTCCCGCAGGCCTGGGTCTCCCCCACGCCCCGCTCCCAGACCCGCAGGTCGATCTGGTCCGGCGCGCGGACGGCGACGAAGCCGACGTTCGCGCGTTCCGGGAACGCTTCGTGGTGCTCGATCATGGGACCGGCTTCGCGCACGGGGGCCGCGTCGACGGTCGGGACGCGGATGACGGCGTGGGGGTTGCCCATGCTCACCGCGGTGACCTCGAACGCACCCGAGCCGACCTGGATCGACTCCATGATCGCGAGCGGCATCCGTGACCGGAACGGCACCTTCTCCGGCGTGAACTCTGCGGGGCCCATGTCCACCGTGTAGGAACGCGCGTTCTCGGAGCGGTCGACGGTGACGGTCCGGATCCCGGATCGTGTCGCGATCTTGACCGTCGTCGCGTCCGGGACCACGTGGCGCACCCACTGGTCGGCGACGACGCGGACGCCGTTGCCACACATCTCGACGATGCTGCCGTCGGCGTTGCGGTAGTCCATGAAGACGTCGGCGCTCGACTGGTCGTCGCCGTCGACGGTCGGCGCGGATGCCGGACTGCCGAGCCGGATGACGCCGTCGCCGCCGACGCCGGTGCGGCGGTTGCAGAGGGCACGGACGAGACGCTCGGAGAGCACGTCGAGCAGCGCGTCGCTGCGGTCATGCAGGACGACGAAGTCGTTCCCCGTGCCGTGGGCGATGCGGACGGGAAGAGAGGCGAGGGGCGCGTTCATGTGCATGGGAGCGTACGCGCCGCCGCCACGACGACACACCGTCGTTCAGCCGAACGCACGCAGGATCTCGGCCGGAGCGCTCGCGGGCTGACAGCGTGGATCACGCCGGAACCACCCCTGCTGACGTTTCGCGTACTGCCAGGTCCGCGTCGCGATGGTGCTCGCAAGCATGTCAAGGGCGAGGTCGCCGTCGAGGACGTCGTAGGCCTCGCGGTAGCCGATCGCCTGCCGAGCGGTGACCGACAGGATCCCGCGAGACCGCAACGCTCGGGCTTCGTCGAGGAGCCCGCCCGCGACCATCGCCGCCGCGCGTTCCTCGATCCTGGCACGCATGATCTCGCGGCTGGGCTCGAGACAGGCGACGCCGAGCGCCGGGTAGATGCTGGTGTGGTCGCCGAGCCGGTCGTAGTCCGAGAACGGCCGGCCCGTGATCGTGATCACCTCGAGCGCCCGCACCGTGCGGCGCAGGTTCTGCTCCGTCATCCGCTCGGCCGCGGTCGGGTCGAGGCTGCGCAGCTCGGCGAACGCCCCCTCGGGATCCCCGGCGAAGCGCTCCTCGATGCCGACCCGGACGTGCGGGTCGGTCGGCGGGAACTCGAGGTCGTCGACCACGGACCGGAAGTACAGGCCCGACCCGCCGACGAGCACGGCGTCGCGGTCACGTGCGTGGAGGTCCGCGATGACCTCGCGAGCACGCTCCTGGAACCACGCGACGGTGACCTCGTCGTCGGGGTCGAGCACGTCGACGAGGTGATGTGGCACCTGCTCACGCTCCGCCCGCGTCGGCTTGGCGGTCCCGATGTCCATCCCGCGGTAGATCGTGAACGCGTCGACGGCGACCACCTCGACCTGGCGCGCCCCGCGTCGACGGCGCGACTCGGCGACGCGCATCGCGAGGTCGGTCTTTCCGGTCGCGGTGGCGCCCACGATCGCCAGGACGGCCGGCATCTCGGGATCGCCGCCCGCGTCGAGGTGGGCGAGGCATGCCCGATCGCGCTCAGTCACCAGCGCCCCCCTGCGACGGACACGAGCTGCCCGACTCCCTTGACGACGGCTGATTCGAGCACGTCGGGCTCGCCGACGCCACCAGCGATGCCCGCGGCCGTGACCGCCGCGATCGCGGGCAGGCCCGGGCGGAACCGTGGGGCACAGCAGTTGACGACGTCGACGGGAGGCGCAACGCCGGTCCGGACGGCCGTGACGAGGGCGGCGTCGATCGCAGCGGCCGCCGGGATGAGCGCCCCGGGGCTCTTCGCGTCGTGCCCCGCACACAGGTCGCCGGAACCGACGATCGCGACCCGCTCGTCGACGGTCTCTGCCCAGGACGCCACGGACTCGCCGAGCTCGGCGGCCTGCTCCCAGCCGGTCAGCTCATCGATCGTGATGACGGTGAGTCGCAGGTTCGCGAGCTGGTGCGCGAGCACGTGCGCTTCGGCTCCGATCGCGTCCGGAGCACGCTCCGACAGGCCGACCGCTGCGCCGAGGTCGGCGGGCACGACCAGGTCGACGGCCGCGTCCCGGCGAGCGCCGAAGGGCAGCAGCGTCAGCGTCGTCGGTGCGACGAGCTCACCATCGCCGGGGACGAGAAGCACCACGAGATCGGCGCACCGCTCCAAGCGGGCGACGACCTCGGCCACGCGTTCACGCTGGGCCGCGACAGCATCGACGAGGTCCGCGGGCACGCCGACGCCCAGCGTCGGGAGCAGGAACGCTGCCGACGGCAACAGCGCCGTGGCGACCAACGTCATCCGGGAAGGACCGGGAGACGTCGACGGGTGGCGGACTCCGGAGCCGGGTCGGTCGGCGGGAGGTGCCGGATCTGCCAGCCCTCGCCTCGCGCGAGCGCCGCTTCGGTGGCGCGCCCCGCACGGGTCCGACGGACGTCGATCGCGGGCGAGCCGATCATGTAGTTCGTCGACGCCTCACGGATCTCGGTGGTGACGAGGTCGCCGGGAGCGAACCGATCGTCGGCCGGGAGGTGCACCAGGTGGTGCCCGCGCGTGTATCCGGACAGGCGCGTCGGGTCGGTCTTGGACGGCGACTGCACGAGCAGCTCCTGCGTCGAGCCGATGAGCCGCTGGTGCGACTCCAGCGAGTGCCGACGTGTCAGGGCCTCGAGCGCGTGGTAGCGCGTCGTCACGATCGCGTCGTCGACGAAGTCGTCGACCATCATGGCGGCGTCGGTCCCCGGACGCGGCGAGTACTTGAACGTGTATGCCTGCTCGAAGCGTGCTTCTTCGACGACTGCCATCGTCGCGGCGAAGTCCTCGTCGGTCTCACCCGGGAAGCCCACGATGATGTCGGTCGTGAGGGTGGCCTCCGGCATGAGCTCCCGGGTCCGCCGCACCAGGTCCATGTAGCGCTCGGCGCGGTAGCTGCGCCGCATGGCCTTGAGCAGTCGGTCGGAGCCCGACTGCAGCGGCAGGTGGAGGTGCTCACAGACGTTGGTCGTCTCGGCCATCGCGTCGAGGACGTCGAGCGTGAAGTCTCGGGGGTGGGGCGAGGTGAAGCGCACGCGCTCCAGGTCCGGGACCGAGCCGAGGGCGCGGAGCAGATCCGCGAAGAGCGAGCGCCCCGCCCGGCCGTCGACCTCGAGGTCGCGGCCGTAGGAGTTCACGTTCTGTCCGAGCAACGTCACCTCGACGACGTCGTCGGCGACCAGCGCCTGGACCTCACCGACGATGTCGCCGACGCGTCGGGACACCTCCGGGCCACGCAGCGACGGGACGATGCAGAACGAGCACGAGTTGTTGCACCCGACGCTGATCGACACCCACGCGTGGTGACGGACGTCGCGCTTCGCGGGCAACGCCGACGGGAACGACTCGAGCTGCTCGACGAGCTCGACGACGGGCAGCGTCGCGGAGTCCGCGGCCAGCAGCAGGTCGGGCAGCGACCCGAGGTTGTGGGTGCCGAAGACCACATCGACCCAGGGCGCCTTCTCGGCGACGGTCGCGCCGTCCTTCTGGGCGAGGCAGCCGCCGACGACGAGCGTGGTACCGCGCTCGGCCTTGAGCGTGCGCAGGTGTCCGAGCGTGCCGTAGAGCTTGTTGTCCGCGTTCTCGCGGACGGCACACGTGTTGACGAGCACGAGGTCCGCGGTCTCGACGCTGTCCGCCGGGCGGTACCCGATGGTCTCGAGCAGGCCCGCGGCACGTGACGAGTCGTGCTCGTTCATCTGGCACCCGAAGGTGCGGATCGCGTAGGTCCGTGGCATCAGGTGGGACCGGGGCTCAGGAGTCGTTGACGGTGAAGCGTCGACGGTTCTCGTGGTGCTCAGCAGCGACGAGGTCCTGCTCGGTTCCGCGGCCGGTCGCGACGATGAAGAAGCCGATCAGCCCGACGGCGCCGGCGCTGAACGCGTCCTGAGGGACGAGGAGGAAGGTGACCGTCGTCGCCGCGAGGATCGCGTAGCCGACGAGTGCGCGGAGCTGGTTGGACCCGACGAAGCAGGCGGCGGCCAGCAGGAGCGCCGGGACGCCGACGATGATCCAGGTCTGGAGGAGGTTCACGGGACACCCTGTCGCTGTGGACGGCTCAGGGTAGTCGACGCACCGTTGGACCCTCGTCCTCAGCGCCCGACGAGCCGGCGTTCCTCGGCGTCGTCAGCGATGGCCTCGCGAGCTGCCTGATGCGCGATGTCGAGGTCGTGGCCGCGGTAGGCGACCCAGTCGGTCAGGAGTCGGACGGCGTCGTGCTCGTCGCGGCGGCGGTAGCGACGCGCGCCACGCTTCGCGACGTCGAGCGCGAGGGTCTGCGGATCCACGTCATCGTCGCTGCCCGTGATGATGGGGGCGGCCTCGTCGATCTGGTGCTGTGCGAAGCCGCGGGCACGCAGGTCGCTGCGGACGCGCCGAGGGCCCCGCCCCATCCCTCGCCACTCTGCGACGAGTGCTGCGAGAAGCGCCTGGTCATCGACGAGCCGTTCGCGCCGAGCCCGGTCGAGCGCGAGGTCCACCACGACGGGCTCGTGGCCGCGCGCTGTGAGCTTGTCGGCGAGACGGCCCCGCGACTGGGGGTGACGAGCGGTGGACTTGCGGATGAACGCGACCGCCTCCGCGACCGCATCGCTGAGCGGCGCCTGCCCAACTGAGGGGTCGTCGCGGTCCGCAGGGGGGCTGGCGGCGGCGAGGCGCGCAGCTTCCTTGAGCCGCACGTCCGGGCCGTGCCCGTCATCGGGAAGCACGACGGCGTCGCCGGTGATCGGCACGCGCGGCACGCTGTGGGCGTCGAGCCATGCCTCCGCGTCCGTGCCGAAGCGCGACGTCGTCGCGTCGTTGCGGTCACTCATCGATCGTCCTCGAACAGCAGCACATCACCATCAGCCATGGTCTCCCCCTCGTCGCGCTCGGTCACCGCGAGCGGTGTGAGCTGCAGCATCTCGCGGACGCGCTTGTCGATCTCGTCCGCGATGTCGGCGTGTTCCTTCAGGAACGCGCGGGCCTTCTCCCGGCCCTGCCCCAGCTGCTCCCCGTCATAGACGTACCACGCACCGGACTTGCGCACAACGCCTTCCTCCACGCCCATGTCGAGCAACGCGCCCTCCCGGGAGATGCCTTCGCCGTACATGATGTCGAACTCGGCCTGCCGGAACGGCGGGGCCACCTTGTTCTTGACGATCTTGACCCGCACTCGGTTCCCGACGACGTTCGTCCCGTCCTTGAGGGACTCCACGCGCCGCACGTCCATGCGCACCGACGAGTAGAACTTGAGCGCCCGTCCACCCGGCGTGACCTCGGGCGATCCGTACAGGACGTTGATCTTTTCGCGCAGCTGGTTGATGAACACGACCGAGCAGTTCGTGCGCGAGATCGAGCCGGTGAGCTTGCGCAGGGCTTGGCTCATGAGCCGAGCCTGGAGCCCCGCGTGGGTGTCACCCATCTCGCCTTCGATCTCCGCGCGGGGCGTGAGCGCCGCGACCGAGTCGATGACGATGACGTCCACGGCACCCGAGCGCACGAGCATGTCGGTGATCTCGAGCGCCTGCTCGCCGGTGTCGGGCTGCGAGACGAGGAGCTCGTTGACGTCCACGCCGAGGTTGCGGGCGTACGCCGGGTCGAGCGCGTGCTCCGCGTCGATGAACGCCGCGATCCCGCCGGCGCGCTGGGCCTCGGCGATGATGTGCAGCGAGACGGTCGTCTTGCCGGAGGACTCCGGGCCGTAGATCTCGACGACGCGACCGCGCGGCACGCCGCCGATGCCGAGGGCGATGTCCAAGCTCAGCGCGCCGGTGGAGATGGCGCCGACCTTGTGCACGTGCCGGTCCCCGAGCCGCATGAGCGATCCGCTGCCGAACTGCTTCTCGATCTGCGCGAGGGTGTTCTCGAGCGAGCGCTCGCGATCGACCATGGGGCAGTCCTGTCGGGTGGGTGGCGCCGGGTGCGCTGCCGGCTCCCAACCTAGGAGGGGGCTGCGACACACGGCGACGTCAACCGTAGACGAACACGTGTTCACCCGCACCTCCTCGTGCGCTCCCGCCCCCCGCTGCGCGAACCCGCGCGGCTACGGTGCCGCGGACCTCCGCGCCTCCTCCCGCAGCCAGGAACCCTGACGTGACCAGCTCCTCCGACGGCCCCACCTTCGTCTTCGTCGACTGCGAGGCCACCGGGCTCGACCTCGACCGCCAGCAGCTGACCGAGGTGTCCTGGATCCTGCGCCGCCCAGACGGCACCGAGGTGGAACGGCAGTTCTTCCCCGAGCACACCCTCGACGGCGCGAGCGAGGAGGCGCTGGAGATCACGCAGTACTTCGTGCGCATCGCCCCGCAGGACAAGGTCCCGGCGAAGATCTGGCTGACCCAGTTCCTCGAGGACGCCGAGGGCGCGTACCTCGTCGGCGCGGTCCCGGACTTCGACTCCCGAGCGATCACCGCCGCATGCAAGCGGATGCAGCTCGAGCCGACGTGGGACCACCACCTGATCGACGTCGAGACCCTCGCGCTGCCGCTGATCCAGGACACGCCCGACGGTCCCCGCTCCCTCGCGAAGACCTGCGCTGCGCTCGGCATCCCGCACGACAAGGACCTCGCCCACGGGGCGCTCTACGACGCCCAGCAGGCCATGCGCGCCTTCGACGCGATCTGGGCGAAGATCGCGGAGCTGCGCGCCACCAACGCCCCGCTCCCGCCGCCGGTCCCCCGCGTCACGCAGGAGAACAACTCGGTGGCGACCGCCGAGGCAGCGGCTGACACCTCAGCCTGAGCCCGTCAGCTGGCCGCGATCGCTGCACGTCGCAGCGCGTCCAGCGCGGCCGTCGCGAGACGGGTGCGGACCTGCTCGCGGTCACCGGTGATCGCCCGGCCGTGGACGCGTGTCCCGTCCGGGCCGGCGACGGCGAAGAACACCTGCCCGACCTCGACGCCGTCCTGGCCGTCCGGTCCCGCGACACCGGTGACCGCGACGCCGAACGTCGTGGAGAAGCGGGCGCGGACCTGCTCCGCCATCGCTGCCGTGACGGCCTCGCTCACCGGCGGGTGCTCCCGGAGCAGGCCCGGGTCGATCCCGAGGACAGCAGCCTTCGACGACGTGGCGTAGGTCACGATGCCGCCGGCGAGCACCGCGCTCGCGCCGGGAACCTCCCCGAGACGCGACGCGATCATCCCCGCGGTGGCGGACTCGGCGAACGCCACCGTCTGGCCGCGCTCGCGCATGAGCCGGACCAGCGCGGAAGCGCTGGACTCGTCGTCGAGCGCGGACACCGCCGTCCCGAGCCGCCGGGCGACCTCGCCGATGAGCGGCTGCGCAACGGCGCGGGCGCGGGCATCGTCCCCCGCGGTGACGGTCACGCGGACACGGATCTCGCCACCGGACGCGAGGATGGACCACGCGGTGCCGTCGGCGCGCGCGGCCTGGTCGAGGAACGCCCCGACCGTCTCGCCCACCCCGGCCTCGGGCATCCCGACGACGCGGACGCTGCGGGTGATCGTGACCCCGGCGCCGACGAGGTCGACGAGCCGCGGCGCCACCGCGTCGGAGAACATCGCCTTCATCTCCCACGGCACACCGGGCAACGCCACGAGCGTGACGCCCGAGCCGGTCTCGAACCAGAGCCCTGGCGCGGTGCCCTGCGGGGCGAGCGTCTCCGCGCCGACGGGGACGTCCGCCTGCTGGAGGTTCGACGCCGGCATCCGCCAGCCGCGCTGCGCGAAGCTCTGGATCAACGCCTCCTCGAGGTCCGCGTCCCGTTGGATCTCGACACCGGCGAACGCCGCGACGGCGGCGCGGGTGAGGTCGTCGGGCGTCGGTCCGAGCCCGCCACCGATGACGATGAGCTCGGCGTCCGCCGCGAGGAAGCGCAGCGTTCCCACGATGCGCTCGAGATCGTCGCCGACCGCGGCGTGCCCGATGACGTCGATGCCGCGCGCCGTCAGCTGAGCGGACAGCCACGTGGCGTTGGTGTCGGTCTGATCGCCCAGGAGCATCTCGGAGCCGACGGAGCAGATCGCCGCGCGCACGTCAGTCGACGTCCGGGCGGGGCATCTCCGAAGGAGGCACCGCTTCGGCAGAGCTGACCGGCTCGTGGAGGTCGACCGACCGTGTGAGCCCGCCCGCGCGGAACGCGTACTCGAGGCCGGAGAAGATCGTCAGGACGATCGCGATGCCGAGGCAGACCCAGCGCAGCGTCTCGTTCGCGCCGGGCCACAGGTAGGCGATGACCGCGACGACCTGGCTGACGGTCTTGATCTTGCCCCAGACGCTCGCGGGCATCACGAGCCCGAGACGCTGGACGAGCACGAGCCGCAGGATCGTCACCGCCACCTCGCGGGTCACGATCACGAACACCGCCCACCACGGGAGCTGTCCGACCGCCGCCAACGAGGCGAGCGAGCCGATGATCAGCATCTTGTCGGCGATGGGATCGGCGAGCTGGCCCCATCGGGTCACGCCGTTGTATCGCCGCGCCACCCAGCCGTCGATCGAGTCGGTCCACGCGGCGAAGATGAAGATCCCGAACGCCCACCAGCGAGCGGCCGGATCGTCCTGCGCGAGCAGGAAGAGGATGACCGGGACGAGCAGCGCGCGCAGGAACGTGACCGCGTTGGGCAGGTTGAACCAGTGCGGCTCTTCGCGCGCCTCAACCGCATCGGTCCTGCCGGTCACGGGCGCCTGCTCCTGTTCGTCGCTGCGGGCGGCTGCTGATCAGCCGACCTGCGCGATGAGGTCCACCCCGAAGTTGTCGACCACGAGGGCGTCGAGGCGACGCCCCGGCGGGAGATCGACCGGGTTGCCGTCACCGTCGACGAGCGTGATGTCACCGTCAGTGTCGGGAGCTTCACGGTAGGACCGCGCGAGGCACACCGCATCCGTCCCGTCGTCCGAGATCGTCTCCTGGACGATGACCTCGAGCGTGCGACCGACGTAGGTCGCGGCGTGCTGCTCGGAGAGGAGCTCCTGGGTCTGGGTCAGGCGCTCGAGCCGCTCGTGGGCGAGGTCCTCGTCGACCTGATCGGGGAAGGTGGCCGACGGGGTGCCGTCCTCCACGGAGAAGGGGAACATCCCGACCCAGTCGATGCGGGCGTCGACGAGGAACTGCTCGAGCACGTCGACGTCCTCCTCGGTCTCGCCCGGGAACCCGACGATGAAGTTGGACCGGAACGCGGCGAGCGGGTCGAGATCGCGGATGTCGGAGATGATCTTCAGGAACTTCTCGTGGCTCCCGGAGCGCGCCATGCGCTGGATGACCGGCGCGCTCGCGTGCTGCAGCGAGAGGTCGAAGTACGACGCGACATGCGGCATCGTGGCGATCGCCTCGACGAGCGGGCGCTGCAGCTCGGCCGGCTGGAGGTACATCAGCCGGACCATGTCGAGCCCGTCGACCTCACCGAGCTGCTCGAGCAGCCGGACCGCCTGGTCGCGACCTCCGAGGTCCTTGCCGTAGGAGGTCGTGTTCTCGCTGACGAGGACGAGCTCCTTCGCGCCCTGCTCGGCGAGCCAGCTCGCCTCGGCCAGCAGCTCGTCGACGGGGCGCGAGCGGAACCGTCCACGGAAGCCGGGGATCGCGCAGAACGTGCAGACCCGGTCGCAGCCGGAGGCGATCTTCAGGTACGCCCAGGGCCGACCGTCGAAGCGGCGCACCGGGAAGCGCGGGCCGGAGAGCGGGATGCGATCGAGCTCGTCCTGGACGGTCGGGGCGACCACCACCGGCGGCGCCTCGGGCGGGGCAGGGGCGACCATCATCAGCGGCAGGTCACGTCGCAGCTTGGTCGACGTCGTCGCCGGCGTCGCGGCGAGCGGATCGATCGCGGCCGGGTCGCGATCAGCGGGCCGAGAGCCGGGGTGGGCTGGCCCGACGACCACACGGGGCAGGTTCGGGTCCTTCGCGAAGGCACGGGTGACGAGGTCCGGCAGCTGGGTGTAGCCGTCGAAGCCGACGATCGCGTCCGCCTCAGGGATCTCGTCCGCGAGCTCCTGGGGGTAGCGCTGCGCCATGCACCCGACGACGAGGACGGCCTTCGCGGAGCCAGTCTCCTTCAGCTCACACGCCGCGAGGATCGTGTCGATCGACTCCTGCTTGGCGGGGCCGATGAAGGTGCACGTGTTGATCAGGACGACGTCGGCGTCCTCGGCGGTGCCGGAGACGCGGTGGCCACCGGCGGAGAGCAGGCCTGCCAGCTGGTCGGTGTCGACCTCGTTGCGGCCGCAGCCGAGCGTGACGATGTGGACGGACGGGGCGAGGTCCGTGCTGGTGGGGTCACCCATGACGGGTCCTGAAGGGTCGGGAAGTGTGCTCACTGTGTACCGCTGCGCCGCACGGCGGGGCGAAGCGTGCACGGCCTTGCGCGCAGGTCAGGACTCGACGACCGGGCCGTCTGGCGTGAACCGCACGGTGACGGGCTGGCCCCGCTGCCCGATGGGCCCGAGGTCCTCGCCGTTCAACGTCCCGCGGACGGCGCCGGGGTCGCCGAACCGGATGATGATCTCCGTGTCGGCCTGCAGGGAGCGCGAAGCTCCCGCCGTGACGACCGTGCCGGCGTCGACGCGCTCGCCGTCGACATCGATGCGGACCCACGAGTCGCCTTCGAACAGCAGGATCAGGTCGACCGCGAACTCCGGCTCGACCGGCGTCGGCTCCGCGGTGACGACCGGGTCCGGGGTCGCGATCACCGACGGGGCGGCCGGCGACGGGGCGCTCTGTGGCGTGCTCGGCGCCGGGGTCCGACCGCCGAAGACACCGACGACCATGACGACGCCGATCACGACGGCACCCGCGAGGAGCGCCCACGCCATCCATGACTGGTCACGCTGCTCGAAGAAGCCGATCCCGCGCGGCGGTCCGGACAGCGGGCTGGATGCGTCGGGCGCACCCTGCTCACGGTGCATCGCGAGCAGCGGCGCCGGGTCGAGGCCCAGGTGACGGGCGTACGTCGACAGGAAACCCCGCGCGTAGGCGTCGCTGCCGAAGACGTGGAACTGCTCGTTCTCGAGCGCCTCGAGGTAGGTGTCACGCACGCGCGTCGCGGACGCGACGTCGGCGATCTCGAGGCCCTGCTGCTCTCGGGCGGTTCGGAGGACGTCGCCGATGCCGGTGATGGTCGTCACGTCGTCCTCCTTCCGTCTGGGAGCGCTGTCGGACAGCGGACATACCCGTCACCCGAGCCTACGACAGCGGGTCGACCTTCGTGAGCGCTCGAGCCCTCCGGTCGACCGGTGACCGTTCCTGCGGACCACGTGCCCTCAGGCGCCGTTCCAGCGCACCGGAAATGTGCTCTGGCCCGACGTTGCTCGGTACGCTTCCCCGCATGAACATCCTCCTGCGCCGCAACCTCGCCGTCATCGGACTCCTCGTCGCCTTGGCCACGTTCGCCATGGCGCCGATGTCCGCCTTCGCCACCGAGTCCCACGGTGGAGAACGGACGAAGATCACCATCCCCGAGGACCCGCACGACAAGGTCGGGCTCATCCTCCTGGGCTTCATGGGCCTCGCAGCTGCAGCGATGACGATGAACATCGTCCAGCAGCTCGGCGGCAAGCGCGACCAGGCCGACGGTGGCTGGCGCTGGCGCTGAGCCGAGCACGCTCCCACCCCGCATCGCGACACGCCCGGCTCTGCCGGGCGTGTTCTGCGTCGCGGGGCTGACCGGCTGGCCGCGCGCTGGTGGAACAGCGTTGCGCGGTGCGGAACACGCGGCAGGATTCGGGAGATCGGGCGTCCAATGAGTCTTGGGGCGAGACGTGGCCCCGCGCCCCCGCCGAACGGTCTCACCCGTGCCCACCACCCGACCGACCGCGCTCCTCGCGCAGGTGCTGCTCGGACTCGCCGCCCTGCTCACCCTGCCCGCCCCGGCGGCCGGCGCGCAGGCAGCACCCGTCATCGACGAGCTGTCGATCCCGCTCAGCGATGGGACCCTGATCCACGCCTGCCGCATCGCGCCTGCCGAGCTCACCACCGATCACCCGGTCGTGCTCGAGTGGACCAACTACAACATCGACGACGAGTTCATGACGACGGGCCCCGTCGGCGGGTGTCCCCCGCAGTTCGGTGTGCTGGCCGACGCGCTCGTGGCCGACGGCTACGTCTTCGTCGCCGGGCAGACCCGAGGGGTGGGCCGCTCGGGCGGTCAGCCCGACTTCTGGTCCTCGCAGGACGGACGCGACGGCGCCGAGGTCATCCAATGGCTCTCGGACCAGGACTGGTCGGCGCCTGAGGTCGGCCTCGTCGGCTGCTCGTCCTCCGCCCAAGAGGGCGCGCAGGTCGCGGTCGAAGGGCCGCCCGCGCTCGGCGCGATCGCGCTCGCCTGCTACGCCGCCGACACCTACCGCGGCTCCTACTACCCGGGCGGCCTGCGGGCCTACACGGCCTTCACGATCACGGCACGGATCGGGCCGGACGTCGAGCCGCAGGGAGCGCTCGACCTGATCGCCTCCGGCGATCTCAGCCCTGCGCAGCGTCCGCTGACCGATCTCACCACCGCCGGTCAGGCCTACCAGTCCTTCGACGACAGCGAGTTCTGGCGCGACAAGTCCACCGCCCATCGCCTCGACGGGATCACCGCCCCGCTCTACATGTTCGGCTCGTGGGCCGACTTCTTCGGACGCGGCTTCCCTGAGTGGGCGCGCACGATGAAGCCGGCCGACCGGCTCATGGTGCTGCCCGGCTGGCACGGATCGCCGATGACCATCCAGGGCGAGCTCGGGATGAACGACCGCACGAAGGCGTGGTTCGACCACCACCTCCGCGGGCTGCCGCTCCCCTACGCCGACGAGGCGCCGGTCCAGTGGATCGAGCTCGAGGATGGGTTCGACGGCGTGTCCTCGCCGACGGAGGTCGACGCGACCCTGCTGCGGGGCGCCGCGACGTGGCCGCCGGCGGACCTCACCTGGGAGCGCTGGTACCTGAGCGGCGACGGCAGCGGCACCTCCACGTCCTTCAACGACGGCTCGCTGACCCAGGCCGCGCCCGAGGGCGCGGAGGGCTCCGACCCCTACACCTACCCGGTCACCAACATCGGCCAGACGACCGACCCGCGCGGGTTCGGCCAGCCGTCGCGCAACGGCTCCGAGCTCGAGGACGCGGGCGGGGCGCTCACCTACACCTCCGAGCCGCTCGCCGAGGACCTGGTCCTCGCCGGACCGGTCACCGCGACGCTGCACGTCGCGACGACCGCGATCGACACCGACGTCATCGTGCGGCTGCTCTCCGTGGCGCCGGATGGCTCGTTCTCCGACATCACCAACGGCTGGCTGAAGGCCGCCTACGCCGAGCTCGACGAAGACCTCACGATCCGCAACGATGCCGGCGACATCATCCGTCCGTACCACCCGCACACCTCACGGGCCGTCCTCACCCCCGGCGCGCCGGTGCAGCTCGAGGTCGAGCTGTGGCAGGTCGCCTCGAAGATCCCCGCCGGCAACCGGCTGCGCGTGTTCATCACCGCGCAGGAGATCCCCTGGTTCATCCAGGACACCGCCCCGGCCGTCAACCAGCTCTTCCACGACGCCGACCACCCGAGCTCGATCCTGCTGCCCGTGCGGAGCGCCGCGGTGGAAGCCGCCCCGGAGCCCACTCACGAGCCCGTACCGGCACCCGAGCAGCTCCCCGCCACCGGTGGTGGGCTCGCTGTCACCGGCCTGATGCTCGCCGTCGCCGCGAGCGTCCGGCGGCGCGGCGCTGGCTGAAGCCGTGGCTCACATGACTCCGGAGTCGATCGCCTGGGCGACCATCTCGGGCGACCACGACACGTCACGGGCCTTGGAGCCCTCGTTCGGGCCGACGACGCCGAGCTCCTCGAGCTCGTCCA
>CBDTYW010000060.1:0-16460 GCA_965364735.1 uncultured Nitriliruptoria bacterium
CGGCTCGGTGGCTCGGAGATGTCACGGTCGGAGTGGTACCGCGAGGGCCGCGTCCCGCTGCACACGCTCCGCGCCAAGGTCGACTACGGCTTCGACGAGGCCCGCACGACCTACGGCCGCATCGGCTGCAAGGTCTGGGTCTACACCGGTGACCAGCTCGGTTCCGGCGAAGAGGCCGAGGCGCAGCGCGCCATGGACCGCGCCAAGGCCATCGCCGAGGGCCGCAAGGTCGACGACCGCCCCGCCCGCAAGTCCGCTCGCAAGGCCGCCAAGGTCGCGAAGGACGTCACGGGAGTCGGAAAGAAGAAGGCAGTCCGCGCTCCGAAGCCGGCCACCGCCGCGGCACCTGCCGCTGCGGAGTCCGTCCCGGACGAGGCTGCTGTCGACGCCGCGATCAACGAGGCCGTCGCCGCCGCAGCCGCTGAGGCAGCTGCAGCTCCCGAGGCTCCCGCCGCCCAGGCGACGCCCGAGGCCCCGTCCACCGAGACCACCGCGACTCCCGAGGCTCCGGCCGTCGAGGGTGCGCCCGACGTCGAGGAGAGCTGAACATGCTCGCACCGAAGCGCGTCAAGCACCGCAAGCAACACCGTCCACGGCCCCTCAAGGGCACGTCGAAGGGTCACACCGAGGTCTACGTCGGTGAGTACGGCCTCAAGGCCATGACCCCCGGCTGGATCACCTCGCGGCAGATCGAGTCCGCCCGTATCGCCATCACCCGCGCCGTCAAGCGCGGCGGCAAGGTGCGGATCACGATCTTCCCGGACCGTTCCATCACCCGCAAGCCGCTGGAGACCCGCATGGGATCCGGCAAGGGCGCACCTGACCACTGGGTCGCCGCCGTGAAGCCAGGTCGCATCATGTTCGAGCTCTCCGGTGTTCCGGAAGACCTCGCACGAGAGGCGATGCGCAAGGCCGGACACAAGCTGCCGGTGAAGACCAAGTTCGTGAAGCGCGAGGAGGCCGGACAATGACAGCGGCATCCGAACTCCGTGAGATGCCTGACGAGGAAATCCTCGAGGCACTCGCCGAAAACAAGCATGAGCTGTTCAACCTGCGATTCCAGATCGTCACAGGTCAGCTCGACAACCCCCGCCGCATCAAGGAAGTGAAGCGCGAGATCGCGCGGATCCTCACCGTGATGCGGGAACGATCGATCGCTGCTGAGCTGATCAGCGCTGGCAGCACCGATGAGGTGACCGAGTGAGTGACATGACCACCGCGTCGCGCGAGAACCTGCGCAAAGAGCGTCAGGGGATCGTCATCAGCGACCTCCAGAACAAGACGATCATCGTCAAGGTTGAGCGCCGTACGAAGCACGGCACCTACGCCAAGACGGTCACGCGTTCCAAGCACTTCCACGCCCACGACGAGCAGAACGAAGCCGGCGTCGGCGACACCGTTCGCATCGTCGAGACGCGGCCGATGTCCAAGCTCAAGCGCTGGCGTCTCGTCCAGGTCGTCGAGAAGGCCAAGTAGTCCCAGCTGGGACGTGGCGGTTCCCCGCCACGTCACACCACCAGCGCAACCGCCTGGTGCATCACGCACCATGGAGGCACAGACATGATCCAGCAGGAATCGCGACTCCTCGTCGCCGACAACTCGGGAGCCCGTGAGGTGCTCTGCATCCGGGTTCTCGGTGGCTCAGGCCGTCGCTACGCATCCGTCGGCGACGTCTTCGTCGCCACCGTCAAGAAGGCGATCCCCGCCGCCGCCGTCAAGAAGGGCGAGGTCGTGCGCTGCGTCGTCGTCCGGACGGCGAAGGAAGTTCGTCGTCCCGACGGCTCCTACGTCCGCTTCGACGACAACGCGTGTGTCCTCATCAAGCCGGACGGTGGACCCCGTGGTACCCGCATCTTCGGACCGGTCGCTCGCGAGCTCCGGGACAAGAAGTTCATGAAGATCATCAGCCTCGCGCCGGAGGTGCTCTGATGCAACGCATCCGCAAGGACGACCGAGTCAAGGTGATCGCGGGCAAGGACCGCGGCGCTGAGGGCCGGGTCATCCGCTACATCCCCGACACGGACAAGGTCCTGGTCGAGGGCGTCAACCACGTCACGAAGCACGTCCCCCTGCGCGCCAACAACCGTGGCCAGCAGGAGGGCGGGATCATCGAGACCGAGGCGTTCTTCTCCGCGTCCAACGTCCAGCCGATCTGTCCGTCGTGCAGCAAGCCCACCCGCGTGGGCTTCGTCCTCGAGTCCGAGGGCGACCGCCGGAGCAAGGTCCGGTCCTGCCGCCACTGCCAGGGCACGTTCTGAGCCTCACGGCCTGAACTCCACCAACTCCTCCCCAACGAACCGCCAGCGTCATTCGGAACCCCACCGAGTCACCGGGACGCGGCAGACATGAGAGCAACATGAGCGACACGAGCGCGCCGACGGACACCACGCCGCGGCTCAAGCGTCTCTACCAGGACGAGATCCAGGCCAAGCTGCAGGAGCAGCTCGGGCTGACCAACGTCATGGAGGTCCCGCGCCTCGAGAAGATCGTCCTCAACTGTGGCATCGGTGAGGCGATCTCGGACTCGAAGGCCCTCGAGGGCGCGATCCGCGACCTCACGGCGATCTCCGGGCAGCGCCCCGTCGTCCGCAAGGCGCGGAAGTCGGTCGCCGGCTTCAAGCTTCGCGAGGACATGCCGGTCGGCGTGAAGGTCACCCTCCGCGGCGACCGCATGTGGGAGTTCTTCGACCGCGTGCTCGCCGTCGCCCTCCCGCGCATCCGAGACTTCCGCGGCCTCAAGTCCAAGCTCGACGGTGCAGGCAACTACACCTTCGGGGTCACCGAGCAGGTGATCTTCCCGGAGGTCGACTACGACACGATCGACTCCACGCGCGGCATGGACATCACGATCGTGACCAGCGCCAAGACCGACGAGCAGGGCCGCGCCTTCCTCGACGCATACGGTTGGCCGTTCAAGAAGTGACCACGACTTCGGGCTGCGCACTCGCAGCCTGACCACCACGGGAAGTACCCACGCACGCCGTGTGGCAACCCCAGAAGGAATCTGCACCATGACCATGACCGACCCGGTCGCGGACCTGCTCACACGCATCCGCAACGCGTCGCTCGCGTACCACGACGACCTCACCTGTCCGTCGTCGCGGCTCAAGGCCAACCTGGCCGAGATCCTGGTACGTGAGGGCTACCTGGCCTCCACGCACGTCGAGGAGACCAAGCCTCAGCGCACGCTCCACATCGGCATGAAGTACGGCCCGCGTCGCGAGCGTGTCATCACTGGCATCCGTCGCGTCTCGAAGCCTGGCCTGCGTGTCTACGTCAAGCACGACGAGATCCCTCGCGTGCTCGGCGGGCTCGGCGTCGCCATCCTGTCCACAAGCCAAGGCCTGCTGACCGACCGTGAGGCGCGCTACAAGCGTGCCGGCGGTGAGGTCCTCGCCTACATCTGGTGAGGAAGGAGTACCAATGTCCCGCATCGGCAAGCTTCCCATCCCCGTCCCCAGCGGCGTCGAGGTGACCATCAACGGTCTCGACGTTTCGCTCAAGGGCCCCAAGGGCGTGCTCTCCAGCACCTTCCCCGAGGGAGTCAGCGTCGCGCACGAAGGTGACGTCATCGTCGTCTCCCGCGACAACGACCAGAAGGTCAACCGGGCCCGTCACGGGCTCGTTCGCGCGCTCATCGCCAACATGGCGGTCGGCGTGACTGACGGTTACACGCGTGAGCTCGAGATCGTCGGCGTCGGTTACCGCGCCGCGCTCAAGGGCAAGGACATCGAGCTCCAGGTCGGCTTCAGCCACCCGGTGCTCATCGAGGCCCCTGAGGGCATCGACTTCGTCGTCCCGATCCCCACGCGTATCAACGTCTCCGGCATCGACAAGGCCCTCGTTGGCCAGATCGCTGCCGACATCCGCAAGGTTCGCCCCCCCGAGCCCTACAAGGGCAAGGGAATCAAGTACGTGGGTGAGCAGATCCGCCGCAAGGCCGGCAAAGCCGCCGGGAGGTAGTGACGATGGGTGCTTCCAAGAAGAGCGACGCGCGCAAGCGTCGCCACACACGAGTTCGCCGCAAGGTCAACGGTACGGCCGCACGGCCGCGCCTGGCCGTGTTCCGGTCGAGCCGACACATCTACGCTCAGATCATCGACGACGAGGCCGGCCGTACGCTGGCTGCCGCATCGTCGATGGACACCGGCGTCGAGTCCGACGGCGAGCACGGCAAGATCGGCGTCGCGACGCAGGTCGGCACGCTCGTCGCTGAGCGCGCCAAGGCCGCCGGCATCGAGGCGGTCGTCTTCGACCGCGGCGGCAACCGGTACGCCGGTCGTGTCGCAGCACTGGCCGACGCCGCCCGCGAGGGTGGCCTGACGCTCTAAGGGCGATCACCGAAGTGTTGGGCTCACACGCCCACACCTGAGCACCCGCGACACAGCTCGCACGGTGCACGAGGAGACAGACATGGCAGGCAACAAGCGCGGCGGAGGGCCCGGCGGCAACAACCGCGGTCGTGGTCGCAACGACCGCCAAGGCGGCGGTCGCGGCGGCAACGCCCCCCGTCAGGAACAGTTCGACGAGCGCGTCGTCCAGATCAACCGCGTCTCGAAGGTCGTGAAGGGTGGACGTCGGTTCCAGTTCACGGCTCTCGTGGTCGTCGGTGACGGCAAGGGCATGGTCGGCATCGGCCATGGCAAGGCCAAGGAAGTCCAGTCGGCGATCCAGAAGGGCGTCGAGGAGGCCAAGAAGAACTTCTTCAAGGTCCCCATGGTCGGCTCGACCATCGTGCACCCGATCCTGGGTCACGCTGGCGCCGGTCGCGTCCTGCTGAAGCCGGCAGCGCCCGGTACCGGGGTCATCGCCGGTGGCGCCGTCCGCGCCGTCGTCGAGGCTGCGGGCATCCACGACCTCCTGGCCAAGTCCCTCGGGACGGCCAACAAGATCAACGTCGTGCACGCCACGGTCGCCGGTCTCAAGGCGATCAAGTCGCCGCACGAGATCGCGATGCTTCGTGGCATGCCGATCGAGCACGTGGCCCCGAAGGCCATGCTCGAGACGCTCCGAGGAGGCTCCAAGTGAGCGAGCCCCAGCTCCGCATCACCCAGGTGCGTTCGACCATCGGTCGCACGCAGGACCAGCGCGACACCGTGCGGTCCTTGGGCCTGAAGCGCATCCGACACACCGTCGAGCAGCCCGACCGTCCCGAGATCCGCGGCATGCTCCGCAAGGTTCCGCACCTTGTCGAGTGGTCGCCGGTCGAGGACAGCTGACCGACTCACCATCATCTTCATGCGAGGACGTCATCATGACGATCAAGCTCCACCACCTGAAGCCCGCCGAGGGCGCCAAGAAGTCGAAGATCCGCGTTGGTCGCGGTGACCGCGGTCGCCGAGGCAAGACGGCGGGTCGCGGCACCAAGGGCACCGGCGCGCGCGGCACCGTGCCCGTCGGCTTCGAGGGTGGCCAGACGCCGCTCATCCGCCGTCAGCCCAAGCTCCCCGGCTTCAACAACCCGAACAAGATCTACTTCGCGGTGATCAACGTGCGGGATCTCGAGAAGCACTTCGTCGACGGCGACACCGTCACCACGGCGATCCTGCGCGAGCGGGGCCTCGTCCGCAAGAAGGGGCCCGTCAAGGTCCTGGGCGACGGCGAGCTGACCCACAAGCTCACGGTCGACGTCGAGAAGACCACCGGCTCTGCCAGGGCCAAGATCGAAGCCGCTGGCGGCTCGGTCGCCTGACCACTCGCGCGACGCCCCTGCGGGGGCGTCGCGTGGTTTCATTGCCTGACTCCGTCGCACGCAGCGCGGGAACGCCGCTTGGCGGCCTGCCGTTGACGTGCGACGAGCCCATTCGTTCGGACAAGGAACTACGTCGATGCTTCGCGCATTCGGGAGCGCGGTCAGGATCCCTGACCTCCGCCGCAAGCTGTTGTTCACCGTCGCCATGATCGGCGTCTACAGGGTCGGCTCGTGGCTGCCCCTGCCGGGGATCAACGTCGACCTGCTCGAGAACGCCGTCGCGCAGGGCGGAGCCGCGGGCTTCGCGTCGATCCTGAACGTCTTCTCGGGTGGTGCGCTCCAGCAGATGGCCGTGTTCGCGCTCGGGATCATGCCGTACATCACGGCGTCCATCATCATGCAGCTGCTCGCCGTGGTCATCCCGCGGCTCGAGGCGCTCCAGCGTGAAGGGGAGCAGGGCCGACGCAAGATCACCCAGTACACGCGGTACGGCACGATCGTGCTGTCCCTGCTCCAGGCGACGGGCCTCACGGTGCTCGTGCGCTCTGGCCAGGTCTTCGGTGCGGGCGTCGAGGTCATCGACGCCGACGCCGGAACCGGCATCATCCTGCTGATCGTGCTCACCCTGACCGCCGGCACCGGGTTCCTGATGTGGCTCGGCGAGCTGATCACGGCCCGCGGCGTCGGCAACGGCATGTCGCTGCTGATCTACGTCTCCATCATCGCGGTCATCCCGTCGCAGATCTCGATCCTGCGAGCCTCGAACGGTGTGGGCGCGCTCTGGCTGGTGCTCGGCATCGGCATCTTCCTCACGGTCGCGGTCGTCTTCATCGAGCAGGGCCAGCGCCGGATCCCCGTGACCTACGCCCGTCGCCAGGCCGGGCGCAAGACCTACGGCGGTCAGTCGACGTACATCCCGCTGAAGGTCAACCAGTCGGGCGTCATCCCGGTCATCTTCGCCTCGTCGCTGCTCTACCTGCCGCAGCTGCTGGCCAACGTCTCCGGGTGGCAGTGGTTGATCGACGCCAACACCCGGTACTTCCAGGATCCGTCGTCGTGGGTCTACATCGCGACCTTCGGTGGCATGACGATCTTCTTCGCCTACTTCTACACGGCGATCGCGTTCAACCCCTCCGAGGTGGCGGACAACCTCAAGCGCTACGGCGGCTACGTGCCCGGCCTGCGCCCGGGGACGCAGACCGAGGCCTATCTCGAGAAGGTCCTGAGCCGCATCACGTTGCCGGGTGCGCTCTACCTGACCATCATCGCGGTGATGCCGTTCGTCGCGCTGGGCGCCTTCAACATCCAGTCCCTGCCGCTCGGCGGTGTCTCGCTGCTCATCATGGTCGGCGTCGCGCTCGAGACGATGAAGCAGGTCGAGGCCCAGCTGCTCCAGCGCAACTACGAGGGCTTCCTGTAGGCGCCCGCCGTTTCGATTGGACGCAGCACGTAGGCTGCGACACGCTCCACCCTCACTGCTGACCATCAAGGAACACACATGCGGGTCATCCTCGTCGGACCTCCGGGAGCGGGCAAGGGCACGCAGGCCGAGCGCCTCGTCGCCAAGTACGACATCCCGCACATCTCGACGGGCGACATCTTCCGCGCGAACGTGGGCAAGGGCACGGAGCTCGGTCAGAAGGCGAAGTCCTACATGGACGCCGGTGAGCTCGTCCCGGACGAGGTCGTGGTCGAGATGGTGGCTGACCGGCTGACCCACGACGACGTCGCGAACGGATGCCTGCTCGACGGCTTCCCGCGCACGGTCCCGCAGGCGCAGGCGCTCGAAGAGCTGCTGACCGCGAGCAAGCAGCCGATCAACGTGGTCCTGAAGCTGTCGGTCGACGAGGACGAGCTCGTCGAGCGTCTCCTGTCTCGCGGCCGGGCGGACGACAAGGAAGACGTCATCCGCCACCGCCTCGAGGTCTACCGTCAGCAGACGGAGCCGCTGGAGTACTTCTACTGGCAGCGCGGGTTGCTGCGCGACGTTGACGCCATGGGCGACATGGACGAGATCACCGAGCGGATGCTCGCCGTCCTCGAGGAGGTCAAGGCGGGCTGAGGAGCACGTTCGGCTCAGGCCGAGCGGATCGGTGGGCGCGCTCCGCGGCGACCGACCGCGACGACCTGGTTGCGGCCGCCGTGCTTCGCTCCGTACAGCGCCTGGTCCACGCGCTGGAAGATCTGGCGAGGGGTGTCGTCGGCCCGCCGAACGGCGACGCCGAGGCTGATCGTGATCGCGGACGGCACCTCGAGCTGCTCGACGCGCCAGCGGCATCGCTCCGCGACGAGCCGGGCGGCCGCCATGTTGGCGTCGGGGAGGATGACGAGGAACTCCTCGCCACCCCATCGGCCGGCGACATCGCCGTCCCTCAGGCAACCTTCGAGGGTCCGCGCCACCGCATGCAGCGCAGCGTCGCCGGCGCTGTGTCCGTGGAAGTCGTTGAAGTCCTTGAAGTGGTCGACGTCGATCAGGATCAACGCGCCCGGGGCTTCGGCGTCGCAGGGCCGGGCCAGGAGCTCTGTGACGGCGTGATCGATCCCGCGCCGGTTCCGCAGCATCGTCAGCTGATCGACGAAGGCGAGCGCTGCCTGTTGGGTCTTGGCGGAGCTCTCGTCGGTCAGCAGCTGATTGCTGCGAGCCAGCCCCCACGCCATGGCCGTCACGGCCGCCGCGCTGAACATCGCAAGGCGGACCTCCTGGTTGTCGACCAGATCGAGAAGGCTGAGCGAGCCGGCGTGCGTCAGCAGGGGGACGGCGATGAAGAGCCCGATCACCCCGACGGCCGCGGTGAGTCCTCGCCGATGGCCGAGCATGAGGAACCCACCCAGGATCAGCAGCGTCGTTGCCCGGGATGCTCGGAAGGCGAGCGATGTGATCGTCGGGAGATCCGTCGGGTCGGCGACACGCACCTCGGTCCAGAAGAGGGCCGTGAAGGCGATCACCCCGGTGGTGTACACCCCGACCTCGATCACGCGCTGGGGGAGACGGCGCGAGATCGCTCCCAGCAGGAGGCCACCCTCGACCATGAACGTCACGAGGTAGACGTCGCGCATCCGCGGCGATGACGCGGTCAGCGCGAGCGGAGGGAGGAAGCTGCAGACGACGGCGAGCAGCACGAGGTACGTGCGGCGGCGCACGGCGTCGACTGCGTCGTTCTCCCTCAAGCCGTTCCCCGTCGATGCTCGCTCAACTGTCCAGTCGGCCGGGCGCCGAGGCACTTGAGCCAGCCGGGCTGCGCGCCGGTTGCAAGCCCGCCGCCGACTCAGGTACCGTGCGCGACGGCCTCGCCCTTGCGGCGGGGCCATGCCTGCTCGCACACGAACGCCTTCACGGCGCACGTCCGGGCTCGCGCCCGCCACACGAGTGGCGTGTCCCATCAGCACGACCAGAGATGTCCGCTTGAGCAACAAGGAAGACTCCATCCAGGTGGAGGGCACCGTCGTCGAGGCCCTGCCGAACACCACGTTCCGCGTGGAGCTCGAGAACGGCCACAAGGTCCTCGCCCACATCTCCGGGAAGATGCGGATGCACTACATCCGCATCCAGCTCGGTGACAAGGTGGTCGTGGAGCTCTCGACCTATGACCTCACCCGCGGCCGGATCACCTACCGCTACAAGTAGTGAGCCGTCACCGCACGTCCGAGAGGGCGTGAGGCCGCGTCCCCGACGCGGACAGGGCACACTGCACCGAGCCGGACGCGAACCCGGCGCCTCGACAGCTCCCCGAGCCGAGGTACCCCGCGTCCGGGACAACCGAAGAAGCAGTACCCACGCCGGGTCCGCCCGGCGCGACTGGTCCGACGCGACGCCCTCGAGGTACCGCGGAGGACCCAGGTGCACGGCAGGGGAAGCCCAGCACCTCGTCCACCCCCACTGGATGGACGCTCGTCGGCAACCAGCCTGCGAGTTCGAGCAGCAGCAGCAACAACCGCCCAGCGCGGGCATCCGCCCGCGTTTCTGGCGAACCGAACCACGAGGACATCCGGCATTCGCCGGGCCTCGTTTCTCAGGAGGAGAGCGGACATGAAGGTCAAGCCTTCGGTCAAGCGCATGTGCGACAAGTGTCGGATCATCCGACGTCGCGGGCGCGTCATGGTCATCTGCACGAATCCGCGCCACAAGCAGCGCCAGGGCTGACGAAGGGAATCTTTCACCATGGCTCGAATCTCCGGAGTCGACATCCCGCGCGACAAGCGCGTGATCATCGCCCTGACCTACATCTACGGCATCGGACCGACGCGCTCCGCGCAGTTGCTCTCCGAGTCCGAGATCAACCCCGACACGCGTGTCCGTGACCTCACCGACGAGGAGATCACGCGCATCCGTCGGTTCGTCGACGAGCAGTTCCGCGTCGAAGGTGACCTCCGCCGTGAGGTCGCGAACAACATCAAGCGCAAGATCGAGATCGGCAGCTACCAGGGCATCCGTCACCGCCTCGGTCTGCCCGTCAACGGTCAGCGCACCCACACCAACGCCCGTACCCGCAAGGGGCCCCGTCGTGCCGTCGGCGGAATCCGGAAGCCCGTCCGCAAGGGCTGAGAGAGGACTGAGTCATGGCACAGAAGCCCCGCAAGAAGAAGGAGCGGAAGAACGTCCTGCACGCGCAGGTCCACATCCGCGCCACCTTCAACAACACCGTCATCACCTTCACCGACCAGTCGGGCAACGCCCTGTCCTGGAGCTCAGGCGGAAACGCCGGCTTCAAGGGCAGCCGCAAGTCCACGCCGTTCGCCGCGCAGATCGCTGCCGAGGCTGCCTCCAAGGCCGCCATCGACAACGGCGTGCGCAAGGTCGACATCTACTGCAAGGGCCCCGGCGCTGGTCGTGAGACCGCCATCCGGACCCTCGCCGCAGCCGGTATCGAGGTGCTGTCCATCAAGGACATCACCCCGGTCCCGCACAACGGCTGCCGTCCCCCCAAGAAGCGTCGCAGCTGACGTTTCGTCATCAACCGTTGCAACCGACCGCCAACACGGCAGTCGGTGACGAGGAACTCGGCTCCCTGACGGGGCCGCAACGAGGAATCACTTCATGGCTCGCTACACCGGACCTGCCACCAGGGTCTCGCGCCGTCTCGGCGTCGACCTCAAGGGCAACGACAAGAACTTCGAGAAGCGCCCGTACCCGCCGGGCGAGCACGGCCGTCGCCGCATCAAGGAGTCCGAGTACCTCCTGCAGCTCACCGAGAAGCAGAAGGCTCGGTACTACTACGGCGTGCTCGAGAAGCAGTTCCGTCGCTACTACACCGAGGCCACGCGCGCCGAGGGCCGGACGGGTGACCAGCTCCTGATCAGCCTCGAGCTGCGTCTGGACAACCTCGTCTACCGCGGTGGCTTCGCGCGGACGCGTCGCGAGTCGCGCCAGCTCGTCTCGCACAAGCACGTGACCGTCAACGGTGGGGTCGTCAACATCCCGTCGTACAAGGTCAAGCCGGGCGACGTCGTCGCGATCCGGGAGCGCAAGGTCTCCCGCGAGAGCCAGGCCGTCCTCGGATCCCTCGAGGTCTGGGGTCAGCGTGACGTGCCGGCATGGCTGCGCTCCTCGGCCGACGAGTTCAAGATCGAGGTCATCGACCGTCCCATCCGGGCGCAGATCGACACGCCGGTCAACGAGCAGCTGATCGTCGAGCTCTACTCGAAGTGATGCTGTCTGGTCTGCGCGACCCTGTCGCGCAGACCGCCCAAGTTCTCGTCGTGTCACTCGATGCGACGGCCACGCCCGCCCCAGGTCAGCGGGACGTGGAGACGCAACGCTCCGCCGATGGCCCTGGGAACGATGGCGGCGCGTGACGGCAGGATGTTGTCGTCGCAACCACCCCACAGGAACACCACATGTCCGACTACGGATTCTACGACGACGAGGCGATCTCGCTCGGTGAGACCGCTTCGGGTTCGCCCTTCACGGCGTACCGCCCGCGTCTCGACGAGCAGATCACCGAAGAGGGCCTCCGGTCCCGCTTCATCATCGACCCCCTCGAGCCCGGCTTCGGCTACACGCTCGGCAACGCCCTGCGTCGCACGCTGCTGTCCTCCATCCCGGGTGCCGGCGTCACGCGCATCCGGTTCACCTCCGCGAAGGCTGCTGGCCCCGAGGGCGGCTCGGTGCTGCACGAGTTCAGCGCCATCGAGGGTGTGAAGGAAGACGTCACCGACATCATCCTCAACATCAAGGACCTCGTCGTTCGCTCCTCCTCGGACGAGCCCGTCGAGATCTTCCTCGGTGGTGACGGCCCCGGTGTCCTGACCGCCGAGAACATCTTCGCGCCGTCGCAGGTCGAGGTCGTCAACGAGGACCTCCACATCGCGACGCTCAACGCCGAGGGCCACCTCGAGATGTACCTGACCGTCGAGCGCGGCCGCGGCTACCGCACGGCGGATCAGAACAAGCGTCAGAACGACCCGATCGGCGTCATCCCGATCGACGCCATCTTCTCCCCGATCCGTCGTGTCGCGTACCGCGTCGAGTCGGCCCGCGTCGAGCAGATGACCAACTACGACAAGCTCATCCTCGACATCGAGACCGACGGTTCGCTCACCCCCGCCCAGGCGCTGTCCTCGGCCGGTGAGACCCTGAAGGTCCTCTTCGAGCAGTTCGCTGAGTTCACCGAGGGCGGCCCCGGTGGCATCGTCGTCGGCCCGGACGACGCGTTCGAGGCGCTGTCGCCGGACCTCGCCCTCCCCATCGAGGACCTGGATCTGTCGGTGCGTTCGTACAACTGCCTCAAGCGCGAAGGTTGCGCGACGGTCGGCGAGCTCGTCAAGAAGACCGAGCAGGACCTGCTCGAGATCCGCAACTTCGGCTCCAAGTCGATCGACGAGGTCAAGGACAAGCTCGCAGAGCTTGGTCTCGCCCTGTCGGAGTGACGTGACGCGCCGGGCGAGCAGTCGCCCGGCGCCGCGCCACACCGGTCGCCGCATCCCCAGCATCACCAAACTTCATCACGGGCCGCCTCGCGGCTGGCCCGCGAGCCCACCCCGCCCCGCACCTGCTGGGCACGATCATGAGCGAGGACCACGATGGTCACCCCGAAGAAGGGCGCCCGCCTCGGAGCCGGTCCCAAGCACCAAGGCCTGATGCTCGCGCAGCAGGCATCAGACCTGTTCCGGCACGGCCGGATCACGACGACCCTGGCCAAGGCGAAGACGCTGCAGCCCTACGCCGAGAAGCTGATCACGAAGGGCAAGCAGGGCGACCTCGCTGCGCGTCGTGCGGCGATCTCCAAGCTGCGTGACCGTGATGTCGTGCACCACCTCTTCGCTGAGGTCGCGCCGCGCTTCACGGACCGCAACGGTGGCTACACCCGCGTCCTGAAGCTCGGACCGCGTCCGGGCGACAACGCTCCCATGGCCCTGATCGAGCTCACGGAGCGCGGCTCCGGCGAGTCCGCAGCCGAGGTCATCGAAGAGGGCAAGGCTGATCGCAAGCGTGGCCTGTTCGGCCGCGCTCGCAAGCGTGCCGGTGAGGCCGCTGCGGTCGTCGCCGACACCGCAGGTGACGTCGTCGAGACCGTCACCGAGGCTGCTGGAGACGTCGTCGAGACGGTCACCGAGGCTGCTGGAGACGTCGTCGAGACCGTCACCGACGCCACGTCGAGCGACAGCTCCGACGACAGCTCGGATGACGGCTCGGACGAGTCGAGCAGCTGACCCTGCGACTCCGCATCGATCTCGCGTATGACGGGCGGCCCTTCCGGGGGTTCGCCCGTCAGCGCGTTGTGCGCAAGGACGGTTCCACCCACGGTGACTACGTCCCCACGGTGCAGGCCGCCCTCGAGGACCAGCTCTCCCGTGTCCTCCAGGAAGAGGTCGAGACCGTCTGTGCTGGGCGGACCGATGCCGGGGTCCATGCGCTCGGCCAGGTCGTGCACGTGGACATCGCGCAGGACCCGCGCCTCGTCGGCCGGGTGAAGAGCCTCGAGGCGCTGCGCCACGCCGTCGATCGCAACATCGGCGATGCGATCACCATCTGGCGCGTCGTCGAGGTCGACGACTCCTTCGATGCCCGCCACTCGGCGAACGAGCGCGCGTACCGCTACCGAATCGCGGACGCTCGGCTGCTCCGACCGCTCGACCATCAGACGGCCTGGCACGTCTCGAGCCCCGCGCTCGACGTCGCCGCGATGCACGAAGCGGCGCAGGTGCTCGTCGGCGAGCACGACTTCTCGTCGTTCTGTCGCCGACCACAGTTCGGGCACATGACCCGCAGGATCACGGACATCCGCGTCGAGCGGGTGTCCGACTGGCGCGTCGAGGTGCACCTCCGCGGGCCCGCCTTCTGTCATCAGATGGTGCGGTCGGTGACCGGGTGCCTGGTCGTGATCGGTCGCGGAGAGCGTCCTGGCGCATGGTTGGGCGAGGTTCTCGCGCAACGGAGCCGTGACAACACGCCGCCCATCGGGCCCCCGCACGGCCTCACGTTGATGTCCGTGGGCTACCCCGATCACGACGACGCGCCGCCGCCGACGGAGCCGACGTGACCGCGAACGACGCGGCGCCGGTGCACCGTCGGGCGCACACGTCCGGTCTCCGGTTGACCCGTCCCGCGCAGCGCAGGTACAGTTCGCGTCTCGCGCGGCTCAGTCGCGCGTTTTCCAGCGCCCGCACGAGTGGCACGCGAGCAAGCGCGGTCCCACCGCCAAGCCGAGCGTGCTGCGTCGCGACATCATCGTGACCTCCGGCGCCATCCAACCTGCGAGACGACGCATGCGTACCTTCAGCCCCAGCGGCACCGACATCGAGCGCGACTGGTTCGTGATCGACGCCGAGGACGCGATCCTCGGTCGCCTGGCGACCCGCGTGGCCACCGTGCTGCGCGGCAAGCACAAGCCCACCTTCGCCCCCCACCTCGACCTCGGCGATCACGTCATCGTGATCAACGCCGACAAGGTCCGCCTCGCGGGCGACAAGGGTGCGCAGAAGGTCTACCACCGTCACTCCGGCTTCCCGGGCGGTCTCACGTCCGTCCCGTTCGCCGCGATGATGGCGAAGGCACCTGAGAAGGTCCTCGAGCAGGCCATCACCGGCATGCTCCCCAAGAACAAGCTCGGTCGCGCCATGGCGGGCAAGCTCAAGGTCTACTCGGGCGCGGTGCACCCGCACGCCGCCCAGTCGCCCAAGCCGTTCCCTTCGCACGTCTGACCGACCTCACCGGCCCGTACGGGTCACGTACAGGACTAGCTGCATGAGCACCAAGATCTTCGTCGGACGCCGAAAGTCGTCCGTTGCCCGAGTCCGCGTCACCCGTGGCAGCGGCAAGATGACCATCAACGGGCGCGAGTTCGACGACTACTTCCGCACCGAGAAGCTGCGCTACATCGTCAACCAGCCGTTCCAGGTCCTCGACCAGGAGGGCCAGTGGGACGTCGTCGCCAACATCAAGGGCGGCGGCACGACGGGCCAGGCCGGCGCGCTGCGCCTCGGCATCGCCCGCATGCTGAACGAGGAGAACACCGAGGAGTGGCGCGGTCCGCTCAAGTCGGCCGGCCTCCTCACGCGTGACGACCGCAAGGTCGAGCGCAAGAAGTTCGGTCTCAAGAAGGCCCGCAAGGCCCCGCAGTTCTCCAAGCGCTGATCGCGTTGTTGTCTCGGCCTCGCCCTCGCATGCGTCATGCGGGGGCGTTGCCGTTGGCGCTCGCAGCCGTCGTTGCCGGCTCGGTCCCGGCGGCCGCGCAGGCGCCGGCGACGCCGTTGGGGGAGCAGATCGTCATCTCGCACCGCGGGGCGTCGGCGGACCGGCCGGAGCACACGTTCGCGGCGTACGACCTGGCGGTGCTGTTTGACACGGACATGCTCGAGTGCGACCTGCAGCTGACCGCTGACGACGTGCTCGTCTGCATCCACGACCAGACGATCGACCGGACGTCCGACGGACAGGGCGCCGTGTCGAGCCACACGCTCGCGGAGCTTCGCGCGTTCGACTTCGGGTCGTGGTACGGCGACGGCACATTCGGGCCCGCGGCCGTGGTGCCCTTCGAGGAGCAGCTCGACTGCTATCTGCGGATCAACCCGTTGTCCCGATTCCACGTGGAGGCCAAGCCGCCCGTCGGCACCGAGATCCCGGCAGCCCGTCCCGACGGGCCGGTCACGGTCATCGAGGGTGCGGCGGGCTACGTCGACCGGACCATGGAGGACGAGCTCGTCGCGGTGCTGACGCGCAAGGGGCTGGTGGACACGGGCGACCGGCGGACCTCCACGATCGTCGTGCAGAGCTTCTTCGCGCCGAAGCTGCAGTACGTGAAGGAGCTGGCTCCGACGCTGCCCACCGGATATCTCAACTACGGCGTGTCCGTGGATCCCTCCGAGCAGGGGCGGCTCGTCGAGGTGATGTCGCGCGTCGGGCAGGCGCCGGACTACATCGACATCCTGATCCCGAACCTGCAGGTCTTCGACGTCGATCCGGGCTACGCGGACCGCTTCCACGCCAACGGCTACGAGGTGCAGACCTGGACGGTGAACAGCGAGTCGGACCTCCGCCGAGCTCTTGAGCTCGGGCTCGACGGGGTGTTCACCAACAACACCGACCGTGCCCGCGCGATCATCGACGCCGAGGGGGTTCCGACGACACAGGAGGCCCGCGGCAACCCGACCACGTTCGCCGCCGGATGTCCTGGCGTCGCAGGGCGCGTCTCGTCCAAGGACGGGCCCGGCGACGTCTTCGACCGAAGTTCGGACGGGCCCGGCGTCGTCCTCGTGACGGCGGCAGCACCGGCGCCGGCCGACGCCGAGCCGACCGAGCCCACGCCGAGCGAGCCCGAGGACACCGACC
>CBDTYW010000061.1:0-16267 GCA_965364735.1 uncultured Nitriliruptoria bacterium
CCGCTGCCGCCGATCGTCACGTCCGGCAGGTTCGCGGCGACGAGGTCGGCGAGGACCTTGCCGTCGGGGTCGCCGACGACGTGGACCGGACCGTGGATGTCCTCGATCTGGCTGATGAGCTCGGCGACCTTGCCGACCTCCGGGTCCGACACGCGATCCCCGACGTGCAGCGACCAGAAGACCTCACCGCGTCGCGCGTCGATCGTGGGGACGACGACGCGGGAGCCGCGGACCGTCGCGGCCAGTGCGTCGAGGCCGCTGACGCCGACCATGGGGAGGTCGCGCGCGGACGCGAACATCCGCGCCGTGGCCATGCCGACCCGCATCCCGGTGTAGAGGCCCGGGCCGACGCCGACCGCAACGGCGGTCACGTCCGCGACCGTCGACGCCGACTGCGCCAGGCAGAACTCGATCGCCGGGACGAGGAACTCGTTGTGGCGCTTCCCCATCCCGCAGGTCGCGCTCGCGAGGACCCGACGGTCGTCGAGCACCGCGACCGAGGAGGTGGCGGTCGACGACTCGATGGCGATGAGCAGCACGTCGGCCTCGTCGGTCGGCAGGGTCAGTCGGGAAGGAAGTCGAGCGGTCGATCGAGGCAGCGCCCGCGCGGCGTCAGCGTGATCGTGCGTGCTGCAGTGTCCTCGACCGCGTCCGCCTCTGCCGAAACGACGTCCGCGACAATCTGGACGTCGAGCCGGTCGGCGGGCAGCGCCTCGACGACGGCGTTGGCCCACTCGATCAGCGTGACGACGTCCTCGTCGAAGACCTCGTCACCGAGATCGCGGAGATCTCCGACCCGCTCCAGCCGGTACGCGTCCACGTGCACGATCGGCACGCGCGCCTCGTACTGCTTGACCAGCACGAAGGTCGGCGAGGTCACCCGGCGCTCGACGCCGAGCCCCGCGGCGAGCCCCTGCACGAGGCAGGTCTTGCCCGCGCCGAGATCACCCGCCAGCGCGATGACGTCGCCGGGACGGATCCAGGATGCGAGCGCGCGGCCGAGCTCCTGGGTGTCGGCCGGTGTCGCGCAGCGCAGCGACCGGGAGGTCACGTCGTCGGCCACAGCTGGCTCAGACGTTCGCGCGGGCGCGCTCTTTGAGGTTCGCCTCGGCGGCGGCCGCGGAGGAGAGCCGGCCGTCGAGGACCATCGACGCCATCTTGATGTCACGACGGATCGCCGCGGCGGCCCGGCCGTTGCCGCGGAGCGCGAGGACCGGCGGGTAGGTCGGGACGAGCGTGATGCCGTCGAAGATGTCGAAGCGGTAGCCCGCGATCTTGTTCATCGGCAGGTCGCGCTGGAGCAGCAGACGCGTCGCGTAGTCGCCGAGGGTCACGATCACGCGCGGACGCACGATGGCGATCTGCTGCATCAGGTAGCCGCTGCACGCCTTGATCTCCTCGATCTCGGGGCGGCGCAGGTCCGGCGTGACGCACTTCACGACGTTGGTCACGTAGACCTCGTCGCGGGTGAGGCCAGCGTCGCCCAGCGCCTTGTTCAGCAGGTTGCCGAGGGCACCCTCGAACGGGGCTCCGAGCAGGTCCTCGCGCTTGCCGGGCGACTCGCCGACGACCATGAGGTCGGCTTCGGGGTCCCCGGACGAGAACGGGACGTTGGTGCGCACCTCTGCCAGCGCGCAACGCGTGCAGGACGAGGCCTCGCGCTCGAGCTCGCGGTGGGTGGGCAACATCCGACGATCAACCTGTAGAGGGTTGCGCGGATCTGCGGCGGTGCGTGACACGTGGGGGTCCTCTCGCCGGCGAGGCCGTGAGTTCACGGGCCACCGGCTCCAGAAAGGGGGACGACGGGGCGAGCGTATCCAGCGCCTCGACGCGCCCGACCGGGTCCCGCCGCCTCGGGGCCACCTCCGGTCGCCCGGCAACGCCCACGAACGCCTCCGACCGTGCGCACGGAAATCGCGTCACTTCCAGACGCGCATGGAGCGCTCGCCCGCTGTCAGTTCTGCCTCGAACGACCTGCTCAGCGTGGGATCGCCGACTCCTCGCTCACGGTCGGGCGTCGCCGACGGCCGGAATGCCATGGATCGAACGTGCGGCCAGCGGACCCCGCCGCGCCGCTTCGGCCACCGCGGATGCCGCGAGCATCGCGACGAGGTCGATGTGGGCGTCGACGCGTTGGGTCGCCAGGCAGAACAGCGCGTCTCCGTCAGCCTGGGTGTGCGCGGGCTCGAGCGCGCGGGCGACGCCCGTGTGGCCGAGGTCTGCCACGCGATGCGCCGCCTGCTTGTCGAGCCGGGCGTTCGTGACGATCACGCCGATCACCGTGTTGGACGCATAGCCACCGTCGGTTCCGGGCGCACCGGGGCTGACGGGTGACGACGGAGGCGGACCGGACTCGGGCGGCCACGTGCCGCGCGGCGGCGGCGGCAGCTTCTCGACGTAGGGGAAGCGCGGGGCGCCCGCCGGAGCCCGCGTCCCGATCAGCACCGAGCCGTCCTCGCCGAGCACCTCCCCGACCGCGTTGTTGATCACCACGACGCCGACGACGAGGTCACCGTGCGTCCGGATCGCCACGCCCTGTCCCCCACGCCAGGCGTTCTGGAGCCCACCGACCTTCGCGACGGTCGTGCCCGTCCCGGCCCCGACGCTGCCTTCACCGACCGGGTCCTCCGTCGACGCGAGCTCACACGCCGCGTACCCGGACGCGCTGTCAGGGCGCTTCCCGGGGAAGGCGATGGACTGGTCGAGGCAGATCGCCGCGCCCACGATCGGGACCTTCGCGACGCTGACGTCGTAGCCGATGTCGTGCTCGGCGAGCCAGCGGACCACGCCGTCCGCGGCCGAGAGACCGAACGCCGAGCCACCCGCGAGGACCACGCCGTGACAGACGGTCAGCTTGCCCTGAGGCCCGAGGGCGTAGGACTCACGCGTTCCCGGCGACGCCCCGCGGATCGCGATCGCCCCGAGGGTCCCGGCCGGCGGCAGCACGACCGTCACTCCGGTCGGCGTGTCGGGTGAGGTCCAGACGCCCACCGCCACGTCGTCGAGTCCGAGCGCCATGGTCGGGTTCCGTCCGCCGCGGGTGTGTGCCACCCTGTTCGTGTGCGACGCGATGCCGCACACGGAGAAGGAAACCCCGATGCCCGACCTCGCGCTGCCCGACGGCGGCCGGATGCACCACGTCGTGACCGGCGAGGGCCCGACAGTCCTCTTCGTCCACGCCGGGATCGCCGACGGCCGGATGTGGCACCCGCAGGTCACCGCCCTGTCCGCGACGCATCGCTGCGTCGCACCGGACCTGCGCGGGTTCGGTCGTTCGCCCCTGCCGGACGGGCTGTTCGCCTGGCGTGACGACCTGATCCAGCTGCTGACCGCGCTGGGCGGCGAGCCTGCGGTCCTCGTCGGCTGCTCGATGGGTGGCGGCATCGCCGCCGAGGTCGCGCTCGTCCGTCCGGACCTCGTCGCCGGTCTCGTCGTCATCGCCGCGAACATCCCCGGGTGGGACCTCGACTCCGAGGAGCTCGAGGAGTTCGATCACCTCGAGGAGGAGATGCTCGAGGAGGAGGACTTCGAGGAGGCCGTCGAGCTGAACCTCGAGACCTGGGTCGACGGGCCGAAGCGCGATCCGGGATCCGTACGCGCGGAGATCCGCGACCTCGTCGGGCTGATGCAGCGCGCAGCGTTCGCCGTGGACGAGCCCGACGGCGTTGACGTCGACCGGCTCGACCCGCCCCTCGGCGACCGTGCCGCCGAGATCGTCGTCCCGACCCGCGTGATCGTCGGTGAGCTCGACTTCGACGAGATCAACGCCAACAACGCCCGCTTCGCGGCAACCGTGCCCGACGCGACACTGATCGAGATCGACGGCGCCGCCCACATGCTCTCGATGGAGCGCCCCGCAACCGTCACCGCCATCGTCCGCGAGCTCACCGGCGCCTGACGCCGGCGCAGGCGTCACCTAGCGTCCCCAGATGTGACGCCACGACGGGAGACGGCCATGACCGACCGCGACGACAGCCTCAGCTGGCATCGGGTGGCCGACGTCGACGGGATCGACGAGGGTCGCGTCCGGACGGTGAACGCCGGACACGTCGGTGTCTGCCTGTCACGGTTCGAGGGCAGCGTCGGCGCGATCGACAACCGCTGCCCGCACCAAGGCGGCCCGCTCGGCGAGGGCTCGATCGAGCGCGGCTGGCTGCGTTGTCCGTGGCACGGCTACGACTACCACCCGACCACCGGCAAGCCGCCGGGTGGCTTCAGCGACGGCGTCAGCGCGTTCGAGGTCGAGGAGCGCGACGACGGGATCTGGGTCGGCGTGCCTCCGGAGGAGCCGCGCGGCCGCACCGTCGGCGACGTCATGATCGACACGATGATCGCCTTCGGCGTGACCCACGTCTTCGGGATGGTCGGGCACTCGAACCTCGGGGTCGCCGACGCCATGCGCATCGCCGAGGCCGACGGCCGCCTCACCTACATCGGGATCCGTCACGAGGGCGCCGCCGCCTTCGCGGCATCTGCGTACGGCAAGCTCACCGGCCGGCCGGGCGCATGCTTCGCGATCGCGGGACCCGGGTCGACGAACTTGCTCACCGGCCTCTACGACGCCAAGGTCGACGGCGCACCCGTGCTCGCCCTGAGCGGGCAGGTCTCGTCGAAGGAGGTCGGACGCGGCGCGTTCCAGGATCTCGACCTGCTCGCGGCGTTCTCGGACGTCGCGACGTACTCGCAGGCCGTGCTGCCGGCGTCGGACCACGCCGAGCTCATGGCGACGGCGTGCAAGCACGCGATCCAGGACCGCGGCGTCGCGCACCTCGTCTTCCCGGACGAGGTCCCGTACGCAGCCTCGGACGCGGATCCGAAGTCGCCGGTCGGGCGTCTCGCCGATCTGGCCGTCGCGCCACCCGCCGCGGCGTTCGCGGACGCGGTGGCGCTCGTCGATCGTGCCGAACGCCCTGTCGTCATCGTGGGTCACGGGGCGCGCGAGCACATGGGTGAGGTGATCGCGCTGGCCGAGCAGCTCGGGGCGCCGGTCGTCACGACCTTCAAGGCGAAGGGGATCGTCGGCGACCGTCACCCGCTCGGCGCCGGGGTGCTCGGGCGCTCGGGAACCCCGGTCGCCTCGTGGTGCATGAACGAGTCGGACCTGCTGATCGTGTTCGGGGCGTCGTTCTCGAACCACACGGGGATCGCGGACTACAAGCCGATCATCCAGGTCGATCGCGACGCCTTCGCGGTGGGCCGGTTCCACCCGGTGACGGTCGGGCTCCTCGGCGACGTCGGGGTGACGGCGCGGGCGATCGCCGAGGCCGCGCGCGACGATGCCGACCGCGTGGACCAGCGAACGGTCGTGGCGGGGCGCTGGGAGATCTGGCGCGACGAGAAGCGTCGCCGGGCCACCGACGACGAGGGCAACGGCCTGTCCGCCGCAGCCATCATGGCGGCGCTCACCGACGCCGTCCCCGACGACGCCGTGCTCTGCGTCGACGTCGGCAACAACACTGCGGGCTCCCGGCCGCGATGGGCGCGTGGGCCGCGGTCCAGGCCGACGGCAGCGGTCGCAAGGTGATCTCGGTGTCCGGCGACGGCGGACTCGGCCAGTACCTGCCGGAGCTCACCACGCTCGTGAAGTACGACATGGACGTCTGCCACGTCGTGCTGAACAACTCCTCGCTCGGGAAGATCTCGAAGGAACAGCGCGCGGCGCGGCTCGACGTCTGGCAGACCTCGCTGGTCAACCCGGACTTCGCCGCGTTCGCGACCAGCTGCGGGGCGCTCGGTGTCCGGGTGACCTCGTCCGCCGATCTCGCCGACGCGCTCGCGACCGCCATCGCGCACGACGGCCCGGCGCTCGTCGAGATCTGCCAGGACGTCGAGCTCCTGTGACGCCCACCGCGCCGCGAACGAGAGACCGAGGAGCACGATCCTGAACACCCACTTCCTCCAGGCGACCGCCGATGCACGGTTCCGTCCCGATCGGAACGGGAGGATGGGTCCGCCGCCTCCGACCTTCGTCGAGACCCGTGATCACCTGCACCACCTCGCCGAGCACGTGCTGTCGGCGAGGCGGCACGCGGCGACGGGCCGCATCGGGCTGCGCGCCCTGCCGGGCGGGTTCGGCACACCACCGTTCGGCGACGACGAGCAGGTCGGCGTCGTGAGCGGACGGCTCATGCGGCTCCACCACGGGGTCGTGACGACCCTGGAGATCACGACCCCGCGAGCAGCCGCGGAGTTCTTCGACGGACCGCTCGGCGCCCCCGCCGACGTCTTCACACCGGACACCGGGCCCGTTCGCCCGGACGACGACCTGCACGTCGACGTCGGCTCGGCCGCCTACCTCGCCGAGTGGTACGCGTTCGCCGCGCAGTCGCTCGGCCGCCTTCGCGACGCCCTCGAGCCCGAGGACGAGGCGAGCATCCCGCAGATCTGGCCCGAGCACTTCGACCTCGCCTTCGATGCGCTGCCGGAGTCGACCGGGAGGCGAACCGGCTTCGGCGCGTCGCCGGGCGACGGCATGATCGCCGAGCCGTACCTCTACGTGGGTCCATGGTCGTTCGACGCCCACACCCCGGACGACGACTACTGGAACGGCGGGGCCTACAAGGGCGCCGTGCTCCCGGTGACGGAGCTCCAGGAGGTTCCGCACCAGGTCGAGGCGGCGCTCAAGTGGCTGCGTCGCGGTCTGCACCTGATGCGACGCTGATGCTCAGGCTTCCTCGCGCGGGAGGCGAGCGCCGAAGTTGCAGGTGATCTCGTACGAGATCGTCGCGGCGTGCTCGGCCCACTCGTCGACGGAGATGGTGGGCGCACCCGGCGCCGCGTCGGCGTGTCCGCCGAGCAGCACGACCTCCTCCCCGACGTCGGGGCGGCGGTCGCCGCACCAGACGAGGATCTGGTCCATGCAGACCGTTCCGGCCATCGGGAAGAACTCACCTCCGAGCAGGACACGTCCACGGTTCGTCAACGCGCGAGGCACGCCGTCGGCGTAGCCGATCGGCAGCGACGCGACCCACCCGTCCTCCGGCGCCGCCCAGCGGTGCCCGTACGAAACCGACGTTCCCGCGGTGACCTGCTTCGCGTAGCCGACCTGCGTCCGGACGCTGATCGCCTGACGGAGCCCATGCTCGTGGGCGAGGACGTCGGGCGACGGGGAGAGCCCGTAGATCCCGATCCCGGACCGGACGAGGTCGAGCCGCGACTCCGGGAAGAGCAGGGTCGCGGCGGTGTTCGCGGCGTGGCGCATCGTGGCGTCGATGCCGGCTCGTGTGACGATCTCGGTCGCCTCGTCGAAGACCTCGAGCTGACGCTCGGTGACGCCGCGGTCCGGCTCGTCCGCGCAGGCGAGGTGGGTCATGAGCGCCGTGCAGGTCAGGCGGGTCGTGCCGGCGAGGTCTCGCGCGACGTTGACCCAGCGGCTCCTCGGGACGCCGACGCGCGCCATCCCCGTGTCGAGCTTCAGATGGACGGGATACGGAGCGCGCCCCCCTGCCCAGACGTGCTCGAGCCCGGCAGGCGCGTGGTCATCGCGTCGTCGCGCGACGGCCATGTCGAGCGCGGCCACGTACTCCGGCGAGTACACGGCCGGGGTCAGCCGGGCTTCGACGACGCGGCCGGCACCGGCGGGCGGAGGCTCCGACAGCAGCAGCACCGGCGCGGTGATCCCCGCGGCGCGCAGCTGCTCGCCCTCCTCGACCAACGCGACGGCGAGCCACGTCGCGCCACCGACCAGCGCGGCCCGAGCCGACAGCACCGCTCCATGCCCGTAGCCGTCAGCCTTCACGACCGCGCAGACCTCGGCGCCACCCGCGACACCCGCGAGCGTCCGGACGTTGCCCTCGATCGCGGACAGGTCAACGACGACGGTTGACGGTCGCAGCTGCGTGCGGGCGTCCATGGTCGAGGTCCGTCATCGTCGGTCGGTCGTGCCCACGATCCTAGGCGTGCGCCTGGTCCTGCCGCGCCCAGACGACGCGCAGGACGCCACCGTCGTCGGTGTGCCCGTCGACCCGCGAGCGGAGATCGCGGATCAGTCCTGTGCGGAGATGCCGGCGTCGAGCAGCCGCTGGACGTCACGGAACGCAGGTCCGATCTCGTCGGCGATCCGTGCGACGGACGGTCGACGACCGACGACCTCCCGGGCGCGTCGACCCGCGACCCCGTGCACGAACACCGCCGTGCGCGAAGCGGTCAGCAGGTCGTCCGGGGATGCCGCGACCAGCGCGGCCACCATCCCGGCCAGCAGGTCGCCCGAGCCGCCGACGCCGAGCTCCGGTCCACCGACGCCGTCCCACCAACGGTGACGACCGTCGGTGACGACGGTCCCCGGTCCCTTGGCGATCACGACGATCTCGGGGGCGTCCTCGCGGCGCGGCGCGAAGATCTCCGTACCCCGGATCCGTGCGATGGCCTCGCTCGCCTGGACTGCGCGCTCCCACGCGGACCCCGCCGGGTCGTCGCTGGCGATGCGTGCGAGCTCACGCACGTGCGGGGTGAGGACGAGCGGGCCCGTCTGCGTGCCGAGATGATCGACGCGGTCCCAGAAGACGTTGATCGCATCGGCGTCGAGGATCACCGGAACGTCCGTCCGGAGGCGGACCGCATCGATGATCTCACGGACTTCTCGGATCGGGCCCAACCCGGGGCCGATCAGGACCGCGTCGACCCGTGCGATCGCCTCGGCCGCCTGCGGCGACAGGCCCATCACACAGCCGTCGTACTCGGGAAGCACGAGGGTCATCGCGCCGGGCAGCGCCGACGCGACACGATCGCGGGCGCTCTCGACGCACGCCACCGTGAGCAGCCCGACGCCCGCCTCCATCGCGCCCGTGGCGGCGAGGATGGCCGCTCCCGCCTTGTCGGCGGAGCCGGCGATGATCAGCAGCCGACCTCGCGTCCACTTGTCGTCGCCGCGCCCCTCCTCGCCGAGGATGATCGTCGATGCCGCGAGCGTGGCGTCGTGCGGGAGGTCGAACGCGTCGCCGTCCTGCAGCTGTGCACCGGGCTCGTGCCACGTCGACAGCTGACCCACCACGAGCCGGCCGACGTGGTCGCGGGCCGGATGCATGACGAGCCCGCGCTTCACCGCGCCGAAGGTGATGGTCAGGTCCGCGATGATCGCGCCGTCCGCCACCGCACCGGTGTCTGCGTCGACGCCGGACGGGAGGTCGGCCGCGACGACGGGAACGCCGTGCTCAGCACGGGCTTCAGAGATCGAACGGACCGCGTCGCCGATCTCGCCACGCGGAGGACCTTGCGATCCGGTCCCGAGCAGGCAGTCGACGATGACGTCCGCGTCGCCGAGCGCTGCGTCCGCCCCGTCCGCCACCACGTGGCCGTCCGAGGTGAGCCACGCGGTACGGAAGCCCATGGCCTCCTCGGACCCACGGGTCTCGACGCCACGCGGGGCGAGCACCGTGACGTCGGCTCCGGCATCACGCAGCAGCGCCGCCGCTGCCCAGCCGTCGCCGCCGTTGTTGCCGATCCCCACGGCGACCACGATGCGGCGCCCGGCGACCTCGCCGCCGATCTGGACACGGACTCCCTCGGCCAGATGCCTCGCTGCGCGCGCCATGAGGTCTGACCAGCGATCCCCTGCGCGGACCGCCGCCTCGTCCGCGGCACGAGCCCGGGCGGAGGTCACCAGACCGAGCGAAGGACCGAACGGATCGCTCTGACTGCCCTGCTCGCTCATGCCTGATCCTCATCCAGACGACGCTCGAAGAAGTGCGTCGCGTAGCGGTTGTCGTTGTAGCGGTCGACGTCGCGGTAGCCGACCCGGCGGTACAGCGCGATCGCGTCCGGGAGGTTCTCGTTGGTGTCGAGCCGGACCACGTCGTGGCCGAGCTCACGGGCCGCGGCCTCGAGCGCGTCGACCATGCGTGTGCCCAGCCGCTGGCCCCGGGCCCGCTCGTCGATCCACATCCGCTTGATCTCACCGACGGCGTCACCGATCGTCTGGAGCCCACCACACCCGACGACCTCGCCGTCCGATGCCACCGCCAGCAAGAAGGCGCCGGCCGGCGCGCGCATCCCTTCGAGCCCGACGGTCAAGGCATCACCGGGGTCGAACCCACCCGGGAACCGCCGATCCAGCTCGGCGAAGTACGCCGACATCGCGACGATCGCGCGCGAGTCGGCCGGGTCGGTGACGCGGATCTCCACGTCACCGATCCGGAGGCTGGCCTCACGCATCACCGACGCCTGCTCAGAGATCGTTGCCGACCATCATCTCCGCGGAGTTGCCGTACTTCTTCAGCATCCCCATGGCGTGGCCGCTGGCCTGCATGATCGACGGGTGGCCCATCGCCTCCTGGAAGTCCGCGTCCGTGTCCCAGTTGCCCTTGAACATCACGTAGAAGGCAGGCTCGGTCCGGCGTGGGGTCGCGGTGAGGACGGTCGTCGAGTGGCTCGTCATCTTCGGGAACGTCGCGGCGATCGCGAGATGGTCGGTCGAGTACTCCTCGAGGAACGCCTCGGCGTTCTCGGCGGGCTTGGTGTAGAGGACGACGAACTGTGGCATGTCGGGACCGTTGGTTGTTGGACCAACGAACCTACTCCCGCGCCCACAACACATCAGTGCTGGATCAGCGGGACGTCGGTCCCGCCGCCGTCACTCGACCGTGACGGTCTTCGCGAGGTTGCGGGGCTTGTCGACGTCGTTGCCGCGAGCCGTGGCGACGTGGTAGCTGAACAGCTGCAGCGGGATGACGCTGAGGATCGGCGTCGCCAGCTCGTGAGCCGCCTCGGGAAGCATGATGAGGTGATCGGCGTGGTCGCGGAGCGCGTCCTCGTCGCCCTGGGTGCCGATGGCGATGACGTCGGCGCCGCGTGCCTTGACCTCTTGGAGGTTCGACACGATCTTGCCGAAGACGTGGCCGCGGGGCGCGAGCCCGACGACGAGCGAGCCGTCCTCGATCAGCGCGATCGGACCGTGCTTCATCTCACCGGCCGGGAACGCCTCGGCGTGGAGGTAGCTGATCTCCTTGAGCTTGAGCGCGCCCTCGTACGCGATCGGCAGACCGTTGTGCCGTCCGATGAACATCGTGTAGTTGACGTCGTGGTACTGGTCCGCGAGCGCCTTCATCGGTGCGTCGCTGATGTCGATGACCTCCTGCATCTGCTCGGGGAGGGTGCTGATGCGCTCGAGGATGTCACCGATCTCCGAGGCGTAGAGCTTGTTGCGTGCCTGCGCGAGGTAGAGGCCGAGCACGAGCGTTCCGACCATCTGCGTCGTGAACGCCTTGGTCGACGCGACCGCGACCTCGGGACCGGCGTGCGTGTAGAAGACGCCGTCGGCCTCGCGGGCCAGCGTCGAGCCGACGACGTTGCAGAGCGCGATCACCTTGGCGCGCTGGTCGCGGGCATGCGACGCGGCCTGGATCGTGTCGATCGTCTCGCCCGACTGCGACATCGCGATGACGAGCGTGTGCGGGTCGAGGATGGGGTCGCGGTAGCGGAACTCCGAGGCGACCTCGATCTCGACGGGGATGCCGGCCCAGTGCTCGATCGCGTACTTGCCGACCATGCCGGCGTGCAGCGCGGTGCCGCACCCGACGATGAAGATCTTGTCGATCTGTCCGAGCTCATGCTCGTCGATGTTCATCACGTCGAGCTTCAGCCGCTGGTCGACGAAGCGGTCGCGCAGCGTCTCGCGCACGGCCTCCGGCTGCTCGTGGATCTCCTTGAGCATGAACGTGTCGTAGCCCCCGCGCTCGGCCGCCGACAGGTCCCACGTCACCTCGAACGCGTGCGGCTCCGCGGACTCGCCGGCGAAGTCGGTGACGACGATCCCGTCGGCCGTCAGCACCGCCATCTGGTCGTCCAGCAGCGAGGCGACGGAGGTCGTCGTGCCGATCATCGCGGCGACGTCGGACGCGCAGTACGCGACCCCGTCGGCGTACGCGATGACGAGCGGCGACTGCCGCTTGGCGACCACGATCATGTCCGGGACGTCCTCGTGGACGATGCAGAGCGAGAACGCACCTTCCAGGAGGTTCACGACCTCGCGGACCGCGGTCGGCAGGTCGGCGGCGTCGCCCATGGCGTCGTAGTGCTCGGCGACGAGGTGCGCGACGACCTCGGAGTCGGTCTCGGACAGGTACTCACGGTCCGACAGCTTGCGCTTGAGCTCGGCGTAGTTCTCGATGATCCCGTTGTGGACCAGCGCAACCTTGCCGGTCGGGTCAGCGTGCGGGTGCGCGTTGCGGTCGGTCGGACCTCCGTGCGTCGCCCAGCGGGTGTGACCGATCCCGGTCGAGGCGACCATCGTCTGCCCGTCGATCGCGGCACGGAGGTTCGACAACCGCCCGGCGCGCTTCGCGACGCGCAGGTCACGACCGGAGTGCAGGACAACGCCCGCGGAGTCGTAGCCGCGGTACTCGAGGCGCTCGAGCCCGTCGAGGATGGGGGTGATCGCGTCGGGGCGTCCGACGACGCCGATGATCCCGCACATGTCTGCTCGCTTCGTTTCGGTTGCTCACGCCAAGGTAGGACGGCCAGCACGAACTCCCTACGCCCTTCCGTCGGACGCAGGGCGCCGTCGTGGTGACGACGAGCGCACACCCCCTCGACGGACCACGCTCGCTGCGGCATCGTGGGACCATCATGAGCTGACGACTCGCCGCTCACCGCACCGCCACAGTCGCTGTGGCGTGAGCCGGGACGGGTCGTCAGCCGGCAGGTGCGCGGCACCGGCCGTGCAGCGCCAACCGTGGCATGTCATGCCTGCTGGGCGAGGCGCGTGGCAGGTCAAGCGCCGACCGCGCCCACCTCAACCCAGGCTCCGTTCCTCGACCTCGACATCGTCGTCTGCGTCAGGAGCCGGCCGGCGCCCCCCGGCGGTGGACGCTGACGTGGTAGTCCCCATCCGGCTCGAAGGCTCCGCGCTCCCACGTGGACCAGCGCTCCTCGAGCTCCAGGCCGGCGGCAGCGCAGTGCGCGTCGAACGCGACGAGGTCATAGCCGTCGGGGCGCAACGAGAAGCCCGTGACGAGGCGGCCGCCGGGGACGATCGTGGCCGCAGCCGTCGCGACCACCGCGGCCTCGGTGCCGGGCTCGACGAAGATCAGGACGTTGCCCGCCAACGTGGTGACGTCGTAGTGATCCGCACGCAGCTTCGTCGTGCCGGCGAGGTCGGCCTCGATCCAGTTGATCTCCGGCTGACGTTCACGCGCCACCGTGAGCATCGATGCGGACACGTCCGTGGCGTCGACGTCGATGCCCCGCGCATGCAGCTCGATCGCGACCCGCCCGGTCCCGCAGCCGGCGTCGAGCACGCGCCGCGGCTGGAACCGCTGCACGAACGCGACCTCCCCGTGCATCTCCTGCCCGGAGTCCGCGACCGCATCGATGCGCCGTTGGTAGTCCGCGCCGTCCCAGTCCGCCACTGCCATCCCGATCACTCCGCCTCGGTCACGAGCGACTCGACGAGCGCTGAGGCACATCGCGCTGTCGGCCGTGACCTGAACATCCTCATTGCCCCGAACCGTACGTTTCCACTCGTGTGGGAGTCACGTGCCGGCCGCGGGCGACGGCGTCGGCGCGAACCATTCGGCTCACGGCACCACCGGCTCAATCGGGCGGATCAGCTCGCAGATCGGGCCCGTGCAGAAGGCGGCCTTGCCGCCGATGATCGTCAGCAGCGGACGGTTGCGGGCCAGCGCGACGCGTGGGTCGGGGTCGAGGATGTCGCTGGCGAGGACGAGGAGATCGGCGACCTTGCCGACCTCGAGCGACCCGACACGCTCGTCGATGTCCATCGCCGCCGCGGCATCGATGGTGGTCATCCGCAGCGCCCCGAGGACGTCGGTGGTCGGGAAGCTGGCCCACTCGGGCGGCGCGCAGATCTCGCCATCCGGCGACTCGACCGCTTCGCGCGTGACCACCGTGTGCATCTGCTGGAGCGGCCCGCCCTGGATCGATGGTTGGTCGCCGTGCCATGCCAGCACGATCCCCGGGTTCGCCTCGGCGATGAGGCTGCGGTTCTCCAGGTTCGCGACGACCTCCGCCGGCCAGATCGAGTTCCAGACGTCGGCGGTTCCGTCGGCACAGGCGTTCGTCCAGGGCATGAGCTGCACGATGGGCCGCAGCCCGACGCGGCCGTAGATCGCGATCTCGTCCGGGCTGAGCTGCGAGACCATCGAGTTGTGATCGAGCCGGTGGCGCTGGGTGAAGTCCCCCACCTCGTCGTGGGCAAGCTGGTAGCCGGCAAGCGCCGTGCGCATCGCCTCGTCGCCGATCGCGTGCACGACCATCTGCCCGCCGGCTGCTTCGACGTCGACGACCACGTCGGCGAGCTCCTCCGGGGTGATGTAGAGGTTGCCGCGCCCGGTCCACCCGCGGTCCTTGAGCGACTGCGGCGTCGAGTCGAGGTAGTCGAACCCCAACGCCGGGGCCGCACAGGCCCCGCCGTCGCCGAACACCTTGACGCCCGCGACGGTCAGCAACGTGTCGGGGTCGTGCGTGAACGCTTCGCTGAGGTGGAAGTCGTCGGACAGCCGTTCCCCACAGACCGAGTTGTAGAGCAGATAGAGCTGGGTGCGGACCACGAGCTGCCCGTCGGCGTCGATCTGCCGGAACGCGGCGAGTTCGTCCGGCTCGACGCTCGGCGTGCCTGCCGTCGTCGTGCCCTGCACGATCAACGTGCCGACCTGCGCCAGCATCTCGTCGATGTCCGGCGCGGGGTTCTGCATCACGTGGGTGTGCGGGTCCACGAAGCCGGGAACCATCGTCTGGCCCTCGAGGTCGAGCAGGATCGTGCGGGCCGCGAGGTGCGCCGCGGTGACGTCGGCGTCGCTCCCGACCGCGAGGATGTCGCCGTCGGCGTCGATCGCGATGGCCTCCACGACGGTGGCCGCCGCATCCATCGTGACGATCTGTGCGTTGTGGAAGATCAGCGTCGCCGGCTCCGCCGTCGGCGTGAAGGTGAGCGGCGCCGGCGATGCCGTGCCGACTGCCGGAGCGCTCGAGGATGCCGTGGTCGGCTCCGGCAGTGCGACGTCTCCCCCACCAGAGCACCCTGCCACCACCACGGCCGCGATCAGCCCGCCGACGCGTCGCTGCCCATGCCGCATGTCGCACCTTTCCCCAGCCCAGCATGCCCCATGGGCCCACCCCATCGGCGCGACCTCGTCGTACCTACACCGATCCCGCCCGGATCGCGACGGGACAGCATCGATCTGCCACCATGCGTGTGGGGCACGTCGACGACATCTGCCATGAGGAACTGACGTGACGCACGAAGCACGCGGACGTACGCCGCTGATCGCTGGAGCGCTCGCCACCGCGGTCCTGGCCGCATCGATCTCGCTGGCCGCGGCACGGGCCGACGTGCCGGAGGTGGACCTCGCGTCGGCGTCCAGCGGAGACGTCGACGCGACGGCTGCCGTCAGCCCGGGCGTGCTACGGGCGTCCGAGGACACGGGCGCAGCGGGAGTCGTGCCCGACGATTCCCGCGCGACGTTGCTCGGCGGCCCCGCTGCCGTGCACGGTGGGCTCGACGACCATCTCGCCCCATGTGTCGACGACGTGCTGCGCATCGGCGGGGCCGACCGCTGGGCGACGGCGGTTGCGCTGGCCGAAGCCCTTGACCAGGCCCGCGGTACCACGGCGACCACCGTCTACGTCGCGTCCGGACGTTCGTTCCCTGACGCACTTGCTGCGGGGCCCGTCGTTGCGGCTGACGGCGGCGTGCTGCTGCTCACCGACCGCGACGCGTTGCCCGGCGTCACGAAGGCTGAGCTGAGCGAACGCGCCCCGTCGCGGATCCGTGTGCTTGGTGGTGCGGCTGCCGTCAGCAGCGCGGTGCTTGCCGAGCTGACCGAGTTCTCCGATGACGTCGAGCGGATCTCCGGCAACGATCGCTACCTGACGGCGGGCGCGCTGGCTGAGGCGTTCGACGTGGCCGACGAGGCGGTCATCGCCGCCGGCACGAGCTTCCCCGACGCGCTGGCCATCGGTCCGTACGCGGCCCGTGTCGGTGCGCCGATCCTGCTGACCCGCCCGACGTCGCTGCCGGAGCCAACGATCGCGCAGCTCGAACGTCTCGCTCCGGCCACCGTGACCATCGTCGGTGGCACCGGCGTCATCAGCGATGACGTCCGCGACCAGATCGCATCCGTGCTGCCAGGCGCCACCGTGCGACGGCTCAGCGGCCCCGACCGCGTCGCCACGTCCGCAGCGATCGCCGACGCCACCGCCCCAGCCGTCATGAACCGCGTTCACCTCTCCACCGGACGTGGGTTCGCGGACGCGCTCGCCGCCGGGCCGCTCGCCGCCGCGCAAGGCGCCCCGCTCCTGCTGCTCGACGGTG
>CBDTYW010000062.1:0-16179 GCA_965364735.1 uncultured Nitriliruptoria bacterium
TCGCGCGACGACTCGTCGCGCAGGTCCCGGATGCCGTTGATGCGGCTCTTCTGGATGAGGTCGGCGATCCGCAGCAGGAGCGTGGTCTTGTTCACCTGGTACGGGATCTCGCTGACGATGATCCGCGGCAGATTGCCGCTGCGCATCTCGGTGCTGGCGACGGCCTCGATCGTGACCGCGCCCTTGCCCGTGAGGTAGGCGTCGCGGATGCCGTCGCCGTCGATGATGCGCGCGCCGGTGGGGAAGTCCGGCGCGGGGACCATCTTCATCAGGTGTGCGACGGTCGCGTCGGGCTTCGTGATCATGTGCAGGCAGGCGTTGATCACCTCGCCGAGGTTGTGCGGGGCGATGTTGGTCGCCATGCCGACCGCGATCCCGCTCGCGCCGTTGACGAGCAGGTTCGGGAAGCGCGAAGGCAGGACGGTCGGCTCGGTCTCGTAGCCGTCGTAGTTCGGCTTGAAGTCGACGGTCTCCTCGTCGATCCCGGCGAGCAGCTCCATCGCGAGGATCGACAGGCGCGCCTCGGTGTAGCGCATCGCGGCAGGCGGGTCGCCGTCGACGGATCCGAAGTTGCCGTGCCCGTCGACGAGCGGCTCACGCGTGGAGAAGTCCTGAGCCATGCGGACGAGCGCGTCGTAGATCGAGGAGTCGCCGTGCGGGTGGTAGTGCTTCATCACCTCACCGACGGCGGACGCGCACTTGCGGTGCGGGCGGTTCGGACGCAGCCCCGACTCCCACATCGAGTACAGGATCCGTCGCTGCACGGGCTTCAGGCCGTCGCGCGCGTCGGGGAGGGCGCGACCGACGATGACCGACATCGAGTACTCGAGGAACGACTGCTCCATGCGGTCGACGATCGAGACGTCCTGGACGCCGGCGTCGGTGACGAGGTCGAGCTGTTCAGACATCGAGGTTCTCCGCGAACTTCGCCTTGGAGACGATCCAGTTCTTGCGCGGCTCCGTCGAGGAGCCCATCAGCAGGTCGAACGTGTCGCCGGCAAGATCGAAGTCTGCGGTGACGCGGAGCAGCGTCCGCTGGGCCGGGTCCATCGTGGTCGCCCAGAGCTGGTCGGCGTCCATCTCCCCGAGGCCCTTGAACCGGGTGACGTCGATCTTCTCCGCGCCTTTGAAGACCGTCTTGTGCAGCTTCACCCGCTCCGCCTCGGTCATCGCGTAGGCCTTCTTCGAGCCCTTGCGGAGCTGGTAGAGCGGCGGCTGCGCGAGGTAGAGGTGGCCGCGCTGGATGAGCTCCGGCATGAGGCGATAGAAGAACGTCAGCAGCAACGTCGTGATGTGGCCGCCGTCGACGTCGGCGTCGGCCATCAGGATGATGCGGTTGTAGCGCAGCTTGCTGTAGTCGAACTCGGGCTTCACCCCGGTCCCGATCGCCTTCACCAGCGCCTGGATCTCGAGGTTCGCCAGCGCCTTGCTGAGCTGGGCCTTCTCGACGTTGAGGACCTTGCCGCGCAGAGGGAGGATCGCCTGGGTGTGGCGGTCGCGCGCCATCTTGGACGAACCGCCGGCCGAGTCACCCTCGACGATGTAGAGCTCGGTCTCGTCCGGGTTGCGTGAGGTGCAGTCGGCGAGCTTGCCGGGAAGCCCCGCGGAGTTCGAGTCCAGCAGTCCCTTGCGTCGGGTCAGCTCGCGCGCGGCCTTGGCCGCCTTGCGGGAGCGGGCTGCGACGACGGCGCGACCGACGATCTTGTTGCCGGCGGTCTTGTTCTTCGCGAGCCAGGCGGTGAGCTCCTCGGTGACGGCCTGCTCGACGTAGCCCTTCGCGATCGTGGAACCGAGCCGGCCCTTGGTCTGGCCCTCGAACTGCGGGTCCGGCAGCTTCAGCGAGATCACGGCGACCAGCCCCTCGCGCAGGTCAGAGCCCTCGAGGTTCGGGTCCTTCTTGGTCATGGCCCGCGAGTTCTTCGCGAAGTCCTTCATGACGCGCGTGATCGCCGTCCGGAAGCCCTCCTCGTGCGTGCCTCCGTCGGCGGTGCGCACGACGTTGACGTAGCTGCGGGTGTGGTCGTCGTGGAAGTGCTCGGTCCACGTGAACGCCATGTCGACCGCGAGCTGCTTGCCGTCGACCTCTGCCGTGTGGTTGATGTGGATCGTCGGGGCGAGCGCCTCCTTGCCCCGCAGCAGGATGTCGACGAAGTCCGCGAGCCCGGCGGGGAAGTGGAACTGCTCCTTCGTGCCCTCGCGGTCATCGATCAGGTCGATCGTGAGGCCGGGGTTCAGCAGGGCGGTCTCGCGCAGTCGCTGGGCGACGGTGGCGCGGACGAACAGGGTGGTCTCGAAGATGTCGTCGTCGGGCCAGAAGCGGACGGTCGTGCCGTGCCCGGACTTCTTGCCGGCCTTGCGGAGGTTCTTGATCGTGTCGCCGCGGGCGAAGCTGATCGTGTGACGGTGGCCGTCGCGGACGACCTCGACCTCGGTCAGCGTCGACAAGGCGTTGACGACCGAGACGCCGACCCCGTGCAGGCCGCCCGACACGGCGTAGGTCTGGGTGTCGAACTTGCCCCCGGCGTGCAGCGTGGTCAGCGCGAGCTCGACGGCCGGCTTCTTCTCGGTCGGGTGCTTGTCGACCGGGATGCCGCGGCCGTCGTCGATGACTTCGCATCCGCCGTCCTCGAGCAACGTGACGGTGATCTGTGTGCAGTGCCCGGCGAGGTGTTCGTCGACGGCGTTGTCCACGACCTCCCACACGAGGTGGTGCAGGCCACGGCTGTCGGTCGAGCCGATGTACATCGCGGGGCGTCTCCGGACGCCCTCAAGTCCCTTGAGGACGCTGATGCTCCCGGCGTCGTACGCCTTCTTGGCCTGCTTCGCTGCCACACCTGCTCGCTTCGCATCGTTCTCGCACGTCCGCCCCACGGTAGTCAGCCGCTCCGACGCAACCGCACATCCGGTGCGCGTCCGCCGGGGACATGCGCGTTATCGTGCGGTCATCTGCATCCTCTGCTCGGAGCTGTCATGGTCCGCCCACTCCTGCTCGCCACCGACGCGGGCGCCACCGATGCCCCGATCGTCCTGGAACCTGTCGCGTCGTTCAGCGACGCGTTCACGATCCTGAAGGACTCGATGCTCGACCTGTTCCAGGGGTTCGTCGCGAACATCCCGTTCATGGTCGTCGGCACGATCATCATCGTCGTCGGGGTCTTCGCCTCGCGGTATGCCGGGGCCGCGACGCAGAAGGCGGTCAGCAGGACCAGCGCCGAGATCACGGTCGCGAACCTCGGAAGCCGCATCGTGCGGGCCAGCGTCATGCTGATCTTCCTCCTGCTCGCGCTGGCCATCGCGGGGATCCCGGTCGGCAGCGCGCTCGCCGGGCTCGGGATCATGGGGCTGGCCGTCGCCTTCGCCCTGCAGAGCATCCTCGAGAACTTCATCGCCGGGATCCTGATGCTGATCCGCAAGCCGTTCATCGTCGGTGACCAGATCATCACCAACGACATGGAGGGCACGGTCGCCGACATCAACCTCCGCGTGACCAAGCTCGTCGACTACGACGGCGAGCAGCTGCTCGTTCCCAACGCGCAGGTCTTCTCCAACCCGATCGTGAACCTCACGACGAACGGGCGTCGACGGACGAGCTTCACCGTCGGCATCGACTACCGCGACGACCACGACGCCGCCGGCGAGATCATCACCGCAGCGGTGCAGGGCGTCGACGGCGTGCTGTCGACACCTCCCGCCCAGGTGCTCTGCATCGCGCTGGGGGAGTCCTCCGTGGACTTCGAGGTCCGCTACTGGACGCAGCCTGACATCTCGACCGTCCGTGCCGTGCAGGACCGGGCCCTGCGCGCGAGCAAGTCCGCGATCGAGGCAGCCGGCATGACGATCCCGTGGCCGATCCGGACGCTGGCGTGGGACGAAGCGCCGACTCCCTGACGATGGATTGTCCGTTGTGGCCCGCTTTGCCTGCAAGCGCGGAGGTCGTTGGGTGTCTCAGCCACTCCTCGGAGCGCCGGATCCGGGTGGCGCAGGTGATGGGTCACCTCGCGGCGCACTACCGTGGGCGGGCGCAGACGCATCTCGCGCCCGCGGAGACGACGACCGCCACATCGGAGGCGGCCACCACGAGGGGCGATCGATGTCCACCCGCCACCTGCTTCGCCTGTACGTGACCGGCACGACCGCGCGCTCCGACCTCGCCGTGCGCAACCTCGAGCGCATCATGGGTGAAGGGCTCGTCGACCAGTACGAGCTCGAGATCATCGACGTGCTGGAACGGCCACAGCTGGCCGAGGACGAGAAGATCATCGCCACGCCGACGCTGATCCGGCACCTTCCGGCGCCCGCGCGCCGGATCATCGGGGACTTCTCCGACCGCGAGCAGGTCATCGATGGGCTGGACCTGAAGCCGGCCTGATCGCCGACACGCCGAGCACGCCTGTGCCCGACCCCGGAGTCACTCCGTACATGAACCATGGAACCGACAACCCGATCAGCAAGATCGAGACGCACATCCCCGGTCTCGACGACATCACCTGCGGCGGGCTTCCGGAGGGACGGATGACGCTGATCGTCGGCTCGTCGGGATCGGGCAAGACGATCTTCGCCGTGCAGTTCCTCGCTGAGGCGATGGCTCGGGGGGAGTCGACGGTCTTCGTCACCTTCGAGGAGCCCCCGAGCGACATCAAGCGCAACGTCCTGTCGCTCGGGTGGGATCTGGAGCAGCTGGAGCGTGACGGCAAGCTCGCCTTCGTCGACGCGTCTCCCGAGCCCTCGCAGGACGTGCCCGTCAGCGGCGACCACGACCTCGAGGCGCTGCTCTCCCTCATCGCACACACCGTCGACAAGGTCGGCGCGACACGTGTGGCGGTCGACTCGCTGGGCTCGGCCTTCTCGCACCTCACCGAGGCCTCGGCGGTTCGCGCTGAGCTGCGCCGGGTCGCGGCGGCCCTCGGGTCGATGCAGGTCACGACCCTGCTCACGGCCGAGCGGGTCGACGAGTATGGGGGCATCTCACGGTTCGGCGTCGAGGAGTTCGTCGCCGACAACGTCATCATCTTGCGCAACGTGCTCGATGACGAGCAGCGGCGACGGACCGTCGAGGTGCTCAAGCTCCGCGGCGCGGCGCACCTGAAGGGCGAGTACCCCTTCACGATCGTCGCGGACTCCGGCGTGCACGTGGTCCCGCTCTCGCCGAGCGTCTCGCCGGCACCTTCGCCCACCTCGACGTCGACGATCGAGCCTCCGTACGTGACGGGCATCGGCGACGGACGGGAGGTCGATGATCTCCGCCGCCGCCTGCGTCGGGCGGCCCTCGAGTACGAGGACCTGTCGTCCCTGCTCCAGAGCGTGATGGCCGACAACGCGGACGGGATCATGATCCTGTCGTCGACCGGCGACATCCTCATGGCGAACCCGGCAGCCGGCACGCTCTTCGGCCGCGACGCACGGGCCCTGGTCGGCGAGCCCTTCGGAGCCCCGATCAGCCACAGCAGCGGGGTGACGCTGCTGGACGTCCAGTCACGGTCCGGGTCGATGATCGTGGAGATGCGCATCAACACGTCGGTCTGGTCGGCGGAGCCCGTCACGGTCGTGACGCTCCGGGACATCTCCGAGCGCCATGAGGCCGAGCAGGCGCTGCGAGCGTTCGTGTCGACTGCCTCGCACGAGCTGAAGACCCCGTTGACGACGATGGTCGGGTTCACCTCGACGATGCGGAGCCACTGGCACGAGCTCGATGACGACCGCAAGCTCAGCTACCTCGAGATCATCGAGCAGCAGGCGGATCGGCTCGGGAGGCTCGCGGACGACCTGCTGCGCACCGCGCGCTTCGATGCTGGTGCCTACGAGCTCGACCTCAGGCCGCTGGACGTCGAGCTGGTGCTGCGTCACGCGGCGCTGGTGAGCCCGGTGGAGTTCGAGACGCGGCTGCTCTGCCCGCCGGGGACGAGGTTCTGGGCCGACACAGACCGCCTTGAGGAGCTGCTGATCAACTACCTCTCCAACGCGGACAAGTACGGCGCGCCGCCGATCGTGGTGGAGGTCACGACGAACGACGGGTTCGTCGAGGTCGCCGTGGTGGATCACGGCGAGGGGGTCTCGCCGTCCTTCCAGCCGCACCTGTTCACGCGCTTCGCCCGGGACACGCAGGGCAGCGTCCGGGAGAAGCCCGGCTCAGGCCTCGGTCTGTCGATCGTCCGCTCGGTCGCGCGTGCCCTTGGCGGCGAGGCGTACCACCGTCACAACCCCGGTGGGGGTGCACGGTTCGTCTTCACCGTTCCCGAAGCGACGCCCGAGAGGATCGCGAGTGCCGATCGAGAGAACTGACATCCCGGGCCTGCTCGTGGTGACCTGGCCGACCGTCGGGGACGAACGCGGGTTCTTCCGGCAGACCTACCAGCTCCAGGAGCTGACGGAGGCGCTCGGGCGCGAGCCCGTGCTTCGCCAGGGCAACCACTCCCGATCCGCTCCGGGCGTCCTGCGTGGGTTCCACGCGGAGCCGTGGGACAAGCTGGTCTACGTCGTGCGTGGGCGCGCCATGGCGGCGATCGCGGACATCCGTCCGGACTCGCCGACCTTCGGCGAGGTGCGCACGTTCGAGCTCGGGGACGGGACCGAGCGGCGCCGGCTCTTCATCAGCGAGGGGCTTGCGAACTCGTTCTGCACCCACGGCGACGAGACGGTCGACTACCTCTACGACGTGTCTGACTACTGGCGCGCGGACATCGTCAAGCCTTCGGTGGCGTGGGACGACCCGGACCTCGCCGTGTCGTGGCCCGTGACCGACCCGGTCCTGTCGGATGCCGATCAGGTGAACCCGACGTTGCGCGAGATGTTCCCGAAGCACGCCCGCTGGTCGAGCTGACCGAACACGCCATGTGGTCCGGTCGGACAGGGGCGCACGCTCACCGCTCATCAGCCAGAGGTCCGGTCCGAGCGAGCGCCTGATGCAGGGGCTTCGGCCGTGGCCGTCGTAAGTCCCCTCCCGGCGCCGTTTCGCGCGGCGCGTCAACGTGGAGCAGGCATGTCCGTCATTCGCGTCCAGTCACGGCTCGGCATGGCGCTGGCGCTCGTCGCCGCCGCCATCCTCCCGTTCGCCGTCGGGTCCAACGACCCTGTCCTGTCGTCGCCGGTGGCCTCGGACGGGCCGACCTACCAGCTCTGCGGACGCGTCTTCGCTGACCCGCAGGCGTTCGGACCATCACCCGTGGCTCAGCCCGGTGAGTCACCGTTCGCGGAGGGCAACCGTTCCTGCCGTGCGTCGTACTTCATCCAGTACCCCGAGGCGATCGAGGGCTTGAGCTTCCTCGAGACGATCGACCCTGCGGACTACAGCGGCATGTACCCCGACGGTGGGCGACCGTTCTCGGAGTTCCTCGAGGTCCAGCACCTCGCCGAGGACTTCCCGGACGTCCTGAACCTCGAGGACGGCGACGGGTTCTCGTCCGGGCTGCCCACGACGGCCGGCCAGCGCGAACGACGGCCGCTGACGATGTTCAAGGTCACCGACGAGAAGTCGCCGATCCCCGAGGCAGACCGCGAGCACTTCGTCTTCTCGCTGTCGATCCACGGGATCGAGCGTGCCGGGGCCGAGGGCGGCATCCGGGCGATCGAGGACTTCGTCACCTGGGGCGCGACGGACCCGGACCGTCCGCTGTCCGTCACCGACCCCCGTCGTTCCGTCACCGTCGGAGAGGCCCTCGAGCGTTCGGTCGTCTACTTCACGCTCGTGAACCCGGACGGCTGGTCGCGCGGGAACCTGTCCGAGGGGCGTCCGTCGTTCCAGCGCTACAACGGCAACGGGATCGACATGAACCGCGACTGGCCGGCACGTGGCTGGACGTTCGAGCCGTTCACCCCGCTGAGCGAGCCGGAGACGCGTTCGTTCGCGAAGGTCCTGTTGTCGATCAAGGACAAGACGAGCCAGGGTCGCTTCACCGGCGGCAACGACCTGCACGGCCAGCTCATCGACGGGGCCTTCTCCTTCACCCTCATCGGTGGCGCGAAGCGCAACTACGCCAAGGACCAGGTCGCAGCGCAGGTCATGCAGCGCATCTGGGCCGACCAGGAGACCCGCCTGAGCTGGTCGAGCCTGATCAAGTCCAACACCGAGTCCGCGGATGACCCGCGCCTCTACGCCGACCAGTGGGGAACCATCTGGGACACGATCGACTACACCGTCACCGGCGCCTACGGCGACTGGATCGACGCGCCGGTCGGCCTGGACGCCCTCGGTCTCGACAACGAGATGAGCCTCTCCCACCTGTCGAACTGCGGGACCGGAACCTGCTTCGTGCAGGAGTTCGAGCAGCTCCACGTCGACGGCAACAAGGGCCTCATCTACGCCCAGATCAACCTGCAGCTCAAGAACCTCCAGCAGACGCTGCGTCTGCCCGGACGCAACGCCTACATCGACAACCCGTACCGGGTCTCTGAGGAGGCACGTTCCGGGCCGGGGACCGAGACCGAGCCCCTGCCGCCGCAGGACGACCTCGCCGGCTCGATCATCCCGCCGGGATCCGAGACCTACGAGTTCATCGTCCTCGGTCCGGACGACGGCGTGTTCAACGGTGGGCTCACCGCCAACATGACGTTCACGAACGCCCAGGGCGAGTCGCCGTCATCGCTGACCGCGGTCATCGTCGAGCGTCGCCGGGCCGAGGAAGAGGCGCTGAGCGGAGAGTGGGAAGAGGTCAACTCCGACTTCAACCAGTCCTTCCTCTACCGGCAGGCCGGCATGACGGTCAACGTCAACGGGCCCCGTCCGGGCGAGTACCGCGTTCGCCTCGAGGGCGCCCAGCCGGGTGTCCACAACGTCGAGATCAACTTCACGACGCAGCAGGCGTGGCCGGACCCCGGCCAGGTCGCCTACGACGTCCAGAACACCGACTTCTTCGTCGAGACGAACGCATGGACGCTGCCCGAGCACGGCTTCGAGCCCGTCTCCCCGCAGGCGCTCGTCGACGGCACGGTCGACCTCTCCGTCTACGACAGCCTCGTCGTTCCCAACGACTTCTTGCCCGGCTGGCGTGAGGCCTTCGTGGCGCCCGAGCCCGGGAACGGGCCCCAGCCGCCCATCGAGGGCACCGCGCTGACGGGTCCGCCGAGCGGTGGCGCGACGCGCGCGAACGACACCTACTTCGAGTTCGACGTGCTCCCCGGGTTCTCCAACGACCTCCTCGAGGTCGTCGCTCGCCCCACGGCGCCGGCAGACCTCGACATGCACCTCCAGATGCAGGCAGAGGACGGCAGCTGGTCCGATGACCTCTCGTCGGGAACGAGCTTCTCGGTCTCCGTCGAGTCCCTCTCCTACGCCGGCCCTCTGCCTGGTCGCTATCGCGTGGCGATCGACAACTTCGCCGGTCCCGCGGGCAGCCCCATCGCGATGGAGGTCACCTTCACAGCGGACACGACCGGTGGTGGCGACACGGAGCCGGCGGAGCCGATCGTCTACACCGACGTGCAGCGCGACGCCGTGATCGCGCGGCTCGCGGACTTCGCTCGAGGTGGCGGCAACCTGCTGCTCACCGATGCGGCCTTTGATCTGCTGAACCGGATCAACGACGCCGCTGACGCCGCGCCGCTGCTCGGGCCCGGCGCTGCCCGCGAGATCCTGGTCTACGCCGGCAACATCCAGTTCAACGACGGCGGCATCGACGGTGGCGACGGTGTCACCTACGCCCGCTACGACCTCGCCAAGGAGGTCAACCGTCCTGGCTCGGCCGAGGGCGCCGGCAACCGTCATCAGATCGCTGAACCGATCCCCACCGGCCACGCGGTCACCAACCTCGGTGGCGGCGACATCAACTCGCACCCCAGCTGGGTCGTGGACCCGGACCTGTGGCTCGCGGCCGGTGGCACGGTCGTCGGGCGGACCAACGCTGCGGCCGGTGGCGTCTCGTTCGGCGAGCTGCCCTACGGGGACGGCGTGATCCGCATCATCGGCGGGATCCTGCCGGAGCCGACGAAGGAGTTCACCCACAACTTCGGCCTCGAGGCGTACAGCCTGACCTACTCGGGCTTCCAGGTCCTCGACAACGCGCTGCAGTGGACGCGCCCGGGCTCCACGTGGCGTCTGGGGGGCGCCAGCCGTTACGAGACCGCAGTCGAGGTGGCCGAGCACAACTGGAACACCATCGAGACGGTCGTGATCGCCTCCGGGCAGAGCTTCCCGGACGCGCTCGTCGCGGCCCCGCTCGCCGCAGCGCTCGACGCCCCGATCCTGCTCGCCCGCAAGGACGGGCTCGAGGGTGAGGCGTTCGACTACCTGCTGCGTCGCAAGCCGCAGCCGGTGAAGGCCTACATCATCGGCGGGGAAGCGGTCATGGGCGCTGAGGTCGTCGACGACCTCGAGCGTCTGCTGATCCCCGCCTCTGGCATCGTTCGCCTCGGGGGCGCAGACCGCTTCGAGACCTCGGTGCTCGTCGCGAACGAGCTCGAGTCCGTCCTCGGCACCGCGGCGACGGCCGCCGTCGTCGCAACTGGTCGCGTCCCCGGGAACCCGGACTCGTGGCCGGACGCCCTGGCCGCCGCCCCGATCGCCGGACGGTTCGGCCAGGACGGCAATCCGGCGCCGTTGCTGCTGGTTCAGCGCGACGAGGTGCCGGCCTCCGTGTCGGCGTGGTTCGATGGTCGCACGATCGCGACGACGCTGGTCGCCGGCGGTGAGTCCGCGGTCGGCGCTGCGACGGCGTCGTCGCTGCCGAACGTCCGCCGCGTCGCCGGCCGGGACCGCTATGAGACCTCTGCGTTGCTCGCATCCGAGATGGAGTCGATCACCGGCTTCGACGTGACCGAGGTCACCGTCGCGACCGGGACGAAGTTCCCCGACGCCCTCGTGGTGGCTCCGGCGGGTGCGCGCGAGCGCGTCCCGACGCTGCTGGTCCGACCGAGCGGCATCGCGGGCTCGCCGGCGGAGAGCTGGCTGCGTGCACGTGCGACGAACCTGATGAGGGTCTACGTCGCTGGCAGCACGGGCGTCCTGCCGGCATCGCTGGACGCGGAGATCGAGGCCATCATCGCGACGGGCTGACGCATCGGCACGACCACGCGGGCCGGAACGAATCGCGAGGTATCGTTCCGGTGAGCTCTGGAGGCCCAGCGTGTCCGTCGTCACCGATTCCCGTCCGTCGGTCGGCCGCGTGCTGACCACCCGCGTCGACGTCGGCGGTGAGCAGTTCACGCGCAACCGAGCCGGCAACCTGGCGCTGCTGGCGACGCGGGACGAGGCGCTCGCGACCGCAGCCGCTGGTGGCGGACAGAAGAAGCTCGTCCGTCACCGCGAGCGCGGGAAGCTCACGATCCACGAGCGCATCTCGCTGCTGCTGGATCCCGGCTCGCCGTTCCTGCAGCTCGGCGCCCTTGCCGGGTGGGGCTCGAGCTTCACCGTCGGCGCGTCGCAGGTCCACGGGATCGGCCTCGTCAACGGCGTCGAGTGCATGATCGGCGGGGCCGACCCGACCGTCCGCGGCGGAGCGATGAACCCGCACTCCGTCCGGTCCGGCCTGCGTGCGCTCGAGATCTGTGAGCGCAACCGCCTCCCGATGATCAACCTGACGGAGTCCGCTGGCGCCGACCTCTCGTCGCAGAAGGAGATCTTCGTCCCCGGTGGAGAGACCTTCCGGCGGCTGACGCAGCTCTCCGCGGCCGGTGTCCCGACGATGTCGATCGTGTTCGGCTCCTCGACCGCTGGAGGGGCCTACGTGCCCGGCATGAGCGACTACGCGGTCCTCATCCGTGAGCGTTCGAAGGTCTTCCTCGGCGGGCCGCCGCTTGTGAAGATGGCGACGGGCGAGGACGCCGAGGAGGAGGAGCTCGGCGGGGCCGAGATGCACGCCCGCACCTCCGGCCTCGCGGACCACCTCGCCAGCGACGAGCTCGACGCGATCCGCATCGCCCGCGACATCGTCGCTCACTGGAACTGGCAGAAGCTCGGGCCCGGTCCGACGCTCTCGACCACAGCGCCCGTCCACGACCCGGAAGAGCTCCTCGGGGTTGCCTCAGTGGAGCTGAAGGAGCCGTTCGACGTCCGGGAGGTCGTTGCCCGAGTTGTCGACGGGAGCCGCTTCGAGGAGTTCAAGCCGCTGTACGGCGCGAACCTCGTGTGTGGCTGGGCGTCGATCCACGGCTTCCCCGTCGGCATCCTCGGCAACAACGGGGTGCTGTTCAGCGAGGAGGCCGAGAAGGGCGCGCAGTTCATCCAGCTCGCCAACCGCCACCGCGTCCCGCTCGTGTTCTGCCAGAACATCACCGGATTCATGGTCGGCACGAAGTACGAGCAGGGCGGCATCATCAAGGACGGCGCGAAGCTCATCAACGCGGTCAGCAACTCCGGTGTCCCGCACCTCACGATCATGATGGGTGCTTCCTACGGCGCGGGGAACTACGGGATGTCGGGCCGCGCCTACGACCCGCGGTTCGTCTTCACCTGGCCTGCGCACAAGATCGCCGTCATGGGCCCGCAGCAGCTCGCAGGGGTGCTCTCGATCGTCGCGAAGGCGGCCGCGGAGAACCGCGGGCAGGAGTGGTCCGACGAAGAGGACGCTGGCGTCCGCGCGATGGTCGAGCAGCAGATCGAGGCCGAGTCGCATGCGCTGTTCGCCTCTGGTCAGGGCTGGGACGACGGGGTCATCGATCCGCGCGACACCCGCGACGTCCTCGGCATGGCGCTCTCTGCAGTCCACTCCAACGTCGTGGGGTCCGATGACCGCTACGGCGTCTTCCGCATGTGAGGCGCTGATGCACAACGACACGCCCCGCCCCGTCCAGACCCTCCTCATCGCGAACCGCGGTGAGATCGCGGTCCGCATCGCCCGTACCGCCCGCCGCATGGGCATCGCCACGGTCGCCGTGCACTCGTCGGTTGACCGTGATGCCCCGCACGTCCTCGCCTGCGACCTCGCCGTCGACCTCGGTGGCGACAGCCCCGCGACCTCCTACCTGCGTCAGGATGCGATCCTCGGGGCAGCGGCGCGGACCGGGGCGGACGCCGTGCACCCCGGGTTCGGGTTCCTCGCCGAGAACGCCAGCTTCGCGCAGGCCGTCCTCGACGCAGGGCTCACCTGGGTCGGCCCGTCCCCGGACGCCATCGCGACCATGGGCGACAAGCTCGCGGCCAAGCGCGCCGTCGAGGCCGCCGGGGTGCCGCTGCTGCCCTCGATCGAGCTCACCGACGACACGGATCTCCTGGCCGTGGCGCGGGAGATCGGGCTTCCCGTCATGGTGAAGGCGGCGGCGGGTGGCGGCGGGACGGGCATGCGCGTCGTCCGCGACGCTGCGTCCGTCGTCGATGCCGTCGGCGCGGCGAGGCGCGAGGCCGTGAACGCCTTCGGCGATGACCGGCTGTTCATGGAGCGCCTGGTCGAGAACCCGCGCCACCTCGAGGTCCAGATCCTCGGAGATCTCCACGGCAACCTCGTGCACCTGTTCGAGCGCGACTGCTCGATCCAGCGCCGACACCAGAAGGTCGTGGAGGAGGCGCCGTCGCCCTTCGTCGACCCGGACCTGCGCGCGCGCCTCACCGAGGCCGCGCTGGCTGCCGGTCGCGCGGTCGACTACGTCAACGCGGGGACGGTCGAGTTCGTCGCGGACGCCGACGGCGGCTTCGCGTTCCTCGAGGTCAACACCCGGCTGCAGGTCGAGCACCCGGTGACCGAGGCGATCACCGGCGTCGACCTGGTCGAGCAGCAGCTGCTGATCGCCGGGGGAGCACCGATCGGATTCACGCAGGACCAGCTCACCATGACCGGCCACGCCATCGAGGTGCGCCTGTACGCGGAGGACCCGACGCGCAACGACCTCCCGTCGACCGGTCGCGTGGCGACGTTCGACGTCCCCGACGACCCGGGCATCCGCGTCGACAGCGGGGTGGTGTCCGGCAGCACGGTGACGGTCCACTACGACCCGATGATCGCGAAGGTCATCGCGCACGGATCCGACCGCGGCGATGCAGCCCGACGGTTGGCTCGGGTCCTCGACCGGACGGTCGTGCTCGGGCCGGTCACCAACCGCGATCTGCTGCGCCATGTCCTGCGACACCCCGCGTTCCTCGGCGGTGACGTGACGACCGGCTTCCTCGGCACCCACGTCCCGGTCGCCGAGCGGGGCGGCGCCCGACCGACGCCGCATCAGCAGCAACGCGCGGCGATCGCCGCGGTGCTCGTGCCGCTCGTCACCGCGATGCCGGCCGCCGGCGTCGGCTCCATGCTCGCGTTCTCGAACACGAGCCTGCCCCCGGACACGGTCGCGGTGACGATCGCCGGCGACGTGCTCGCGGTCCGCTGGCGACGGCTGCGCGACGGGACGTTCGACGTCGTGGTCGGATCGCCGGTTGATGACTCGACTGGCCTCGGCGTCGACGACGCGCCGATCGCGTGGGTGCTGGACGAACAGGTACGTCACGTGGTCTCGGTCGACGCGGCGCTCGGACGGCTGTCCTGCAGCGGCAGGTCCGAGCAGGTGATGGTTCACGCCGGTGACGCCGCCGACGGGCACCCGCAGCCGGTCGCCGTGGTCCTCGCCGACATCGCGCTGACGGTGCGCTTGCGCGCGCGTCACCCGGCGGTCGAGCCCGAGGAGATCGCGGGCGCGACGCTGGCGCCCATGCCGGGAGCCGTCCTCGAGGTCGCCGTGGATGCCGGCCAGGAGGTGGCCAAGGGCGCGCTGCTCGTGGTGCTCGAGGCGATGAAGATGGAGCACCGCATCGTCGCGCCGGCAGACGGCGTCGTCAGCGAGGTGCGGGTGCAACCCGGGTCGCAGGTCGAGGCTGACGACGTGCTCGTCGTGCTCGACGCCGGCTGACAGGTCAGGCTTCGAGCTCGGCTTCCATCTCGATCTCGACGCGCCACCGCGGGTCGAGCAGACCCGCGACGACCAGCATCGTGGACGCCGGCCTGGCACGCCCGACGTTGGCTGCATGTGCTGCGCCGACGGCCGCTTCGTCCGCACGGTCGATCAGGTACATCCGCGTGCGCACCACGTCGTCGACGCGGCCACCGAGCTTCTGGACGGCCTGCAGCGCGATGATGAAGCAGCGGTCCGCCTGGACGCGGGCGTCGTCCGGGCACGAACCGTCCGGCCACACTGGTGCGGTGCCGGAGACGCGGATGGTGTTGCCGACGCGGACGGCGCGCGAGTAGCCGACCGTGGCTTCCCACGGGGCGCCGCTCTGGACGTGACGGCGTGTCACTCGTCACCCGACCCGGCGGCGAGGTAGCGCTCCTTGATCGAGGCGACCACCGACTCGTCGGCCAGCGTGGTCGTGTCGCCGAGCACCTTGTCCTCGGCGATGTCCTTCAGCAGGCGCCGCATGATCTTGCCGGAGCGCGTCTTCGGGAGATCGTCGCTGAACAGCACCGTGGCGGGCTTCGCGATGGGGGAGATCATCGTGGCGACGTGCTCGCGCAGCTCCTGCGCCAGTGCCTCGCCGGTCTCGACGCCCTGTCGGACCGACACGAAGGCGGCAACGGCCTGGCCGGTCGTGGAGTCGGCGCGCCCGATGACGGCGGCCTCGGCGACGGCCGGGTGCGCGACGAGCGCGGATTCGATCTCGGCGGTGGAGAGCCGGTGGCCGGCAACGTTCATCACGTCGTCGACGCGACCGAGCAGCCAGTAGTAGCCCTCCGCGTCGCGCTTGGCGCCGTCGCCGGCGAAGTAGCGCCCGGGGAACCGTGCCCAGTAGGTCTCGCGGTAGCGGGCGTCGTCACCCCAGATGCCGCGGAGCATCGACGGCCACGGCTGGTCGATCACGAGGTAGCCGCCACCGGGGATGTCGACCGGCTCGCCGGCGTCGTCGACGATGTCCATCGAGATCCCGGGCATCGGAAAGGTCGCGGAGCCGGGCTTCGTCGTGGTCGCGCCGGGGATCGGCGAGAGCATGATCGCGCCCGTCTCCGTCTGCCACCACGTGTCCACGATCGGGCAGCGACCGCCACCGATCTGCTCGTGATACCAGATCCACGCCTCGGGGTTGATCGGCTCACCGACGGTGCCGAGCATCCGCAGCGACGTCAGGTCATGGCCGGCCGGGTGCTCGTCGCCCCACTTCATGAAGGCGCGGATCGCGGTCGGCGCGGTGTAGAGCTGCGTGACGCCGTAGCGCTCGACGATGTCCCAGATCCGGTCGTTGCCGGGGAAGTTCGGGGCGCCTTCGTACATGACGCTGGTGGTGCGGTTCGCGAGGGGGCCGTAGACGATGTAGCTGTGGCCCGTGACCCAGCCAATGTCGGC
>CBDTYW010000063.1:0-15876 GCA_965364735.1 uncultured Nitriliruptoria bacterium
TGCAGCGTCACGTCCCAGCCGCGGGCGTCGAGGATCGCCGAGACGTGGTCCGCGAGGCGACGCACGCCGACGGCGTTGTGCGAGCCGGAGTCGATCGCGACCATCGCCGACAGCAGGCCGATGTAGTCGTCGCGGCGGGCTGCCACGAGCTCGCGGAGCTGCGGGGCGAGGGAGGTCGAGGTCGTCACAGAGGTTCCGTCAGCGGTGCTGGAAGCCGCGGTCGAGCAGCATCTGGGCCATGGTGGCGTAGTGCGTGTGCGTTGCGAAGGCGAAGGCGTCGCCCGGCCGACAGCGCGCGATGATCGCGTCGAGCGCCGTGGGCTCGTCGTCGTGGATCGCGGCCTCCGCGGCGCCGCCAGCGGCGACGCCCGCACGGAGCAGCTGCATCAGCTCATCCGCGTCGCGGTCGCGGAGGTACTTCTCCTTGTGGCAGAGGTGCACCTCGTCAGCGTGGGTTGCGGCGATCACGCCCATCGCACGGATGAGCTCCTCGGTGCGGTCGCCGAGCGAGCCGATCGAGGTGATCAGCCGACCGCCCGCACCGACCTGCAGACGTCCGACCTCCAGGAGCGCGACGAGCGAGTCCTCGTTGTGGGCGAGGTCGGCGATGACGGTCACCCCGTCGCGGACGAAGACGTTCATGCGGCCGGGGTTGTGCTCGGGGCGTGTGCCGAACGTGCGGAGCCCGGCGATGACCGCGTCGAGGGGCAGACCGATGGCGAGGCCGCCCAGCGTCGCGGCCAGCGCGTTCGCGAGCATCGGCTCGGACGTGCCACGGACGGTCAACGGGACGTCGTCGACCGCGATGATCGGCGTCGTCCGACCATCCGGCTCCATGACCACGATCGCGCGGCCCACCACCGTCGCGACCCGACCGCCTGCAGCGAGGATCTCCGCGACCATGCGGTGCCTCGGGTCGAGCGAGAACGCCCAGCACGCCGCAGACGTCTTCCACCGCATCTCGAGGCAGAGCGCGTCCTCGGCGTTGAGGACGGTGACGCCGGCGTCTCGCGTGACGCTCACGACGGTGGACTTGACCGCTGCCAGGTCCTCGAGCGTGTGCACGCCGGACAGCCCGAGGTGATCCGCGCTGACGTTGGTGACCAGGGTGACGTCGGCATGCGCGAAGCCGAGGCCGCGGCGGAGGATCCCGCCGCGCGCGGCTTCGAGGACCGCGAGCTCGACGCCATCGACGTCAAGGACGTGCTGCGCCCCTCCGAAGCCGGCCCAGTCACCCTCGTCGACGAGCTCACCGTCGACGAAGATGCCGTCGGTCGAGTTCCAGGCCACACGGCGCCCCGCCTGCCGGCCCATGTGCCCCAGCAGCCTCGTCGTCGTCGTCTTGCCGTTCGTCCCGGTGACGGCGATCGTCGGCACGTTCGGCTCGACGACCTCCGGCGCGTCGCCGTCGGGCTCGGCGAGCAGCCTCGTCCGTCCGAGCGCGATGGTCGTGGCGAGGTCGTCCACGCCGATGTCGTCGATGACGTGGCCGACCCAGTCCCCGAGCAGCTCTGCCGGTCCCAGGCGACGCCACCCGAACAGCACCATCCGCTCGCTGTCGTCGTGGCCGTCCACCACCGACACGTCGAGATCGGGGACGCCGGCCTCGGCGGCCAGCCGCCGGGTGATGGCGACCAGCAGGCCGTCGATCCACACCGACCGCGCACCTGACCCGGGTGCGTCCGGCCCGCCGCCGACCGCGCCGATGACCTGCGCGGCGTCCTGGAGCACCTCAGCCTCGACGGCCCGCAGGCCTCGCACGTCGACGCGGACCTCGACCGTCGGCCGGCGCGCATGACGGTTCGGCCCGTCGAGCGCGCGGACCTCGACGACGGCGTCGGACGCCATCAGCTCACCCGCCGAGCGCGACGAACGGCCGCGACCCCTCGCGTGCCGCACGGAACTCCTGCACCGCGTTCCACGCCCCGTCGACGTCGTCGGAACAGAACACCACCACGTCGTGACGGTTGGCCCGCTCCATCGCCGCGCGCGTCGCGTCGAGCTCGTCGAGCATGATCTCGACCTTCTCGCAGCGTGCGCCGGAAGCACCGGCCTCCCGCATCGCCGTCGCGAGGATCTCCGCGACCTCGCCCTCCGCGCGGCCACGCTTGTGCTCGTCCTCGCGGATGATGACCTCGTCGAAGTACTTCGCGGTCTCGGTCGCGAACTCGATCAGGTCCTCGTCGCGACGGTCGCCGGGAACGGCGGCCACGCAGATGCGGCGACCCTGCTCGGACTCGGGGCGGTCCTCGACCACGCGCTCGACGAAGTCGCCGAGGAAGCGCATGCCGTGCGCGTTGTGGCAGTAGTCGACGATCGCGTGGAAGCCGGCGACCTCCATCACGTTCAGACGGCCCGGCGCGAACGCGTACGAGGTCGTGAACGAGCGCAGCCCCTGACGAACGTCCTGCAGGTGGACGCCGTGAACGATCGCCGCGGCCGCCGCGGCCATCGCGTTCGCGACGTTCATCCGTGCGCGTCCCCCGAAGGTCGACGGGAGCAGGTGTGCGTGGACGATGTCCATGGTCCGACGACCGTGCTTCCACACGATCATCTCGCCGAGGTCGCGCTGCTCGAGCGTGATGACGCGACCACCTCGGCGGGCGTGACGCTCGACGTGCTCGTTGTCCGGGTCGAGCGAGAAGAAGACGATCTCGCCGCGGCATTCGTGGCGCATCCCGGCGACCAGCTCGTCGTCGGCGTTGAGGACCGCGAAGCCGTCGCGCGGGATGGCCTCGACGACGATCTGCTTGACCTTCGCGAGGTCCTCGAGCGTGTTGACGCCGTTGCGGCCGAGATGGTCCGACGCGACGTTCGTGACGATGCCGACGTCGTTGCGCTCGTAGCCGAGGCCCTCGCGCAGCAGCCCGCCGCGAGCAACCTCGAGCACGGCGTGCTCGACGACCGGGTTCTGCAGGACCATGCGAGCGGACCTCGGGCCCGACGCGTCGGCCTTCATGACGAGGCGCTCGTCGATGACGATCCCGTTGGTCGACGTCATGCCGACCTTCGTCCCGACGTTCTTCAGGATGTGGGCGAGCATCCGCGACGTCGTGGTCTTGCCGTTGGTACCGGTCACCGCGGTGATCGGGATGCGGGCGGTGGTCTGGGTCGGGAAGAGCATGTCGAGGACCGGCTTCGCGACGAACTGCGGCTCACCGATGGTCGGATGGGTGTGCATCCGGAACCCGGGGGCAGCGTTGACCTCGCAGATCGCTCCGCCGGCCTCGCGGACCGGCTTGGAGATGTCCGGAGCGATGAAGTCGATGCCGGCGATGTCGAGGCCGACGACGCGGGCGGCCTGCTCGGCGATCTCGACGTTGTCCGGGTGCGCCTCCATCGTGCGGTCGATCGAGATGCCGCCGGTCGACATGTTCGCGGTCTGCGCGAGCAGGACGCGCTCGCCCTCCTCGACGACGGCGTCGAACCCGCTGTACCCCTGCTCGCGGACGAGCTCCTCGGCGGCCTCGTCCATGCGGATGCGGGTCAGGACCTTTTCGTGCCCGATGCCACGCCGCGGGTCGCGGTTGGTCTCCTCGACGAGCTCACGCACCGTCTGGGTGCCGTCGCCGATGACGTGGGCAGGAGTGCGCTCGGCGCAGGCGACGAGGCGGCCGTCGACGACCAGGAAGCGGTAGTCGTTGCCGGGGACGTAGCGCTCAACCACGACGTAGCCGTTGCGCGACTCGGACTTGGCGACGTCGTAGGCCTCCTCGAACTCCTGCGGGTTCTGGAGGTTCAGCCCGACCCCGCGGCCGTGGTTGCCGTCGAGCGGCTTCACGACGACGGGCCATCCGAGCCGCTCCGCGTACCGCAGGGCACCGCGCAGAATGCTGAACGCCTCGGTCGACGGGACGGGGAGGCCAGCCGCCGCGAGCAGCTGCGCGGTCAGCTCCTTGTCCGAGGCGACGTCCACGGCGAGCGCGGAGGTGTTCGAGGTCATCGTGGCGCGGATGCGCTTGGCGTGGACGCCCTGGCCGAGCTGGACCAGCGAGTGCTCGTCGAGGCGCATGAAGGGGATGTCTCGGCTGGCCGCCTCGTCGAGGATCGCCTGGGTGGAGGGGCCGAACGCCGCGCGCTGAGCGAGGCGGATCAAGCGGTTGACCTCCTCGTCCGGGTCGATGTCAGCGGCCTCGACGAGGTGGTTGACGAGCTGGACCGCGAGCCGTCCGGCCTCGCGCCCGACGGTCTCGTCCTTGTAGTCGAAGATGACCTGGTAGCGGCCGGCCTCGTCCGTGGACCTGGTCTTTCCGCGGCTGACGTCATGTCCGCACAGCGACTGCAGCTCGATGGCGATGTGCTCGGCGACATGTCCGAGCCAGGTGCCGCGCTGGACACGCTCGAAGAACCCGCCGCGCTCGCCCGATCCACAGGTGTGCTCGACCATGTCCGGGAACATCTCCGCGAGCCGGTCAGCGAAGCCATCGATGTCGCTCGTGGGCCAGGCCTCGGCGGAGTGGAGGTCGACGAGCATGCGGATGCACGGGCCGTAGGCCCAGAAGTTGGGCCCCCGGTAGGTGCGCTGCTCGATGATCTCGACCTCGGCGCGCAGGTCAGGACGTTCGGTGGCGGTCATGTCAGCTCCCTCGAAGCCGTGCGTGACGGCCCAGACAAACGCACGTCCCCCGTGGATGCACGCCGGATCGCGATCATGGCGGTACTGAGCGCACAGCGCCAAGTGGAGTTCGCTGGACGCCCGGACCGGAAGTTCCGATCTGTCCGGCCGACAGCACCCCATGACGTCGCGCGACCACCTAGAGTCGACCGTTGACGCCGATGGCCCCGGGGCGGGGCCTGTTCTTGCCCATGAGATCCGTGATGCCGTTGCCCGACGGCCCGGACCACCTCCGCACCACAAGGCACGTCTTGATGCGCTCGCGCTCCGCCCGCACACCCCGCCGATCCGCCGCCCGCAGCGGCGCGGTCATGCTCGCCGCGGCACTCATCCTGTCCCCGGTGACCGCAATCGCCCAGGAGGCGACCGAGGAGCCCACCGAGGAGCCCACCGAAGAGCCCACCGAGGAGCCCACCGAGGAGCCCACCGAGGAGCCCACCCCGGAGTGGGAGCGCGTCGTCGACATCACGTTCCCCACGACGCCTGACTCGACCTTCCACAACGGCTACCGCGACTGCCGGAGCGGATGCAGCCGCCGTCATCAGGCGACCGACGTCATGAACGACAAGATGACGCCGCTCTACGCCACCGTCGACGGCAAGATCTGCTCGATCGACCTCGGGTCGGAGTCCCTCTACGGCCGCTCGCTCACGATCTGCGGAGACGACGGGAACCGGTACCGCTACCTGCACATCAACAACGACACGCCGGGAACCGACGACGGAGCGGCCCCGCTCCACCAGGTCTACGGCCCCGGGATCGACTCCGGCTCACGCGTCGTTCGCGGACAGCTCGTCGCGTACATGGGTGACTCCGGCAACGCCGAGGGGACCCCGCCGCACCTGCACTTCGACATCTACTTCCCCGGCATGTCCAACCCGTGGGGCGAGGAGCGGGCCAACCCGTACCCGTCGCTCCTGGACGCGTTGGCTCGCGGCGACATCGCCGACGGCGGGACGACGGGCGGGACGCCGTCGCGTCGCGTCGCCGGCGACACTCGGGTCGAGACCGCGATCGCCTTGTCGCAGGAGTCCTTCGACGAAGCCGCGCACGTCGTGATCGCCTCGGCGTCCACCCCGCAGGACGCGCTGGTCGCGGGACCACTCGCCTCGGTCCTCGGGGGACCGGTGCTCATCACGCCGGACAGCAACGTGCCGTTCTCGATCATCGAGGAGCTGATCCGCCTCGGCGCGGATGACGTGACCGTCGTCGGCGGCACGCTCCCGACGCCGGAGGCGCGGGAGGACCTCGTCTCGCTGCTCGGAGCCACCCACGTCCATCAGCTCGGCGCCGGCGATCCGCTGGCCACCTCGGCGGTCGTCGCCGAGGACATCTTCGACCTGACCAACGCCCTCGGGGCGAACGGTCCCGACGAGGTCGTCTTCGAGGATCTCCACGACGACGCCGAGCCGTCGATCGCGGTGTCGCTCTCCCCTGACCGCAGCAACGCCGGTGCGCTCCAGGACGCGGTCGTGCCGTTCTCCGGCCGCTGGCTGCACGTCTTCGCGGAAGGCCTCGACCCGAACGACGTCAGCCGGGTCCGCTTCCTCGTCGACGGCGAGGGCCCGGTGAACATCGATCGCACGTGGCCCTACGACCTCGGCGGCACGCGCGGCAACGGCAGCAACCGCGGCATCAGGGCCGACGCGCTGGAGGTCGGGGAGCACTCGGTCACCGCGCTGGTGAGCCTGCTCGACGACACGACGCGCGAGATCACCGCCACGTTCACCGTCACCGACGTCGGCACGCCCCGTCGCGCCGTCCTCGCTCTCGGGGTGGCCGACGACGCCGACCGCGCGTGGCCCGACGCGCTCGCAGCGTCGTGGTACGGGTCCGTTCGCCGGCTCCCGGTCCTGCTGACCGCCGCCGACGCCTCCCCCACCCAGGTCCTCGACGTCATCGCGAGCCTCGACGAGCTGATCGTCGCCGGCGGGCCCGCTGCGATCTCCGACGCACACCTCGAAACGCTCGCCGAGGAGGTCCCGGACCTCGGGCGCCTCGCCGGGGAGAGCCGGTACTCCACCGCCGCCGAGTTCGCCTTCGACCTCGTCGAGCGAGAGCTCGTCGCGCCCACGGTCGCCTTCATCGCGACCGGCCAGAGCTGGCCGGACGCCACGGCGTCGGGCGCCGCGATCGCCGCGCAGGGCGGCGTGCTGCTGCTCGTCGACGGTGAACGCGCGACCAACACCGACGCCCGCCACGCCATGTCACAGCTCGCCGACACCATCGACGAGCTCGTCGCCCTCGGCGGCCCGGCCGCCATCTCTGACGCCGCGCTGCGCCGCATCGCCTGGTGGACGAGCTGACCCCGACAGATCAGCGACGGCGGGAGCGCCGCTTGTCCGCACGCATGAGCTCGCGGTCGTCGGCCGCGTCGAGGTCCGTCCGTCGGAGCTTGCGCCCGTCGATGGTCGCCTTGGCGTAGTCCTGCGCGGGGTCGGTGACGGGGTGGGTGTCCCCGTCGATCTCCGCCACCAGCCTGCGCGCCTCGAGGTCGAAGCGCTGACCTTCGGGAAGCTGGTGCACGATCGCGCCGGAGATGACCAGCGGATCGGAACGCGACGCGTCGTAGGCGTCGGTGTAGATGTGCTGTCCGTCCACGATGATGACGACGCCCTTGCCGATCACCTCACCGACCTGTTCGTCGGTCACCACGAGCGCGGTGTCCTCGTCGATGCCGATGCCGAGGTGGCTCGGCGACTGCGCGACGAGCGTCATCAGCCGGCCCATGCGGTTGCGCTGGGAGAAGTGCTGGTCGACGATCGTGCCCGGGAGCAGCCCGAAGCCGGCCGACATCTGCACCATGCGCTGCTTCGCGACGTCGCCCGGGTTGCCGAGGAACACCATGTGCGACGCCATCACCGAGGCACCGGCGCTGGTGCCGGCAATCGGCTTTCCGTCGGAGTAGGACTGCCCGATCGCTTCGTGCAACCGCGTCCCGCCGACGATCGCCGACAGCTTCGCCTGGTTGCCGCCGGTCATGAAGATGCCGGTCGCGCGCTCCACGAGATCCACCCCGTCATCGCTGTCCGCACCGTTGCGGGTCTCCGGATCGAGCGCTCGGACGCGGTGTGCGCCGAGGTCGTAGAAGGTCTTGGCGTAGACCTCCGCGACCTCATCGCCGATCGATGACGCGATCGGGAGGACCAGGATCTTCGCGTCGCGACCGCCGGCCGCTTCGAGGAACCCCTTCAGGATCCGTCGGTCACCGACCTTGTCCTCGGCGCCGCCGATGATGTGGAGCTGTCGCACGCAGCACCTCGGTGCGGTCGATGGGGCTCGGGTCGCGGACCCTAGCGGGGCTGTCCCGCGATCAGATGACGCTGGTCTCGGTGTAGGCACCGAACACGTCCATCATGGCGTAGGAGATCTCGCCGACGGTGGCCTCGGCGCGGACCGCGTCCATGATCAGCGGGACGAGGTTCTCGTCCGTCGCGGCAGCCGCGGTCAGACGCGCGATCGCGTCGGCGTGAGCGGCATCGTCACGCGCTGCACGAACGGCGGCGAGCGCCGCGGACTGCTTCGTCCCGACCTCGTTGGAGATCTTCAGCAGCTCGAGCTTCTCGTCATCGTCCTCGCGGAACTTGTTGACGCCGACCATGACCCGGTCGCCCTTGTCGAAGCGGTTCTGGAAGTCGAAGGCGGCGTCCGCGATCTCGGAGGAGAAGTAGCCCGTCTCGACGCCCTTGAGCATGCCGCCCATGATCGTGTCGTCCGGGGACATCTCGAGGATCGCCGCGAAGTACTCCTCGGCCTGCCGCTCGATCTCGTCGGTGAGCCACTCGACGTACCACGAGCCGCCGAGCGGGTCGATGACGTTCGTGACGCCGGTCTCCTCCATGATCACCTGCTGCGTGCGCATCGCGACCTTGGCGGCGTGGTCCGACGGCAGCGCGAGCACCTCGTCGAGCGCGTTGGTGTGCAGCGACTGGGTGCCGCCGAGCACGCCCGCGAGCGCCTCGATGGCGGTGCGGACGATGTTGTTGTCGGGCTGCTCGGCGGTGAGCGAGACGCCGGCGGTCTGCGTGTGAGTACGCATCAGCATCGCCTTCTCGGCCGTGGCGCCGTAGCGATCACGCATCCAGCGCGCCCAGATGCGACGGCCTGCACGGAACTTCGCGATCTCCTCGAAGAAGTCGATGTGCGCGTCGAAGAAGAAGCTGAACCGCGGGACGAAGTCGTCGGGGTGGAGTCCACGCTCGATGCCGAGCTCCGTGTAGGCGAACCCGTCGGCGAGGGTGAACGCGAGCTCCTGGACCGCCGTCGCCCCGGCTTCGCGGATGTGATATCCGGAGATCGAGATCGGGTGATAGCGAGGCGTGTGCTCGGTGCAGTACTCGATCAGGTCACCGATGAGCCGGATGTGCGGCTGCGGCGGGTACAGCCACTCCTTCTGCGCGATGTACTCCTTGAGCATGTCCGCCTGGAGCGTCCCGCCGAGCTGGTCCTGGCTGAAGCCCTGACGTTCGGCCGCGACCGCGTACATGCAGAACAGCACGACCGCCGGGGCGTTGATCGTCATCGACGTCGTCAGCTCGCCGAGCGGCAGGCCGTTGAACAGGCGGTCCATGTCGTGGACGGAGTCGATCGCGACGCCGCAGTGACCGACCTCACCGAGCGAGCGCGCGTCGTCGGAGTCCAGCCCCATCAGGGTCGGCATGTCGAAGGCGACCGAGAGCCCACCGCCGCCGGCCTTGACGAGATCGTGGTAGCGGCGGTTGGTCTCGTCTGGGTCGGCGAAGCCCGCGAACTGGCGGATCGTCCACGGCCGCGTCCGGTACATGGAGGCGTAGACGCCGCGGGTGTACGGGAAGACGCCGGGGTGGCCGATCCGGTCGAGGTCGACCTCGACGTTGTGCGGCCCGTACAGCGGCTCGAGCGGGATGCCGGACAACGTCGTGAACTCCGCCTCGCGCTCTCCCGCGGCGGAGTACCGGGCCTGCCACGCGGCGTACTGCTCGGACCACGAGCTGGAGGATGACGGCTGGTCGGTCACGACGACTCCGGTGAGAGGGCGTTGGAGGGACAACGTGCCCCGACAGCATGCCCGAACCCGCGAACCCCGTCATCAAGGGGGCGGGCGCCGCATCTGCCGGCGTCACCCGAAGTAGGGTGTCCGACGTCGCGGGGGAACGACCGCCGGGGCCAGGAGACCGTCATGCGTTCCTTCGCACCCCCGCGCCGCGCCGTCGGCGCGGTCGCAGCAGCCGCCCTCGTCCTCGCCGGATGCGGCAGCGACGACCCGCTGGCGAGCTGCGACACGCTCCCGGACGCGGCGATCCAGCTGCTCAAGGACATGGTCGCGGCGTCGGACGATCTGACCCCGGCAGATCTCTCCGGGGACGAGGCACCGGCCGGCTTCGCGGCGCTCGTGGAACGGGGCGAGGAGCTCTCGAAGGCCGGCGAGGACCTCAACTGCGACGAGGACACCTTCAACCAGGCCGTCGAGGCCCGCATCGACGAGGTGGAGGTCGAGCCGGGCTCGATCGGCGCGGTGCTGGTCGAGAGCCTCAAGAACGCCGGGTTCGGCTGAGCACGTCGCCGTCGATCGAGGCCAGGAGCGCATCGGCTGCGGCGTAGGGGTCGAGCTCGCGCAGCAGGACACGCTCGGTCAGCTCGGACACCACGGCGTGTTCCGCCTCGGTGCGGTGGAACCTCGTGCGCACCTGCTCGAGAGCGATCTCGCGGATCAGGTGGCGCGCGCGAGCACGCCGACGCTCGTCACCGGCGCCGGTGGACGCCAGATGCTCGCGGTGGCCGGCGATCTCCGCGGCGAGCTCGTCGATGCCGTCTCCCCGCACCGCGACCGTGCGCACGATCGGCGGCCACCAGGCGCCGTCGGAGCCGACGGCGTGACCCATCTCGAGCATCCCGCGCAGCTCGGCTGCCAGCTTGCCCGACCCGCTGGCGTCGGCCTTGTTGATGACGAAGATGTCGGCGACCTCGAGGATGCCGGCCTTCGCGGCCTGCACGCCGTCGCCCATCCCCGGCGCCAGCGCGACCAGCACCGTGTCGGCCGTCGCCGCCACCTCCACCTCGGACTGCCCGACACCGACCGTCTCGATGATGATCACGTCGAAGCCGGCAGCGTCGAGCACCATCACGGCCTGCGGCGTCGCGAGCGAGAGCCCACCGAGGTGCCCGCGCGTCGCCATCGAGCGGATGAAGACGCCGTCGTCGGCGTGGTGGCCCTGCATCCGGACTCGGTCGCCCAGCAACGCCCCGCCGGAGAACGGTGACGACGGATCCACCGCCAGGACGGCGACGGTGCGGCCGGCCGCGCGGAGCGCACCGGTGAGCGCGTTGGTCAACGTCGACTTGCCCACGCCCGGCGACCCCGTGATGCCGATGACCTCCGCGCGCCCACCATGTGGGTGCAGCTCGGCGACGACCTCACGCAGGACCGTCGGGTTGCCGTCCTCGACGACGCTCAGCAGACGCGCAACGGCGCGCCGCTGCCCGGCGAGGGCAGCGGCGACGAGGTCCGTGTGGGCCGAGATCAGGCGTACGCCTCGATGATGAGGGCGTCGCCCTGCCCGCCACCGCCGCAGAGCGCCGCAGCGCCCATGCCGCCACCGCGACGACGCAGCTCGTTGATCAGCGTCACGGTGATCCGAGCACCGGTGCACCCGAGCGGGTGGCCCATGGCGACGGCGCCTCCGTTGACGTTGACCTTGTCCTGCGAGATCCCGAGGTCATCGGTCCCTGCCATCGCCACGGACGCGAACGCCTCGTTCAGCTCGTACAGGTCGAACGACGACGGGTCGAGGTCGACCTTCGCAGCCGCGTTGCGGATGGCGTTGGACGGCTGCGGGAGCAGCGAGAGCGGGCCGGCGACCGCGCCCCAGGCAACGATCTTGGCGAGCGGCTTGAGCCCGAGCTCCTCCGCCTTGGCCGCGGACATGAGCACGACGGCGGCGCCGCCGTCCGAGATCTGCGAAGCGTTTCCTGCGGTGATCGTGCCGGTCTTGGTGAAGGCCGGACGGAGACCGCCGAGCGACTCCGCGGTGGTGCCGGGGCGCATGCCCTCGTCGGTGTCGACGACGATCGGGTCACCCTTGCGCTGTGGGACGGAGACCGGGATGACCTCGTCAGCGAAGGCCCCGTCCTTCCACGCGTTGGCCGCGCGCTCGTGCGAGCGGGCGGACCACTCGTCCTGCGCCTCACGGGTGTAGGAGTGCGACTCCTGCTGGTACTCGTCGGTGGCCAGGCCCATCGCCTTGTTGTCGAAGGCGCAGGTGAGGCCGTCGAACATCAGGGAGTCCTTGATCGTGCCGTCTCCGAGGCGGTAGCCGGTCCGGGCCTTGTCGAGGATGTACGGGGCGTTGGACATGGACTCCATGCCACCGGCGACGACGACGTCGAACTCGCCGAGCGCGATCAGCGACGCGGCACGAGCGATCGAGGTCATGCCGGACGGGCAGACCTTGTTCATGGTCTCGGCCGGCACGGTCAGCGGGATCCCGGCGTGCTGGGCTGCCTGACGGGCGGTGATCTGGCCCAGCCCCGCCTGAAGGACATGGCCCATCACGACGTACTCGACCTGGTCCGGGGAGACGCCCGCGCGCTCGAGGGCCCCTTCGATCGCGAACCCACCGAGCTGCATGGCGGTGAAGGAGCTGAGACCGCCACCGAACTTGCCGATGGGGGTGCGTGCATAGCCGACGACAACGGTGTCCTGCATGGCCTGACCTTCTCGCGAGGTTCGAATTCGATGTGGCGTGAGCCTACGGCCGTCTCCCCCGCCCTCACCAACCGCAGACCACTCCCGGCCAACCCTCCCGCGCCCGGCTGTGCGCTCACGCAAGAGCGAAGCGCGGGACGCGGGCCGGGCGAGACAGACAGCCAAGATGACTGCCACCCCACCTTCCTGTCGGTGTTGGGTCCGCTGTCACGCAGTCCCATCGCCTGTCCGTGAGCTTCTGTGCCTCGAAAGACCTCCATGCGACAGCCACATGCCCTCGTCCTGGCACTCCTGATCGCCGTGCCGGCGCTCGTTGGCGTGAGTGGCCCCAGCGGGGCCCCGATCACGTTCGGATCCTCCGTCGGCGGCGCGGGCCGCGAGGCGTTCTCCGAGACGGTCGCGATCGAGCAGTCCATCGGACGCCGGCTCGACAGCGTCCGGGTCTTCAAGCTCACCACGGACATCTTCCCGAACAAGCTGGACACGTTCCTCGCCGAAGGCGATCGCAGCTTGGTCGTGTCGATCAAGCCCAAGGAGCAGAACGGCGACGTGATCGCCTGGAGCGAGTACGCCGACGCCGTCCCCGGTGACGCCCGCTACGAAGAGATCGCCGAGATGGCGCGCGCCTTCGGTCGCCTCGGCAGCGTGAAGAGCCTCGCCTTCCACCACGAGCCCGACGCCACCGACGGCGCCTTCGGCACGCCGGCCGAGTTCATCGCGGCGTACCGCAACGTCGTCTCGATCATGCGTGCCCACGGGCCCGCGGACCTCGAGTTCGCCTGGATCCTGACCGCCTACTCCTTCGGACGCCCACCCTCTGACCCCTTCCACGCCGGCGCCTTCTACCCGGGCGACGACGTCGTCGACATCATCGGGCTCGATGGTTACAACTGGGCCGGCTGCCGAGCCGGCATGAACACCAGCTGGGCCTCACCGACGGAGATCTTCGGAGCTGCACGCGACTTCGCGGCGCTCCACCCGTTCAAGGACGTCATGATCGCGGAGGTTGCCACCGACGAGGACCCGAGCGACGGCAACCGCAAGACCCAGTGGATCGAGGACCTCCAGACGATGCTGCTCTCCCCGGCCTACAGCCAGTTCACGTCGGTGCTCTGGTTCCACGCCCCGGATCCTGTCAGCACCGACTGCGAGTGGTGGATCGACTCGTCCGCCCCGTCCCTCGCCGCCGTCCACGCGATGGCGCAGGCGCCGGCCTTCGGTGGCGCGAACGTCGCCCCCGAGGCTGAGGTCGACGTCGCGATGCTCGTGGTCAACCCCGACCGCCTGCTCTCGAACGAGAGGCTGATGCTGCGCTACCTGCTCAACCAGGACTTCACCGTCCGCGTCGTGGACCAGAGCGCCGGTCACCTCTCGGTCACCGGCGCCGGCGCGGTCCTCGTGCTGCCGCAGGTTCGTGGCCGCGCCGTCCCGGACGCGATGGCCCGCATCCCGCAGGGCATGGTCATCGCTCGCCAGGACCTCATCAACCCGATGAGGGCCTCGCTCTCCGGCGGCGCCTCGAGCACCACCATGACCATCGCCACCTCAGCGTCCACCCACCCGGCGATCGACGGCTACGACGGCCGGGCGGACCTGCGCATCGGGCAGAAGGAGACCCCGATCTTCACGGGGAGCCCCAGCGGTGACGCCGAGGTGCTCGCGTCACTCGACGGTGAACCGCTCATGTGGGTCTACGAAGCGGGAGATCGCCTCACGGACTTCCGCGTCGCGCCCAGCTGCCGCATCGTGTCCGGGGCGATCCGGACCAGCCCGAACAACATGAGCCGTGCGAGTCGCGACATCCTCGTCACCTCGCTGCGGTACGCGATGTCCTGCTGACCCCGCTCCATCACGACGACGCGCGACGGGCTCCCGTCGCGCGTCGTCGTTTCGCACGACCCACGGTGAACCGGCACGATGACCGCCGAACGACAACGGAGCCTCCTCGTGGACGTCACCCGCATCGACCAGATCGCCATCGCCGTCGAGGACCTCGACGCAAGCCTCGCGTTCTACGAGCGCGCCTTCGGCCTGACGCCCGAGTACCGGGAGCGCGTCGACTCCGACGGGGTCGAGGAGGCCATGATCAACGTCGGGGGCGTGTTCATCCAGCTGCTCCAGGCCACCCGCGACGACTCCCCGATCGCCAAGTACCTCGCGAAGAACGGGCCAGGGCTGCATCACCTCGGCTTCGGCGTCACGAGCGTCCAGGAATCGCTGGATCACCTCCGCGAGGAGGGCGTTCGCCTCATCGACGAAGCGCCGCGTCCGGGCGGCGGTGGACACACGGTCGCGTTCGTGCACCCGAAGGGAACCGGCGGGCTCCTCGTGGAGCTGGTCGAGGACGGCCACTGATCGGTCGGATCGCTGCCGCCGCGGTGGGCTAGCCTCGCGACCAGTCACCAAGACCTCCAGGAGACGTCGTTGGGCTTCGTTGACCGCGTCCGCGCCTGGCTGAAGGGCGAGGGCAAGAAGGCCGCCCCCAGCAAGTCCGTCGCGCCCGCGAACAAGGAAGCGGTCCGCGAGATCGAAGCGTTCGTGAAGTCCCGCACCGGCGTCGAAGCGTTCCTCGAGCCCAAGACGACGATCTACTCGATGACGCTGCTCCTGGTCGCCGCCGACGGCGAGTACCTCCGTCGGCCGATCAAGGACCGTCCGCACGCGAAGCAGCTCAGCGACAAGCTGGGGATGCCGCTCTACGACGCAGCCAAGGTCGGCTACCCCCGGCGCATGCGGGACTACGACCGCGGGATCAAACGCTCCACGGTGAGCCTGGACGAGCTCCCGCCATGGCCGGGCGACGACGCCGAGCCGCAGCGCCCCAACGACGAGCGCTGACCCGTGTGCAACGCAACGACCCCGCGCTGAGCGCGGGGTCGTCGATGTCCGGGTCGATCAGCTCTCGGTGATCACGACCGACTCGATGGTGACGTCCTCGACGGGACGGTCGCCACGAGCGGTCTTCGTCGTCGCGATCGCGTCGATCACGTCGAAGCCGTCGGTTGCCTTGCCGAAGACGGCGTACTGCGGCGGAAGGCCGTAGTCCTTGTGCATGATGAAGAACTGCGAGCCGTTGGTGTTCGGGCCTGAGTTCGCCATCGCGAGGGTGCCGCGGGCGTAGCGGTGCTCGCTCGCCGCCTCGAGCTCGTCACGGAACCGGTAGCCCGGGCCGCCGGTCCCGGTGCCGGTCGGGTCGCCGCCCTGGAGCATGAAGCCTTCGATGACGCGGTGGAAGATCACCCCGTCGTAGAAGCCCTCCTTGGCGAGGAAGACGAAGTTGTTCACGGTCATCGGGCTCTTGCCGGCGAACAGGTCGACGTTGATCGTCCCGTGGTTCGTCGTGATCGTCGCCGAGTACGACTTGGAGGTGTCGATCGTGAGTTCGGGGGGGCTGCTCCACTGCATGCGTGCGATGCCTGACGTGTGGTTCGGGGATGGACGGCAACCGTATGCCGTGGGGGTCGCCGGATGCACGCCCGCATCGTCGGATGGCTCGCAGCATCGCGCGCTGGGCATCGATCGATGCGCCCGATCCCCTCTCACGGAGCGCACCGTGCTCGCCCTCCTCTCCCCCGTC
>CBDTYW010000064.1:0-15737 GCA_965364735.1 uncultured Nitriliruptoria bacterium
GGCCCGCCGCATCTCGGACGCGATGCTGGCTGCCTCCGACGCAATCGCGAACCAGACCGGCAGTGGCCGCGACGAGGTCCGGGACGCCCTTGAGGCGCTGGCGACCTCGCAGACCCAAGAGCGCCGCGTCCTGCTCCTGGCCCACCGTCCCTGACGGTAGGCCCGAAGTCACGGAGCGATCGACGATCCCTCGGGATCTCGACGCATCTGCCACGCGTCCTCCAGCAGTTCCCGCAGGCGCTCCGTGGTGACCGCGTCGAGGCGCACCATCACCAGCGGGTGCCGGTCGTAGCTCGTGGTGGTGAAGAACAGCTCGGGTTCGCCCTGGACCAGCGCCTGCTTCTCGGCCTCGTCGCCGACGAACAGCACCGCCACGTCCGTGTGGATGATCCGGGATGCAGCGTCTAAGCACTACACGCAGCCTCTGACGTTGAAGGCGTGAGGGCGACGCTTCGAATCGGCTGCGGGGATGAGGTTCTGCTCAGCATCAGGCAGGGGCCGCTTCTGCGAGCGGCCAGGCGATCTCGACGGCGCCAGGTCGGCGGTCGGAGCCCGAATCGAGAAGGCGGCCACGATGTGGCCGCCTTTTCGCCAACTGGATCCCGGTCTTTTCGCCAAGATCCCATGGAGCGGGTGAAGGGAATCGAACCCTCGTCAGCAGGTTGGAAACCTGAGGCTCTACCATTGAGCTACACCCGCGGGTGGTGCGGTCTTGCTGGTGTCGGGACGGCCGGATTCGAACCGGCGACCCCCGACTCCCAAAGCCGGTGCGCTACCAAGCTGCGCCACGTCCCGGGCCGCGCGCAGCATAGCGAGCGGGCCCGGAGGAACCGTTGCCCGCACGTCCGGGGCCGCCGGATGGACTTCCGGCGACCGAAGTGCGACCATCGCCGCTTCTGCGCCCGCCATTGGCGGGCGTTCGCGCGCGCCGTTCCCGGCGACGCAGCAGCCGACGAGGACCGTCCCGCCATGAAGACCACCCGCGACCAGATCGACGACGTCACGGTGAAGCTCACCGTTGAGATCGAGCCCCAGCAGGTGACTGCTGCGATGAACAAGGCTGCGAAGGCCATCGCCAAGGACGTCCGCCTCCCCGGCTTCCGTCCCGGCAAGGCCCCGCGGAAGCTGATCGAGCAGAAGTTCGGCGCGGACGCGGTCCGCGGCCAGGCGCTCGATGAGTCCCTCAACGACTACTACCGGCAGGCGCTCGAGGCCGAGGAGATCTTCCCGGTCGCCCAGCCCGAGATCGACCTCGAGGTCTTCGACGAGAAGGAAGGCGGTCGGTTCACCGCGACCGTCGAGGTCCACCCCGAGTTCGAGGCTCCGGACCACAGCGGCATCAACATGATGCACCCGTCCTGGGACGTCGACGACGAGGACATCGTCGCGCAGCTCGAGCGGCTCCGCGAGGGCTTCGCGACGAACACCGACGTCGACCGCCCCGTCAAGGACGGCGACTACGTCACGATCGACCTCACGGTCTCCGTCGACGGCGAGCAGCTCGAGGACGCGACGGTCGAGGACGCCCTCTACGAGGTCGGCACCGCGGGCGTCACGCCGAAGCTCGACGAGGAGCTGCCGGGCATGACCGCCGGCTCGGACGTCACCTACACCGACACGCTCCCGGACGAGTACCCGGAGCACGGCGGCAAGGACGCGGAGTTCACCGTCACCGTCAAGAACGTCGCCGAGCGCACGCTCCCGGCCTTCGACGACGACTTCGCCGCCGAGGCCAGCGAGTACGAGACGATCGACGAGCTGCGCAAGTCCATCCGTGATGGCCTGCTCCGCCGGTCGATCGCCGAGTCCACCTCGGACCTGCGATCCGACATCGTCGAGGCCTACCTCGCGCGCATCGACGTCCCCCTTCCGCCCTCGCTCGTCAGCGAGGACCGCGAGCGTCGCACCGAGCTGCTCGAGATGCAGGCTCAGCAGATGGGGCTCGAGGTCGACGACCTCCTCGCCGACCAGGACACCACCCGTGAGGAGTGGGACGAGGAGCAGGACGAGCTCAGCGTCGAGACGGTCAAGGCGACGCTCGTGCTCGACGAGCTGGCCCGCAAGCTGGACCTCGAGGTCACCAACCAGGACCTGGACCGCGAGATCTACATCCAGGCGCAGCGCTACGGCATCGAGCCGCAGCAGGTCGTCGACATCCTCCAGCAGAACAACTCGCTGCAGTCGCTCGTCGGTGACGCCGTTCGTCGCAAGGCGATCGACGCGCTGGTCGAGTCGGCGGAGATCACCGACGGGCCGTCGGACGAGGTGCTCATCGAGCTCGGCCTGAAGGCCGACCCGAACGCCCCGGACGCCGCCACGATGGAGCAGATGGTCGCGGAGGCCCTCGAGGCCGCCAAGGACCAGGCCGAGGTCGTCGAGGAGGACGCATCGTCCGACTCGAGCGGCTCGGACTCCAGCGACTCGGACTCCAGCGACTCGGACTCCAGCGACTCCGATTCCAGTGACTCCGACTCCAACGACGACGACACCACCGAGGTCTGACCGGCCCCACCTGTCCGACGTCGGGCGCGCACCTCCATGGTGTGCGCCCGACGTCGTTTCTCGGCGACCTGACTGGCAGCCGCGCAGATCGTCGCACAGTTGCCTTCGCAGGCCTCGCGGTCTGCCGACCCTGCCCCTGTAGGCTGCGCCACTCCCCACGACCGAGGTTCCGGTCCCGGGCCCGCCGCCCGGTCAACCGCCTCCCAAGGACGCCTCAAGATGCGCGACGTCAACGCCCACCGCTCCCTCGACGTGCAGAACGTCGTCATCCCGCAGGTCATCGAGCAGACCAACCGCGGCGAACGCGGCATGGACATCTTCTCCCGGTTGCTCGGCCAGCGGATCATCTTCCTCGGTACGCCGGTGAACGACGACATCGCCAACCTCGTGATGGCCCAGCTGATCCACCTCGAGTCCGAGGACCCGGACAAGGACATCAACCTCTACATCAACAGCCCCGGTGGCTCCGTCACGGCGCTGTTCGCGATCCTCGACACGATGGACTTCATCAAGCCGGACGTCGGCACCGTCTGCATGGGGCAGGCCGCGTCCGCCGCTGCCGTGCTGCTCGCCGCTGGTGCTCCCGGCAAGCGCCTCGCGCTCCCGAACTCCCGGATCCTGCTGCACCAGCCGTCCGGTGGCGCCGAGGGCCAGTCGGTCGACATCGAGATCCAGGCGCGAGAGATCATGCGTCTCCGCGACTCGCTCAACCAGCTCCTCGCGGACAAGACCGGCCAGACGGTCGATCGGATCGCCGAGGACACGGACCGCGACTTCATCCTGACGGCCCAGGCCGCCAAGGAGTACGGGATCATCGACGACGTGATCGCGACCCGGTCGTCGCAGCAGAAGCCGGTGAAGTGACCGACGCCTGATCAGCAGGCCCGCACGCAAGGCGCACGCGCCACCACGGAACGTGCGGGACGTCTGGCGTCAACGTCTCACGTAGGGTTCGCTGGTCCAGATGGTCCGAACGCCTTCCCACCCGGGCGCACCCGGGCGCACTACGATCTCCCCGTCGGCCGGGCCCCGCATCTCGATGCATCACACGCTCGTCGACCGGATCTGAGGGACAGACGCACATGGCGAAGTTCGGCGACAGCGGCGATCTGCTGAAGTGCTCGTTCTGCGGCAAGTCGCAGAAGCAGGTCAAGAAGCTCATCGCTGGCCCCGGCGTGTACATCTGCGATGAGTGCATCGACCTCTGCAACGAGATCATCGAGGAAGAGCTCTCCGAGCCGAGCGAGCTGCACCTCGACGAGCTGCCGAAGCCGCAGGAGATCCGCGCGTTCCTCGACGAGTACGTCGTGAACCAGAGCGGCGCCAAGGTCGCGCTCGCCGTCGCCGTCTACAACCACTACAAGCGTGTGCAGGGCGGCCAGACCGCATCCGGTGAAGACGTCGAGATCGCCAAGTCGAACATCCTCCTCCTGGGACCGACGGGCTCCGGCAAGACGCTGCTCGCCCAGACCCTGGCCCGCATGATCAACGTCCCGTTCGCGATCGCGGACGCCACGGCGCTGACCGAGGCCGGCTACGTCGGCGAGGATGTCGAGAACATCCTCCTGAAGCTCATCCAGTCCGCGGACTTCGACACGAAGAAGGCCGAGACGGGCATCATCTACATCGACGAGATCGACAAGATCGCCCGCAAGAGCGACAACCCGTCGATCACGCGCGACGTCTCCGGCGAAGGCGTGCAGCAGGCGCTGCTGAAGATCCTCGAGGGGACCGTCGCCTCCGTCCCGCCGCAGGGCGGACGCAAGCACCCCCATCAGGAGTTCATCCAGATCGACACCGCGAACATCCTGTTCATCTGCGGTGGCGCGTTCGCTGGCCTCGAGGAGGTCGTCGAGAAGCGGATCGGTCGTCAGAGCGTCGGGTTCAACGCGACGCTGCAGTCGAAGTCCGAGCGCGACTCCGCAGAGCTGCTGAACCAGGTGCTCCCCGAGGACCTCGTCCGGTACGGACTCATCCCCGAGTTCGTCGGCCGGGTCCCGGTCATCACGACCACGGAGCCGCTGGACAAGGCGGCGCTGATCGACATCCTCGTCGAGCCGCGCAACGCCCTGACGAAGCAGTACCAGCGACTTGTGGCGCTCGACGGGGTCGAGCTCGAGTTCGACCACGAGGCGCTCGAGGCGATCGCCGAGCTCGCCGTGCTGCGACAGACGGGTGCCCGCGGGCTCCGCGCCATCCTGGAAGAGGTGCTGCAGAACATCATGTACGAGCTGCCGTCGCGCGACGACATCGGCACGTGCGTGATCACCCGTGAGACGGTGGAGACCAAGGCCAACCCGACCCTCGTCCCGCACACGGCGAAGCAGAAGCTCGAAGGTCCGACCGAGCGGTCCGCCTGACGATCGCCGCGCAGCTCGCCGTGGCTGACTGGCTGGCTGGCTGAGCGAGGCGAAGCTCGGGCGTGCGCTGACCACCCTCGCCGGGAGGAATCGGGCCGGGGGCTGCCGAAGAACGTGTCACTCCCTGCCACGCCCCTCCGCCCCAGGACTTCCGTCATGCGTTCCCGCCGATCCGTCCGTGTCCCCGTCGTCGCATCAGCAAGCGCGGTGCTCGCCGCAGCGCTCCTGACGCCGTCCGTCGCCACCGCCGCGCCGACGTGCACGATCAGCGGGACGGAGGGCTTGTGCGGCGGTCGCGTGGTCGCCGAGCCGGAGCTGAGCACGACGTTCCTGCAGTTCGGCACGGAGTTCGAGAACGCGCTGCGAGCCATCGAGGCTGTCGACCCGGATCACATCGACGTGTTCTCCCTCGCGGAGCTCACCGGCGACCCGAGCCATGTCTCGACCGGCGGACGGACCATCTGGGTCGCGCGATACACCGACGAGTCCGTCCCGCAGGCAGGGAAGAAGCAGGCCGTGGTCTCCCTCTCCGTCCACGGCACCGAGCCGGCGGGGCACGAAGGTGGCATCCGCTACCTCGAGGACCTCGCGCGCTGGAACGCCGCCGACCCTGCGACGACGCTGCACGGCGGCGACGTCGCCGTGCCGATGAACGAGCTCTTCCGCGAGGTCGAGCTGTGGTTCGGCTGGGTCAACCCGGACGGCTGGGCGGCCGGGGACTTCACCGACCCCGAGTTCGTCATCTTCAACCGTGGCAACTCCAACGGCGTCGATCTGAACCGTGAGTTCCCGACCGTCGGCTGGACCGCGCGTGACCACACGCCGCTCTCCGAGACGGAGTCCCAGGGCTGGGACGCGTTCGTCGCTGCGCTGCCGAACTTGGCCACCGCTTCGGACATCCACGGCGAGCTGACCACCGCCACCGACGCGCTCGTCGACCTGATGTGGCCGGCCGGTCAGTGGGACGCGTACCAGCAGGCCCAGGAGCTGCGCCTCGCCAAGTCCATCACCGCCACCGTCGAGAAGAAGTTCGATGACTACGGCATCGTGATGACCGACCTGAACGCCGCCTTGGGCCTGTCTGGCTCCGGCGTGGCGACCAAGCCCGCCAACTTCGCGACGGCCTACGACGTCGTGGGCTATGACGACTCCGGCTTCATGGGTGACTGGTTCATCCGTCGCGGCGCAGTCGAGATCGACGCCGAGATCTGGCTCAGCCACCTCGTGCCGGCCAACACGTGGAACGGCGTGCTCGAGCAGGCTCACGCAGCCGGCGTCCGCGGGATCATCGAGGCCGTGGCGGTCGAGGCGACCCAGACCGAGAACGTCTTCGTCGACCTCGACCTCGGCGACATCGCGTTCATCAGCGACGCCGTGACCGTTCGCTCCGACGACGCCGACCTGTTCGGCTTCGACCTGCTCGATGGCGAGGAGCCGCTCGCCTACGACGCGGACCGGATGCAGTACTTCCGCGACCTCGCCCCGTTCACCGACAACCGCATGGACGAGCTCTCGCCGTTCGACGTCGCGACCGGTGCGGTCGACCTGTCGACCTACGACTCGATCGTCCTGGCCGACGACATCGAGCCGGTCGATCCGCAGGGCCGCGCGTATCCGGCCTCCGCGCTCGCCACCGCGCTCGACGCGTTCGCCCGTGGCGGAGGACAGCTCGTCCTCACCGACGGCGCGGTCCCGCTGCTGGTCGACCTCGAGATCTTCGAGCCCGGCGACTCCCACCGGATCCTGACCAACGCCGGCCACATCGACTTCGGGGCCTTCGAGCACCCGTGGGAGGCCAAGGTCGAGGGCATCGCGAGCCAGACCTACTACGAGGTTCCTCTGGGCTTCCTCGCGGATGACTCCGCCCCGCACTTCGGCATCGAGCAGTCCGCGTGGGAGGCCGCGGGCGGGACGACCGCTGGCACCGTGCGCGGCGCGGGCAACGACGGGATCACCGTCACCGTCTCCGCCCTCGGGGATCTGCCGCACGGCGACGGCGTCATCGCGGCCTTCGGCGCGGTCCTGCCCACGGCCACCGAGGCCAACCCGCACCTGTACGGCCTCAGCCACTACGGCGTGACCGTCGCAGGCGGCCAGGTGCTCCACCAGATCCTGGCCCACCGAAACGCCGCCGCGACCGAACCGGCCCCGGCCCCCACCGTCGAGCCGACCACGACCACCGATCCGTCACCTGAGCCGCTCCCTGCCACCGGCGGGGGCGCTGCGCTGGCCGCGCTGGCGACCCTCGCCCTCGCTGCCCGGCTGCGTCGCCCCTGAAGCGGCATGGCCCATAGGGTGAGCGTCTTCTGACCGGAACGGTGGCGAGGCATGTGGGAAGCCCTGATGGCGGGCGATGCGGCCGCGCTGCAGCTGGCGATCGCGAAGGATCCCACGGTCCTTCGGTCTGACGGTGATCATGCGGTGATGACGGCGGCAGTCCAGATCGCGCTGCACACGCGCGGCGACGGGCAGGGTCCCCTGAGCGACGAGCATCTGGCATGCCTCGGTGTTCTCGTCGATGCGGGCGCTGACCCCACCCGCGGCGACGGGCACGGGACCACCCCGATGCAGGCGGCCGTGCTCTGCGGGGCGACCGACGTCGTCGAGCTGCTGATCGATCGAGTCCGGGAGCTCTCGCGCGGCGAACCGGAGTCCCTCCGGCGACTCATGGTCGGTGGGCTGCTCGGTCAGGTGCACGGCACCCCGTTGGTGACGGCGCTCTTCTACGCCAACACCACGCTTGCCAAGCGGCTCGCGCATGCAACCGGCGGCGCGCTCCCCGATGATCTGCGCACAGCGGCGGGGCTCGGCGACGATCTCGAACGCTTCGTCGACGAGGAGGGCCGGCTGCAGGTCTCCGCGCGGCCGATCGACCCGTTCTGCTTTCGTCCGCTCGAAGCGTTCGGCGAGCTCGCGCGCCCGCTCGAGCCGCAGCACACGCTCGACCTCGCGCTGACGTACGCCGCGCGCAACGGCCAGCGCGACGCGATGGCCTGGCTGGTCGCGCACGGGGCCGACGTCAACGCGAACCCGTACCGCGGCACGTCGTTGCTCTGGGCGGTCTACGCCGATCAGGTGGAGGCAGCAGAGTGGCTGCTCGACCACGGCGCCGATCCCGATCTCCGCCATGACTTCGGCGGGATCGGGCACGGGGAAGCTGCGGTCGCGATGCACCTCGCAGCCCAGTACGGACAGCTTCGGGTTCTGCGGCTGCTGCTCGCGCGGGGCGCTGACCCGACCATCCGTGACGGAGCGTTCAACGCGACGCCGCTGGAGTGGGCGGAGCACGAGGCCAACAGCCCACAGGCGGCGGCGATCCTGAAGATGTGGCTGCCCGGGGAGGCATGACGATGGCGGGATACTCCGGCACACCGCTGGCGAAGAAGCTCGGCGTCCGCGCCGGGGACCGGGTGTTCCTGGACACCAACGGCCACCTCGAGGGCGCCGCCGCGCGATCGTTGGTGTTCGCCGCCGACGCGCCCGTGACGGCGAACGAGGTCCAGCTCCTGACGCGGCTCGCCAGCGATCTCGACGTGGCGGTCACCTTTCACATCTCGTCAACGGCGCTCCGAGCACGAGTGCGCCAGCTCCAGGACCGCATCACCGACGCCGGGATGCTCTGGATCGCGTGGCCGAAGCGGGCGAGCTCGGTCCCGACCGACATCACCGAGGACCGGCTCCGCGAGTGGTTCCTCCCCGACGGGCTCCTCGTCGACGTGAAGGTGTGCGCGATCGACGAGACCTGGTCCGGCCTCAAGTTCGTGATCCGCAAAGAACGCAGAGGCGACGCCCGATGAGACACGCCCGTCAACAGCTCACCGCGTTCCTCGCGGCGATCGCCATCGCGACGTCGCTCGGCGTCAGCACGGCCACCGCCCAGACCATGTCGACCGGTGAGGCGCCCGGCGGGGTCGGTCCGTTCACGTGGACGATCGAGCCGGTGGTTGTCCCGGTGGTCAACGGGCCGGACGACGAGTTCACGGTCGACATCTCGGTGAACCTGTACGTCCCCGACGGGGCGTCGTCGACCAACCAGATGCCGTCGCTGCTCACCACGCACGGCTTCGGCAACAGCAAGGAGTCCAACGAGCAGCTCGCGAACTCCGCGTACTTCGCCTCACACGGCTACGTCGTGGCCAGCTATGACTCGCAGGGCTTCGGCGACTCGACCGGATGCATCGGGCTCAACAACCTCGTCCACGACGTCAAGAGCGCCCGTGCGGTCATCGACATGCTCGCCGGGCGACCGGAAGTCGCGCAGGAGGCACCGAACGACCCGCGGGTCGGCATGGTCGGTGGTTCGTACGGCGGCGGCCAGCAGGGTGTCGTCGCGGCGACGGATCCGCGGCTCGATGCGCTCGCCGTCGGCCGGACGTGGAACCGGCTCGGCTACTCGCTCGTCCCGAACAACTGGGTCGTCGACACCTCGGATCCGTGGGACCTGACACAGATCGTCCAAGGCGTCTTCAAGCAGGAGTGGACGACGGCGCTGTTCGGGTTCGGCACGGCCCAGCCCGCCCTCGGCAACGGTGGCTGTGACCCGATCACCCAGCAGACGCTGTTCCCGGGTGCGGTTCCGTGCAGCGGGTTCATCCCGCAGGTCTGCGAGATCTTCCTGGGCCTGACCGCCACCGGCGACTCGAACGCGGACATGCGCGCGTTGACGGACACGTCGTCGGTGTCGTCCTTCATCGACGACGTCACGGCTCCCACGCTGCTGCTCCAGGGCCAGCCCGACACCATCTTCAACACGATCGACGCGACCGCGACGTACCGAGGGCTGCGTGACCGAGGCGTCCCGGCCGCGATGATCTGGCACTCGTCCGGACACGGTGGCTACCTGCCCAGGCCCGGCGACGGCGAGGCCTACAACGGCGTGTTCGACGACTCGCCCGAGTCACAGGCCGAGTTCTCGACCGCGTACCTGCCGCGCCGGACGCTGGCATGGTTCGACCGCTGGGTTCGCGGCGACGTCACGGTCGACGTCGGTCCGCCGTTCGCGTACTTCCGCGACTGGGTCGACTACGACCCCGCGACGAACGGTGGGAGCGCGTCCGAGGCGTACGGCGTTGCTGCGGACTTCCCCGTGCCGGGGATCGAGGTCCTCACCTTGGCGCTCGACCCCTCCGGTCTCGTGTCGCCGGAGTCAGCGACGACCGGCGCACTGCAGGTGCTGAACCCGGCAGGCGGCGTCCCGGCTGCCTACTCGGAGACGTCGAACTTCCAGGCGCCCGGCCAGCCGTTCGCGAACGTGGCCCCGACCGAGATCGACGGTCAGCACGTGAGCTTCGACACGCCACCGTTCGTCGACGACACCGTCCTCGTCGGGATGCCCGAGGTCACGACGACCGTCTCCTCGGTGCTCGGTCTCGACGCGCGGTTCTTCGCGAAGCTCTACGACGTCGCCCCGGACGGTTCGACCACCTTGATCCGACGGATGGTTGCGCCGGTGCGGATCCCGGCGTCCGTCGTCGGCACGGAGGTGACCTTCCGGCTGGTCGGGCTCGCCCACCAGTTCGAGGCCGGGCACCTCGCCCGGCTCGTCCTCGCGACGACCGACGCGGCCTACTACAACTCGCGTGTCGCGGACGTCATCACGTTCGCGACGGGGCCCGCGACGCGGTTCACGCTGCCGGTGCTGCCGTTGTCAGCCCCGAAGCCTGCCCCGGAGCCCGAGCCGACCCCGGAGCCCTCACCAGCGCCGCTCCCGGCCACCGGTGGGGGGCTGGCGGCTCTCGCGATGCTTGCGACGGGCGTCGCGATGGCCGGACGACGCCGCTGAGACGACGCGCACCTTGCGGCTGCCTCAAGTCCGCGCGCGTCGGCTTCAGGATCGCGCCAAGCGTGTCGATGGCCAGTGCATGGCCACCTCCCCGCTCCAGCGCATCCCGCTCGTCCCGCGACGGTGGCGTCCGTTGTTGTCCGCAGCAGCCCTGATTGGCCACGGGCTGCTCGTGCTGTGCCTGGCGTGGGCCGTGTGGGCCTGGCGCCAGTCTCCCGACGAGCTGCCCGTCGTGCCGCTCGGGATGCTCGCCGGAGGACTGATGGCGGGTGGCTCGGCCATCTTCCGTCGGAGGATCGGACTCGCAGCCGCACGACGCGGCGATCTGCTGAACCTGCTGCCGGGCGAGCCCGTGGTCGGCGTCGATGCCCGGGGGCGGGTCACCTTCGGGAGCTTGCGCTTCGGCGAGCTGCTCGGCGATCTCGAGCAGACCTACATCGGGCGCCCGATGGTTGAGCTCCTGCAGCCCGAGGTCGGCGGCGAGCCCGCCCCGGACCTCACGGCCTGGTGGCAGCATGAGGGACATCTGTCCTTCGAGATCGGTGGGCGTCGTTTCGCCGTCGAGGCCGACGTCAACGTCCTGACCCGCCCGCTCACGCGGACCGAGTTCCTCGTCTCGTTCCGCGACGACACGCTGCGCCGCAACTACGAGCAGCGCATGGAACGGCTGGCGCTGACCGACCCGTTGACCGGGCTCGCCAACCGGCACAGCCTCGACGACCACCTGCGTGCCGGCCTCGCACGGCTCGAGCGAGCGCCGCGGCTGCTCGGGGTCCTCTACGCCGACCTGGATCGCTTCAAGGCCGTCAACGACTCGCTCGGACACGACGTCGGCGACAAGCTCCTCGTCGAGGTGGCGAACCGTATCCGCGAGCAGGTCCGCGGCGGCGACATCGTCGGGCGCATCGGTGGAGATGAGTTCGTCGTGCTCTGCCCCGAGCTCGAGGGTGCCGAGCAGGCGACCGTGATCGCGGAGCGGATCATCGAGGCGGTGTCCGCCCCGATCCGCATCGACGAGCACGAGGTCGCCGTCGGGATCAGCGTCGGCATCCGGCTCACCGACAGCGCGCACACCAAGCCGAGCGAGCTGCTGCGTGATGCGGACGCTGCCCTCTACGCGTCCAAGTCGCTCGGTGGACAGGCGACGACGTTCGACGACTCCCTTGCGCGCAGCGTCGGCGACCGGTTCGAGCTCGAGAGCGACCTGCGGATCGCCATCCGGGCCGGCGAGATCGACGTGCACTTCCAGCCGCACGTCACGCTCAAGACCGGTGAGGTCACCGGGTTCGAGGCGCTCGCGCGCTGGACCCATGCGACCAAGGGCAACATCACCCCCGACCGCTTCATCCCGGTCGCGGAGGAGACCGGGATGATCGCTGATCTCGGCGCGCTCGTGCTCATCCGATCCATGGATCAGCTCGCCCTCTGGCACGCCGAGCGTCCGGACCTGCGGCTGCAGATGTCGGTGAACGTCTCGGCGCTGCAGCTGCGTGACCGCAACTTCGTTCCGCTCGTCGCCGGCGTCCTGCACGACACGGGCCTCGAGCCGAGCCAGCTCGTCCTGGAGCTCACCGAGTCGGTCCTGCTCGACACGGTCCAGGGTGGCGACGAGGCGCTGCGGCGCCTCGATGCCCTCGGGGTTCGCCTGGCCGTCGATGACTTCGGCACCGGCTACTCCTCGCTCGCGCTCCTCCGGACGCTGCCGATCGACATCGTGAAGATCGACCGGGCGTTCGTCACCCCGATGCCGAAGGACGCCAAGCACAAGAAGCTCGTGGGCGCGATCATCGCGATGACCCACGCGCTCGGCAAGGAAGCGATCGCGGAGGGCGTCGAGAACGAGGACGAGCGCGGCATCCTCGACAGTCTCGGATGCGACCGTTATCAGGGCTACCTGCACACGCGGCCCAGCCCGGCCTCCCAGCTCGCTCACCTCATCACGTCCGCGCCGGACTCTCGGACGACGCCAGGCGGGACCGACCGTCGTCCGCAGACCGCCAACGCGTAGGATCGCGGGCCAACAGCGCCCTCGAACCGAGCCGACAACGTGACTGAACTGGCCAAGGCCTACGAGCCGTCCGCCCACGAGTCCGAGCTGTACGCCGACTGGATGTCGTCGGGCTGCTTCCACGCGGAGGCCGACGCGCCGGGTGAGCCGTTCTCGATCGTCATCCCGCCACCGAACGTCACCGGTTCGCTGCACGTCGGGCACGCGCTCGACAACACGATCCAGGACGTCCTGGTCCGACGTGCCCGCATGCAGGGCAAGAACGCCGTGTGGGTCCCGGGGACGGACCACGCAGGCATCGCCACCCAGATGGTCGTGGAGAAGCAGCTGGCCGCCGAGGGCCTGACGCGACACGATCTCGGCCGCGAAGCCTTCCTCGAGCGCGTGTGGTCGTGGCGCGAGGAGTCCGGCGGCGTCATCCTCGACCAGCTCAAGCAGCTCGGCTGCTCGTGTGACTGGGAGCGCGAGGCGTTCACCTTCGACGAGCCGCGCAACGTCGCGGTCGAGAAGGTCTTCATCGACCTCTACGAGCAGGGCCTGATCTACCGCGGCAACCGGCTCATCAACTGGGACCCGGTGCTCAACACGGCGCTGTCGGACATCGAGGTCGAGCACGAGGAGGTCCAGGGCGAGCTGCTGTCGTTCCGCTACCCCTTCGCCGACGACGCCTCCTCCGGGATCGTCGTCGCGACCACCCGCGCCGAGACGATGCTCGGCGACACCGCGATCGCCGTGCACCCGGACGACGAGCGCTACGCCGAGATCATCGGCCGCGAGGTCCGACACCCCTTCCAGGACCGCACCATCCCGGTCATCGCCGACTCCTACGTCGACCCGGAGTTCGGCTCGGGCGCCGTCAAGATCACGCCCGCCCACGACCCGAACGACTACGCGATCGGCCAGCGTCACGACCTCCCGATGATCAACATCATGGAGCTCGACGCGACGATCAACGCCAACGGTGGCGAGGGCTACGTCGGCCTCGACCGCTTCGCCGCGCGCCGCAAGGTCCGCGACGACCTGGACGCCGCAGGTCTGCTCGTCAAGGTCGAGCCGCACGTCCACCAGGTCGGGCACTCGTCGCGCTCCAAGGCCGCGATCGAGCCGATGCTCAGCGACCAGTGGTTCGTGAAGGTCGCCCCGCTCGCCGAGAAGGCGCTGGACTCCGTCGAGCAGGGCCGCGTCCGGTTCGAGCCGCCGCGCTTCACGAAGCCGTTCGTCGGCTGGCTCGAGAACCTGCACGACTGGTGCATCTCACGCCAGCTCTGGTGGGGCCACCGCATCCCGGCGTGGTACTCGTCGGACGGTGAGATCAAGGTCCAGTCCGACTCGCCCGGCGAGGGTTGGACCCAGGACGAGGACGTCCTCGACACCTGGTTCTCGTCCCAGCTCTGGCCGTTCGTGGTGTTCGGCTGGCCGGAGAAGACCCCGGATCTCGAGAAGTGGTTCCCGACCTCGGTCCTGGTCACCGGCTACGACATCAACACGTTCTGGGTCAGCCGCATGCTGATGATCAGCGAGTGGTTCCTCGACGTCTCGCCGTTCGAGGTGGTGCACAACCACGGTCTCGTCCGCGACGAGAACGGCAAGAAGATGTCGAAGTCGTTCGGCAACGTCATCGACCCGCTCGACCTCATCGCCGAGTTCGGCGCCGACGCCACGCGCTTCGCGCTGCTGCGCTCCTCCTCCAACGGATCGGACGTCCCGCTCGCTCGCGACTGGGTCGACGGCGAGAAGCGCTTCGCGAACAAGCTCTGGTCGATGGTCCGCTTCGCCCTCGGTGTGATCGGTGACGACGCTCCCGCCGTCGTCGCGTCAGGGCTGCCAGCCGCGTCCGAGCTCGCGCTCGAGGACCGCTGGATCCTGTCGCGCTGGGAGCACACCCTCGCCACGACCGACGCCGCGTGTGAGGCCTTCGACTGGGCGACCGCCTGCCGGACGCTGCGCGCCTTCGCATGGGACGATCTCGCCGACTGGTACCTCGAGTCGATCAAGCCGCGCGTGTACGGCGACGACGACGCGTCGCGCGAAGCCGCCACGCGCGTCCTCGCGACGGTGCTCGACCAGCTGCTCCGGACGCTGCACCCGCTCATCCCGTTCGTCACCGAGACCCTGTGGCGCGCGCTGACCGGCTCGACCGGCGGCACGGCGTCGCTGATGCTGGCGTCATGGCCGACGTCGATCGCGTCCACGGACGCCGACGCGGAAGCGGGCTTCGCCGCGGTTCAGGAATGCGTGGGGGCGCTCAACCGCTTCCGCTCGCAGAACTCGATCTCCCCGTCCAAGCGCTTCGACGTCGTCGTCACCGGCGAGCACGCCGACGTGATCGCGGCGAACGTCGCGATGGTCGCGGGGCTGGCGACGTTGTCCGGCATCGAGGTCGTCGCCGAGCTGACCGACGAGGCGGGGCGCTCCACGATCCCGTTCACCGGCGGCACCGCGCAGGTCGACCTCACCGGCCTGATCGACGTCGACGCAGAGGTCGCGCGCCTGACGAAGGAGCTCGAGAAGGCCGGCGGCGAGATCGGCCGGCTCGAGGGCAAGCTCGGCAACGCCGGGTTCGTCGCGAACGCCCCGGAGGCGGTCGTCGACAAGGAGCGCGCGAAGCTCGCTGACTGGCAGCGTCGTCGCGTCGAGATCGACGAGCAGATCACCGCCCTGCGATCGATGTGATGATGACCTCCGCGGAACGCTGGGCCGAGCTCGCGCACGGCCTTGCGATCCCGCAGGAGATCCTCGACGCCGTCGACGAGTCCCCGTGGGGCTTCGCTCCCGGCCTGTTCTCGGGGCGCGCCGACGACGCGATGACGTCGCGTCCGGACACGCCGAGCGATGCGGCGGCTCGGGCGGTCGTGCGTGACGGCGCGACGATCCTCGACGTCGGCTGCGGGGCGGGCGCGGCTGCCCTGCGATTCGCGCGCGAGCGTGTCAGCTTCACCGGCCTCGACCCGAGCACGGAGCTGCTCGACGAGTTCGAGACGCGCGCCTCGTCCGCAGGGCGTCCGTTGACACGGGTCGAGTCGATCTGGCCAGCCGAGGTCGCGATCCACGACCTCGTGCTGTGCCACCACGTGGCCTACAACGT
>CBDTYW010000065.1:0-15493 GCA_965364735.1 uncultured Nitriliruptoria bacterium
GTCGACGACTGCCGGCGGTGCCGGGACGACGAGCTCGGCCGGGGCGTCAGCGGCCGGTGCGGGCGCGAGCACGACGGCGATGACGAGCGCCGCCTGGAGCGCGACGACGGTGCTGAGCCCTGCCTCGGCTCCTGGAGCGATCCGCGCGACACGCTGGCGGGTCCAGCCGCGCAGCGCGATCAGCCCGACCAGCACGGCGGCGTAAGAGGTGCGCAGGCGTGCGCGGGCGCGCGAGAGCATGACGCGGGTGGAACCCTCGGTCAGCCCGATCTCGGCGGCGATCTCCGGGATCGGCAGCTCGTGTGCGTCGCGGAGCCACAGGGCCCGTGCGTCGCGATCCCCCAGGTCGGCCAGGTGGCTGTGCAGCTCGCGGGCGTCGTCGAAGGCCACGACGGCTTCGGCCGGCGTGAGCGCATCGTCGACGAGGTCGGTCGGGAAGTCGTCGACGTCCGCGGCGTGCGTCCGCTGGTTCCGGCGGATCTGGTCGATCGAGGCGTTGGCGGCGATCTGCTTCAGCCACGGTCCGAGCGCATCAGGGTCGGAGATCGTCGCGATCCGCGACATCGCCTTCAGGAAGGTCTCCTGGACCGCGTCCTCAACGTCGTGCGAGCTGCTCAGCCGACGGCGACAGACCGCCCGGACGGACGAGACGTGACGGTCCCAGATGAGCCCTGCGACCTCGGTCTCGCCGGAGATCAGGCGCGCAACGAGGTCACGGTCCTCGGACGCGCTGCGGGGTGGCTCGAGGAGGGCGGTCACTGGTTCGCGGAGTCGTCGAGGTAGATGCACCGCTGCTCACGGACCCGTGGGACCAGGTACGCGTACGCCCCGAGGGCCGCGGGCTCGCCGACGTTGGTCCGCACACACGCGCCCTTCGGTCCTGCCTGGACCGCGTCGTTCCCGGATCCAACCGGGCTCACAGCGGCGATCTGCGAGAGTGCAGCGACAGCTGCGATGGCGATGTAGCGACGGGTCACGGGACGACCTTCGGGGCAGCGGGTCGGCGGGATGCCTGAGATGACACCATGTCCAACGACCGTTGACACGTTCGGGTCGCGTCGGTGTTCGCTGAACGCACTAGTGGAGCGTGGCCCGAACGGACCAGTCCGACGGTGCCACAGCCTGTCAACCACCCCATCAGGGGCCGAGCGCCCGAGGTCCCACGCCCTAGGCTCCACGATCGGAGCACCGGGAGGGTGACGTGGGCGAGGATGTCGGGCAGGTCAAGTTCACGCGGGAGGACCGCATGGACTACCGCGACAAGGTCAAGGCCTGCCTCGCGGTCATGCGACGCATGCTCGACGAAGGCCAGTTCGAGGTCAACCGCAAGCTCATCGGCGTCGAGGTCGAGTTCTACGTCGCCGATGGTGACGGGGCCCCGAAGAGCATCAACGCAGAGCTGCTCGCCGCGATCGAGTCCGAGGAGTTCCAGACCGAGCTCGCCCAGTTCAACATCGAGTTCAACCTCGCCCCGCACAAGCTCGTGGGGACCGTCTTCCGCGAGATCGAGGAAGAGCTCGAGACGTCCTACGAGTTCGCCTGCCGACGTGCCGAGGACTTCGACGCGCACGTGCTGATGATCGGCATTCTGCCGACGCTGAAGGACTTCCACCTCACCATCGGGAACATCAGCGCGAACCCGCGCTACATGCTCCTGAACGAGCAGATCCTCGATGCGCGCGGCGAGGACTTCGCCATCGAGATCGAGGGCGCGGAGACCCTCGGCACCAAGATGGGCTCCATCCTCATGGAGGCCGCTGCGACCTCCGTCCAGCTGCACCTCCAGGTCTCCCCCGACGGGTTCGCGGACACCTGGAACGCAGCCCAGGCCATCGCCGCCCCGCAGATCGCCATCGGTGCGAACTCGCCGTTCCTGCTCGGCAAGGAGCTCTGGCGCGAGACCCGGATCGCGCTCTTCGAGCAGTCGATCGACACACGGACCGAGGAGCTCGCGGCTCAGGGGGTCCGTCCACGCGTCTGGTTCGGTGAGCGCTGGATCGACGGGCCGATGGACCTCTTCGACGAGAACGTCCGGTACTTCCCGTCGCTGCTCCCCCTTCTGGACGAGGAGGATCCTGCCGCCATGCTCGAGGCTGGCGAGGTCCCACATCTGCGCGAGATGAACCTGCACAACGGCACCGTCTACCGCTGGAACCGACCCGTCTACGGCATCGCTCGCGGCAAGCCGCACCTGCGGGTCGAGAACCGGGTGCTGCCGGCCGGGCCGACGATGGTCGACACCGTCGCGAACGCGGCCTTCTACTACGGCCTCGTCCGGGCGCTCGTCGAGATGGAGCGGCCGATCACGACCCAGATGTCGTTCCAGGCAGCGGAGGAGAACTTCTTCGCCGCCGCGAAGAAGGGCGTCGACTCGGAGCTGTTCTGGCCCGGCGTCGGCACGGTCCCCGCCAGCGAGCTGATCCTGCGCACGCTGCTGCCGCTGGCCCACATCGGCCTCGACGCATGGAAGGTCGACCGCCGCGACCGCGACCACTACCTCGGCATCATCGAGCAGCGCTGCCTCAAGCGCACGACCGGTGCGTCATGGCAGCGCGACACCTTCGAGCGCATCAGCCGTGGCGGGATGGAGCGCGACGCCGCCCTCGTCGAGATGACCCGCCGTTACATGGCGAACATGCGGACCAACGAGCCCGTCCACACCTGGGACTGAACATGACCGTGCCCGACCTCTATCGCCGGTTCCCGGACGGGCTTCCTGACGAGCTCCTCGACCTCGACGACGTGTCGCTGCTGCGCGCGCTTGAGCAGCCGACGCTGATCCGCGTGCCGGGCACCGGGGAGCAGCGGGCCCGCGGCATCGCGACGCTGCTGCACGGCGACGAGTCGACCGGCTACCACGCCACGATGCGGGTCCTGCGGCGACGCCGCCAGTACCCGTTCGACCTCTGGGTGCTGTTCGGCAACGTGCCCGCGGCGCTCGCCGACCAGGGCTGGGCCCACCGATTCCTCGACCATCAGGAGGACTTCAACCGTGTGTGGGACCTCGGGGACCCCTCCACGGCCATGCGTCGGTGCGCCGACGGGATCCTCGAGGAGCTGCGGGACGCGGACCTCGAAGCGATCGTGGACGTCCACAACAACACCGGCGACAACCCGTTCTACGCCATCGTGACGAGCCTCGACGACCGCACGATGAACCTCGCGACCCTGTTCACCACGACGGTGCTGAAGTGGGATCTGACGGCGAACACGCTGATGGAGGCGATCATGACCCATCGCTGCGCGGCGATCGCCGTCGAGTGCGGGCTGCCCGGTCAGCCGGAGTCCCTCGCGTTCGCCGTCGACGCGCTGCGTCGGTTCCTCGGCGCCGGGGTCCTGCGCCACGACGTGCTGAAGCGCGACTACGACCTGCTCGGCAACCTCCGCCGGGTCATCGTGAAGCCCGAGGTCGCCCTGGGGTTCGGTGGCGTCCTGACCAACGACCTGGACTTCGTCGTCGCCGAGGACGCCGACGTCCACAACTTCGCGCGCATCGAGGCTGGCCACGTGCTGGGCCACGTCCAGGAGGGCGCGTCGCTGCCCGTGGTGGCGTTGGAGTCGGACGGGACCGACACGGCCGAGTCGCTCTTCGCGATCGATGAGCACGCGAACCTCGTCACCCGTGGCGAGATCGTCCCGGTGATGATGACGCGGACCGTCGAGGCCGCCCGCAAGGACGTGCTGTTCTACGTCGCCGACGAGCTCACGCCGGATGCGGCAGGCATCGCCACGCTCGCGCAGCTGCCCTGAAGGTTCCGGCCTCGGTCACCCCGCGATGACGCCGTTGCCGCCCAGGAACGTCCCCATGATCGCCGGGAGCATCGCGATCCGTGCACGGTGACCGGCCTCGGGGTCCACCATGGCGAGGTCGGACAGGCCGGTCGCGGTGGCGATCACGATCGCGGCGAGGTCCGCGACCGGCACCGTCGGCGTGGTCCCCGCGAGATCGGTGAGGGTGGCGATGACCCCCTCGACCTTGGTGAGCATGTCGCGCTGAGAGGTGGCGAGGCGGGCTCGCGCATCGGCGTCGCGTGCCGCGAGCCCACGGGCCTCCTGCGTGATCAGCGACGTCTCGTCGCGGGGCGCCAGCCCGTCACGAAGGCTGTCACTGATCCGCGAGATCATCATCGGTAGATCATCTGCCGTCTCCTTGATCACCTCGGCAAGCACGCTCAGCCACGCCGCGTCGATCTCCTCGACCACCGCGATGAACAGGTCGATCTTGCCGTCGAAGTTCGAGTAGATCGCGCCCTTGGTGACCCCGGCCTCGGCAGCGACGTCGTCGAGCGAGGTGCCGACGTATCCGTCGCGACCGAACGCGTCAGTGGCCGCCACAAGCAGGGCCGCGCGCGTGGCCGCACGCCGCTCCTGCTGGGTCCGCCGAGGTGTCGGCATGTCGCGCTCCCCGCACACCCACGTGCGCCAAGTTGATCACGCGCTCAGCCTAACATACCGTCAGTATGAATATACCGACGGTATGAAAGTTCCTTCCGTGGCCTCCCCCTCCATGACCCCGGCACACGTCGCGTCCCGCCTGCACGGGCTCGACCGTCGTCTGCTCCCCACCACGCTGCGCCTGCGCGCGGTGGCGATCATCACGCTGGTGCTGGCGCTCACGGTCGGCTCGACCAACCTGTTCTTCGTCCTGCGCGGCGGCGAGGGCACCGCCGTGGCCATCGACGATGTCCTCGCGGACTTCCGCTCCGAATCCGCCGCTGCACCGGTGCGCGATCTGGGCGCCGTCATGCCGGCCGCGGCACCCGAGGTTGCCGGAGCCACCGAGGAGCCGGCCCTCGGCGAGGCGGCCCCGGCTGCCCCCGTTGACACGAGCGCTCCGGTCGCGGAGCCGACCGTTGCCGAGCCGGCTGCCACCACCCAGCCCGACCCGTCCGAGCAGCCTGCTGCTCCCGCCGCTCCGGCACCTGCGGAGACCGTTGCCCCGTCACCCACCGCTGAGCCGGCACCGGCCGCACCGACCTTGACCTTCCCGGACACCGGGGTCTACACGTTCGACACGACCGGCGGCGAAGCCATCTCCACCCCCGGCGGCGCGCGCAGCTACCCGGAGGAGACCTACGGGATCGTCCGCAAGGCCCCCGGCTGCGGCTGGACCCTGGAGCTTCGCCTCCTCGAACAGCACCGCGAGGAGACGACGTTCTGCCTCGAAGGCCCCCGTGTCGGGGTGACGCAGTACGAGACCGACGTCGAGTTCTACGGCGCCGCCGAGCACCAGATCTTCGTCTGCGACAACGACAACCACGGCGACCTGACGCAGGCACCGGGCGACGTCACCCAGGGCGGCTGCCAAGGCGACGAGGTCACGACGTCCGGGACCGCGACCTACGTCCGCCGCGAGATGATGACCGTCGGTGGCGTCCAGGTCGAGACCATGATGTACCGGTTCGAGACCAAGATCGAGGGCCGCGTGCAAGGCACGGCGAGCCAGAACGTCTGGGTCGACACGACCCGCGGCTTCCCGGTCCGCATCGAGCGGAAGTCGACCTCGAGGACCAGCTCCTTCGGCGCAGGCGTCACCTACACCGAGGACGCGACCTTCGCCGTCCGCTCCCTGACGCCCGCAGGCTGACCAGCCCGGATCAGTCGAGGTCGATGCCGACGAAGAGGTCATCGGCTGGCGCGTCGGTGACGGGAAGACCTGCCTCGACCGCGAAGCACTCGAACGGGAAGACCGACGCCTCGATCTGGCGCGACAGCGCGAACCACCGGCCGTCCGGATCGATCTGGGTGACGTGTGCCAGGAGGGCCTCGTCGCGGCGGCGGAACCACTCCCCGACGTCGAGCCGGATGTCGAGCGCTGCCGGCGGACGACGGTGGACGAGCCAGTCGGCGTAGTGCGAGGTCAGCCCGGCGGCGACGTGGGCGGCGTGCATCGCGAGCAGCTTCTGTCGCGTGAAGACGTTGGAGCTGACGGTGCGCGGGACAGCCCAGTCATCGGCGGCCAGCTCGATCGCGCGCATCGACACCTGGTGGCAGCGGATGTGGTCGGGGTGCGGGTATCCGCCGTCCGGCGGGTAGGTCACGACCACGTGGGGACGCTCCCGGCGGATGATGTCGGCGATCTCGGCCGCGACGTCGTCGATCGGGACGTTCCAGAAGGCCTCGTCCGGGACGTTGCTCTTGTCCTCGTGCCAGCCGGAGTCCGGGTAGCCGAGCTGGAACGTCCGGCTGTAGCCGAGGATCGTGACGGCCGTCAGCAGCTCCTGCTCGCGCACGGCGACCATGTCGGCCTGCTCCACCGGGTCGCAGCCGGGGTTCAGGACCTCGCCTGCCGCGCCGTCGGTCAACGTCACCAGCACGACGGCAGCGCCCTCGTCAGCCAGCCGCGCCGTCGTGCCCGCGCCCTTGGAGGACTCGTCGTCCGGGTGTGCGTGGACGACGAGCACCCGCCGCGCCGCGGTGCCGGGCTCCGGGGCGTCGGCGGCCTCGTGGAACGCGACCTCATGGCCCGTCGGCCGTGTGCCGGTCCAGACGGGGCGGTTGGCGAGCGGGGCGCGGTCGACGATGGCGCTCACGACGTCTCCTCTTCCGGCTGGGACCGCCGGTTCTGCGCCTCGACCTCAGCGCGGTCCTCCATGGCCTGGAAGCGCGCGGACCACGCAGCCTGAAGGCTCGCGCCTCCCGGCGTTGCGAGCAAGTCCGCGAGGTGCTGGGTCACGAACTCCGCGGCGCCGCGCGTCTGGCCATCAGGCCCGGACAACCGCACGAGCATCGGCGTGCCGGGGTACGAGCCGAGCTTCACGTCCGGGAACTTCACCATGAGGTCCACGAAGCAGAGGTTCAACGCGGATTCCGGCAGCGTGTGGGTGACCTCGAGGACCGTCGGCACCGGGTTGATCCCGGAGACCATCGGCACGATCGCGTTCGCGGTGATGGCCGCGAACTGGGAGGGCACGCCGGGGAGCACGCAGATCGTGATGCCTCCGTCGGTGCAGCCGCCGTCGATGTCGATCTGCACGCCGGGAGCCCACGAACCGTCGGCGTCGATGAGCACCGCACCCTCGGGGATCCGCGCCATGCGCAGCATGTGCCACGCGAACTCGTCGGTGACGTCGATGCCGTGGGATCCGGTCCAGGTGAGCGCCATGCCGATCCGCTCCGAGAGCACCGGATGCTCCACCACGCCCCGCCCGAGCGAAGCGGCGACCGCCTCGAAGGTGAGGTCGTCGGGTGTCGAGCCGATCCCGCCGGAGGTGACGATGAGCCGCGGCGTGCCGCGGGCGATCTCCTGCTGCAGCGCCTCGTCGATCTCCTCCAGCGTGTCGCCGATGGTGTGCACGCGGGTGAGCGGGACGCCGACCTCGCGCAGCTCGCCGGCGAGGTGACCCGAGTTCGTGTCGGCGACGTGGCCGCTCAGGATCTCTTCGCCGATGACGATCATCGAGGCGGTGAGCATGGACGGACCCTCGGGCGGGCGGACGGCAGGAGCCAAGAGGATAGGCGTGCGATGGGTCGAAGGGTGGGCCAGTTACCATCTCGCGCCATGTGGCTCACCCAAGACGACGCGCGCTCCGACTTCATCCTCGCAGCAGCAGCGTTCCTGTTCCTCGACTCCGTGCAACGCGTCGCGTTGCGGCTTCCGCTCTACCCCGACTCCGGGATGCTCGGCCTGCTGCTCGCAACCGCATGGCTCTTCGCCTCAACCGGGCTCGTCCCGCTCCTGCTCGCGCGCTACCGCAAGCAGGGCGCGAAGGCGTTCGGGCTCGACATCGATCGGGCCGGTCTGCGCAGCGGCGTGATCTTCGCGGTGCCCTTCATCGCTGCGCTGGCGGTGAGCACGCTCGTCGGCGGCGCCGGGACGGTCACGGAGGTCGCGCTCGGGAAGCTCCACCTTCCGTTCAGCGGTGGGGTGGTCGGCTCGTCGGTCACGGGCTCGGTCGAGGCAATCCTGATCGTGTTCGCGATCGACGTCGTCTACCCGCTCGGCCTGGGGCTCCTGATCGCGTTCCTTGCGATCCGTGGCAAGGACGGGTTCCGCCAGCCCGACGTCGGCCTGACCGAGGGACTCCGGACGTTCGGGATGGGCGCGGTCGCCGCGATGCTCCTGTTCGGCCTGCTCCGGTCCTTCCAGGTCGGACCCCTCGAGGCCCTGATGCCGGTCGTGGCCCTCGCCGCGGTCGTGCTGCTCACGGACAAGCTGGTCCCGATCTCCTCGACCGTGTCACGCGCGGCGCTCCTCGGGCCCGGCATCGTGCTGGCGCTGACCTACCTCCGACCGTTCGCGCTGTTCAGCGGCAACCTGCTCGGGGCCCTCTACTTCGGCAGCACGCTCTTCGGCATCGGCATCATCGGCTCCGTGCTGGTCCTCACGAAGCGACACGCGTGGGCCATCTTCCCGCTGCTCTTCGCGATGGCCAACTGGTCGTCCGTGCTGCTGTTCTGATTGCGAGCGGACACGAGTGAGGGCGCCCCGTGGGGCGCCCTCAGACGTTGTGCCGCGTGACCTCGCGAACGGGCCGCGTCAGCTGAAGTGCTTGTAGACGTTGATCGCGTCGATGTGCTTCGCGCGCTTCGCCTCGTCCTGGATGCCGAGGCCCGGCTCGGACGCGCCCACGAGGATGCCGATCTTGCCGGTGTGCAGGTTCTTGTGGACCTGGTACGCGGCCTCGCCGGTCTCCTCGAGCGTGTAGGTCTTGGACAGGATCGGGTGGATCATCCCGTTGTCGACGAGCCGGTTGGCCTGGAACGCCTCGTTGTAGTTCGCGAAGTGCGAGCCGAGGATGTTCTTGAGGTTCATCCAGAGGTAACGGTTGTCGTACTCGTGGACGAAGCCGCCGGTCGACGCGCAGGTGACGATCGTGCCGCCCTTCTTCGCGACGAAGACCGACGCCCCGAAGGTCGGACGACCCGGGTGCTCGAAGACGATGTCGACGTCACGGCCGACCAGCTCACGGATCTTCCCACCGAAGCGGCGGTACTCCTTCATGTCCGCGTTGCCGTCCTCATCGAAGAACTGGTAGCCCTCCGCCTTGCGGTCGATGATCGCCTCGACGCCGATCTGCTTGAGCAGCTCGACCTTCTCCGGCGAGGACACGACGCAGACGGGGATGCCGCCGCCGTTGAGGACCATCTGGGTGGCGAAGCCGCCGAGGCCGCCGGTGGCGCCCCAGATCAGGACGATGTCGCCCTGCTTCATACGCGCCTCGTTCTCACCGACGATCATGCGGTACGAGGTCGCGAGCACGAGCCCGAGCGACGCCGCCTCCTCCCACGTCAGGTGGGTCGGCATGGGCATGAGCTGGTTGGCCTTGACCATGGAGATGTCGGCGAGCGAGCCGAAGTTCGTCTCGAAGCCCCAGATGCGCTGGGAGGTGTCGAGCATCGAGTCCTCGTGACCCTCCGGGCCCTCGAGGTCGACGTAGTTGCAGTGCACGGTGACACGGTCGCCGGCCTTCCAGCGCGTGACGCCGGGGCCGGTGCGCAGCACGACGCCGGCAGCGTCGGAGCCCACGATGTGGTGCGGCAGGTCGTGTCGGGCACCGAGGTCGGACTCCTTGCCGAAGCGCTCCAGGAACTTGAACGTGGAGAGCGGCTCGAAGATCGAGGTCCACACGGTGTTGTAGTTGATGGCCGAGGCCATCGGCGCGATCAGCACCTCGTTCGGACCGAGCGGCGGGATCGGGACCTCGTCGATGCGCAGCGACTTGCGCGGGTCCTTCTCCCACGACTCGAGGCCGTCGAACATCTTGACGTCGTCGCGGTGGACGAACGCGGCGCGCATCGTCTCGGGAAGCGGGAGCGCTTCGATCTCCTCGCCGGTCGCGTTGTTTGCGATCGCGGCGTGGATTGCGGCCATGCGGGAATCTGACATCGTGCGTCACCCCTGGTCGGTGGGGACCGGGCCGCGGGAGGCGCGCCGACCGACGTCGAGCGTCGGAGGCTGACCCGATCCGGGTCGCTCCGAGGCTATCGACGGGGTGTGCTGGCGGGCCAACCGGCCATGGCGGCGCGCTCAGCCCACGGCGATCGTCTCGTTGCTCCGAACCAGCCCGACGTGGTCTGACTCGACCCAGCTCGCGGTCACCCGATCGAGCCAGACGGCGGGGAGATACCGACCGTCGCCGCCGCGGATCGAGACCCACACGGTCCCGCCGATCCTGGCGATCGCCTCCGCGCGTGCATCGGCGGGCAGGTCGAGCGGGAAGGACGCGGCGTCCGCCTGCTCGACGAGGTCGAGGACCTGGACCTCGACGCCACCCTCCTCGTGCTCGAGCAGCAGCGCGGCGGTCCGGCCGTCGTCGTCGCCGAAGACGGCCTCGATGACGAACGGTCCTCCGTCGCCGAGGTTGCCGCTCGCGACGTCGACGTACTCGGCCTCGCCGCCACCGCCCAGCACGGCGACCCGGACCGACCAGAAGACCTCCTCGTAGCCGGTGACGAGCACGCGGTCGTCGCCCACGGCGTCGACCCCGACGTAGCCGCCCTCCCAGCCCCAGCCAGCCTCGCCGAGCAGCAGCAAGGACTCCCCCGTGTCCTGACGGACGGCGAACAGGTCGAGCCGGCCGTCCTCGATGCTGGCCTGACGTGCACGCTCGTAGACGACGAGCGGCGTCCCGGGGAAGCCCGGTGCGGTGACCACGATCGTGCCGAGGAGCACGTGCCGGGTGCCGGGATCCGCCGGCGCCTCGAGCAGCAGCGACTCCGTGGCCTCCTCGATCTCCACGACCCGGAGATCGTGGCTGCCGTTGCCGACGTCCACCGCGTAGACGGCGCCGAGCAGGCGGTTGCCGTGGATGTCTCGCGGCTCGTCCGCCTCGAAGTCGAGGTGGGTGAACAGCCGCTGGAAGCCTGGCCGCTCGATCGTGACGATCGCCGTGGCAGGCATGGAGTCGACGAGCAGCAGCGTCCCCTCGATGTCCGCCCGGGCGCTGCCGCCGTCCTCCGTGGGCTTCTCGGTGGGCGTGATGGTCGCGGTGGGCGTGATGGTGCGCGAGGGAGTCACCGGGGTGCTCGTCGCCGTGGGCGAAGACGTGTCGGTCACCTCGGGCGCGCCCGCGCCGTCGCAGGCCGCGACGACCGTCGCGAGCACCAGCCCCGCCGCGATCCTGGTGATCTGGTTGCTGCGCATGGTGCTGCCTCCGCCGATCTCCGATGCTAGATCAGCGCGCCCGCGCGTCGGACGAGGTCGACGTCGAGCCTGGGGAGGCTGATGATCGCGGTGCCGACGCCGACCTCGGCGAACCGCGCGAACCGCGCGTGGTGGTCGGCGACCGTCCCGGCGGCGTTGCGTGCCGCCCACGTGGTCGCAGCGACCTGCGGCGGGCGGAGGTCCTCGATGAGGAGCGCGAGATCCTCGTCGTCGGTCCCGACGAGGATCGACTGCAGGATCGTCACGCCGACCTCGGCGGGGTCGCGGCCGACATCCGTGCAGTGTGCGTGCAGCACCGCAACCTTGCGCGCGACCTCGTCCGGGTCGCCGAAGAGGTTGCAGGCGTCGGCGTGCTCGGCGACGAGACGCAACGTCCGCTTCTCGCCCTGCCCGCCGACGAGGATCGGGATCTTCTCCTGGAGCGGCCGCGGGTAGCACGTCGTCGACGGCACCGCGACGACCTCGCCGGAGAACGGCTTGCTGCCCGGCCCCCACATCTTCGGGAGCAGCTGGAGCGCGTCCGACAACATGGCGTAGCGCTCGCGGAGCGGCGGGAACTCCCAGCCGTAGGCCGTGTGCTCCTGCGCGAACCACGCTGCTCCGAGACCGCAGTTCACGCGTCCGCCGCTGAGGACGTCGAGCGTCGCGACGATCTTCGCGAGGTGGGCGATGTTGCGGTAGGTGATCCCCGTGACGAGGGTCCCGATCCGGATGGTCTCGGTCGCTGCGGCGAGGTGCGAGAGCGTCGTCCACGACTCGAGCATGGGCTCCCACGCACGCCCGACCTGCGGGATCTGGATCACGTGGTCCATCACCCAGAGCGAGCTGAAGCCGACCTCCTCGGCGACCTGCGCGATCTCCCGGAGACGCGACCCGAGGTCTTCGGCATCGCCGTCGAAGCGCGAGATGTGCAGCCCGAACTCGAGACGTGACCCCGGCGGCGCGGGTGGCGCGGGCTCATCGCGAGGCGTCGCGACGAACGCCGGCGCGACGAGGCGCGCGGGCGTGCCGTCGATGATCTCGTCGAAGCCGTCCTCGGCGAGCTCGTCGTCGATCGTCACCATCGCCTTCAGCTGCTGATCGTGGACCTTCTTCGGCAGGGGGCGCATCCGGTCGGCGTTGCGGGAGCGACAGGTCGCCGCGTCGGTGCGCATGACGACGGCGACGGCGCGGAGCCCCGCGGCGTGCGCCTGCGCGATCCACGTCGCGCGCCGAGCAGCGTCGAAGCCGAGCGTGTCCACGACCGTCACGAGTCCGCGCGCGACGCGACGTTCGACGAGCAGATGCAGCGCGTCGAAGGCATCGGTCCCCGCCCGCTGGTCGTGCGGGGACTCGCCGACGATCCCGCGGAGCGCGTCGGAGGAGATGACCGCGTTCGGCGGTGCGGCGTCGGCCGCCCACGTGGACTTGCCGGACGACGAGGGCCCCACCATGACGTAGACCGCGTCCGTGCCGACCGACCGCGCCGTCACCCGACGTCGTCGCCGCCCGGGCCGAGCTCACCGGGCTCGTCGGGGGTCTCACGCTCGATCGAGATGATCTCCGCGTCGAAGACCTCACCGGGCTTCGAGGAGAACGGGTCAGCGCGCTTGGCGCTGCTGCCGAAGCTCGTCCCGAACATGAAGCCGGAGCCACCGGTGCCCGTCGTGAAGGCGGACATCTGGTCGGGCTGGACACGGCTGCGGAGTGCCCGCGCCATCACCATGCGGGTGAACGGCAGCACCAGCGCGAGACCGAGGACGTCGGTCAGGAAGCCCGGCGTGACGAGCAGCACGCCTCCGACCAGCACGAGCGCGCCCGCGGTGATCTCGTCGCCCGGCCAACGCCCCGCCCCCAACGCTTCGGCGAGCTGCCCCCAGGCGCGGCGACCTTCTCGACGGACCAGCCACGCCCCGACCAAGCTGTCCAGCACGAGCAGAACGATCGTCCACGGCAGCCCGATCATGTCGGCGACCGACCCGATGACGAAGAGCTCGGCGAGCGGGATCGTGAGGAATGCGACGAACAGCAAGAGGGCCATGTCACGAGACTACGACCCCGCGACGAGCGCGGCGACCCGCTGAGCGCCGACGTGTCAGGGATGCCCGACGTCGGCCACACTGCGGACGACGGGAGCACGCGCACATGTTCGAAGGACGACACGGTCGGCCCATGACGGTGGGCCAGCGCCTGGCCGAAGCCCGCAACGTTCCCGGGCTGGTCGTGCTCGAGGGTGTCCACGCGGTGAAGCACTGCGTGCGCTTCGGCGGCACGATCGACGCAGCGTGGACCGCCGATCCTGACGAGCTCGCACGACTGCTCGCCGAGCTCGCCCCCGACGTGGCCGCCGAGGTCCTCGACGTCTGCGAGCGGATCGACGCGTCCGTCTGGCAGAGCGCGGTCCCGAGGCTGCGGTCGCCGGCCGTGGCGATCGCCCGGCTCCCGCCTCCTGTACCCCTCGGCAGCCTCCGCCCGACGCGTCCGATCGTGGTGCTGGAGTCCCCGCGTCGACCGGGCAACGTCGGCGCGGTCATCCGCGTCGCCGCGGCCGCCGACGCGGCCGGCGTCGTGACGACCGGAGAGCTCGACCCCTGGGGTGCGGCGGCAGTCAGGGGCGCGGCGGGGCTGGGCTGGGCGTTGCCGGTCCTGCGTCTGGACGTGATCGATGACGTCGCCACCGGCAACGACCGGCCCGTCATCGCCATGGATCCTGCGGGTGAGCCGTTCGACGCGCCGCTCCCCCTCGACGCGATCCTGATGTTCGGCACCGAGCGGGACGGCCTCTCGGACGCCGCGCTCGCCCTCGCGGACCGCGTGGTCGCGCTCCCGATGCGCGCTGGCGTGTCGTCGCTGAACCTCGCCACGAGCGTCGCGGCCACGCTCTACCGGACGTGGTGATCGGGCCACTACCGTCGCGGCACAGCCTCACGCGACGGAACGAACGATGAGCACCGACACCACGCCCCGCGGCGCGACGTTCTTCCAGGACCCGCCGCGGCTGACCGACGAGTGGGACGGCGACGTCGCGCTCCGCCGACTGCTCGGACGGCTTCTCCCCGCGGACGTGCTCGAGGCCGTCACCCCGGACCTCGCCGACCTCGGCCTGCGCGCCGCCACGGACCTGCTCGACCTGCACAACACGGTCAACCGACGGGACCGAGAGCCAACGCTGACCCACTTCGACGCCTGGGGCACGCGCATCGACGAGGTCGAGGTTTCCGACGAGTTCCTCGCGTGCGGAGCGGTCGGCACGGAGGCGGGCGTGGTGGCCGCTGGACACGAAGGCACCTTCGGCCAGCACGACCGGATCAACCAGTTCGCGCGGACCTACCTCTGGTCGCCGTCGAGCGCGTTGTACTCCTGCCCGATGGCGATGACCGACGGCGCCGCCACGACGCTGAGGGCACTCGGCGACGACGACGTGATCGCGCGCGCCGTTCCCCACCTGATCTCGCGCGACCCGGGATCCGCGTGGACGTCCGGGCAGTGGATGACCGAGCGCACCGGCGGGTCGGACGTCGGGATCAGCGAGACGATCGCGGTCCCGGTGGACGGTGACGGCAGGACGTGGCGGCTGTACGGGACGAAGTGGTTCACGAGCGCTGTGACGTCACAGATGGCGCTCACCCTCGCACGCCCCGAAGGCAACCCCGACGGCGGCCGTGGGCTCGCGATGTTCTACGTCGAGGTCCGCGACGAGGACGGCAACCTCAACGACATCGAGGTCCTGCGTCTCAAGGACAAGCTCGGCACGCGGCAGATGCCGACCGCGGAGCTGAAGCTCAACGGCACGCTCGCGCACCTCGTCGGCGAGCCCGCCAACGGCACCCGCAACATCGCGCCGATGCTGACCATCACCAGGATCTGGAACGCGGTGACCGCGGCCAGCGGGATCCGTCGCGCCGTCGCGCTCGCCGAGGACTACGCGCGGCGTCGCGAGGCGTTCGGGCGGCTCCTCGTCGACCAGCCGCTGCACCGCACGACGCTCGCGGCCCTGAAGGTCCAGCACGAGGCGGCGCTCCAGCTCTCGTTCCGCGCGGTCGAGCTGCTCGGCAAGGAGGAGGCCGGCGTCGCCACCGAGGACGAGTCGGCCGGGCTCCGGCTGCTCCTCCCGATCATGAAGCTCGTCACCGCGAAGCAGGCCGTCGCGGCCGCCAGCGAGGCCCTCGAGGCGTTCGGCGGAGCGGGCTACATCGAGGACACGAACCTCCCGGCGCTGCTCCGCGACGCCCAGGTGCTGCCGATCTGGGAGGGCACGACGAACGTGCTCTCGCTCGACACGCTCCGGGCCCTTCGTACCCCGCGTGCGCTCGAGGCCTACGTCGGCCTCGTCGAGGCCGCGACGAGCGCGGTCCGCGACGATGCTCTGCTGCAGTACGGCGGCGTCGACCCGCTGCTGAGCCAGCC
>CBDTYW010000066.1:0-15442 GCA_965364735.1 uncultured Nitriliruptoria bacterium
TGCCGGTGCCCGGCTGGGTGGCGTCGCCGATGACGCCGCCGCCTGCGACCGTGGGCGGATCGATCCCACCTTGACCGGGCGTCTCGTCGCCGGTGGGGGCCACGGAACCGGCCGGTGGTGGCGTGGCGCCGTCCTCGATGCCAGCGATCGTCAGATCATCGTCGCCGAACCGCGACCAGGGCTGGAACGCGATCACCGTCATGACGAGCAGGCTCAGCAGGACGTACAGGGACCGGGATCGTGGCACGACCGAACTCCACGTTGATCGACTGCACTCCATGGCTCAGCCTATGGAGCGATCGGGAGATCCGACAGATCAGGCGGTGACGGCGACCGTCCAGCCGTGATCGTCGGGTGCCACGCCGGTCTGGATCTGCGTGAGCCGCTCACGCAGGCGGAGGGTGATCGGACCGACCTCGCCGTCGCCGACCACGTGCTCCACGCCGTGATGGACGAGCGTGCCGACCCCGGACAACACGGCCGCTGTCCCGGACAGCGCCATCTCCCCGCCGCGCTCGGCCCACGCGAACAGCTCCTCGGTGGTGACCGGGCGCTCCTCGACCTCGAGCCCGAGGTCCTTCGCGATCGTCAGGACCGAGTCGCGCGTGACGCCGTGCAGGAACGAGCTGTCGAGTGCCCGCGTCACGACGCGGCCCTCGTCGAACATGAGGAAGTTCGCCGCACCCGTCTCCTGGACCTGACCACCAGGTGCGAAGAGGATCTGGTCGACGCCGAACTTCGCCTTCGCGTCGAGGGTGATTCCCAGCGCCATCACGTAGTTCGCACCGCTCTTGACCATGCCGAACTGCGGGGTCGTGCGCGGCGTCTCGGTCTCGACGAGCAGCTTCAGCGGCCGGATGCCCCCGGCGAAGTAGTCACCGACGGGCGAGGCGAGGATGTAGAAGATGCCGTACTTCGAGGGTGTTGCGGCCGCGCCGATGTTCGGTTCCGTGCCGAGCAGGACAGGGCGCAGATAGAGGGAGCCAGGCGCGGACGGCACGTGCTCAAGGGATGAATGCACGAGGTCGGTCAGCATCTGCATGGCCACGTCAGCGTCGGGCTTCGCGAGGTGCAGCAGGCCGGCGGACTGACGGAGCCGGGCGATGTGCTTGTCGGGGCGGAACATGCGGACGACGCCGTCGACGCCCTTGTGTGCCTTGAGGCCCTCGAAGCACGTCGAGCCGTAGTGCAGCGCGTGCGCCGCCGGGGACAGGGCGATCGAGTCGACCGCGATCATCTCCGGTGCCTGCCAGCCGTCCGGACCGAAACGGGCCATCGGCATGGTCGGAGTGAACACGGTCCCGAACGGGGCACTCGTTGCGGCGGTCACGATCTTGGTCCTCCCGGGCAGACATCGTCGGCAGACTACGCGCCGGCCGGTCCCCCGTCGCAGCCAGCTGCGTCCACGACGGCCCTGTTTCGGGGTTCACGTCCTCGCTGGCTAGCGTGTCATGCGCTGACAGGGACAGCGTCGTCCCGTCGCGAAGCGCGCTGGTGGCCATCCGTGCCCCGCACCTTCGCACCATCACGTCTCATCGACGACTCTGGGATCTCCCATGCTGCTTGCCACCGAAGCGACGACCACCGCAGATCTCGTCTACGCGATCGACACGGTGTGGATCGCGCTGTGCTCCGCGCTCGTGCTGCTCATGCACCTCGGCTTCGGGATGCTCGAAGCGGGGCTGACCCGCTCGAAGAACGCCGCGAACATCGTCGGCAAGAACATGATCACCGTCGCCATCGGCGCCGTCGCCTACTGGGCGGTCGGCTCGGCGTTCGCCTACGGCAACGACGCGGGCGGCTTCATCGGCACCTCCGGGTTCTTCAACCCTGCCGGCACGAGCCTCGGTGACGGCACGCAAGCCGTGTTCCAGCTGGTCTTCGCCGCGACCGCAGCGACGATCGTGTCCGGCGCCGTGGCCGAGCGGATCAACTTCTACGCCTACGTCGTCGTGGCGTTCGCGCTGACGGCGTTCATCTTCCCGGTGATCTCGCACTGGCAGTGGAGCGGCGACGGCTGGCTCGGCGACATGGGCTTCTACGACTTCGCGGGCTCCGGCATCGTCCACCTGACCGGTGGCGCCGCCGCGCTCGTCGGTGCAGCGATCCTCGGACCTCGCATCGGCAAGTACTCCAAGGACGGCAAGCCCCGCGCCATCCCGGGCCACTCGATCCCGCTCGCCATCTTCGGCGTGATCGTGCTGTTCTTCGGCTGGTACGGCTTCAACGGTGGCTCCACGCTCGCTGCCGTGGGTCAGGCCGAGACGATCGGCACGATCCTGATGAACACCACGATCGCTGGTGGTGCAGGCGCGCTCATGGCCGCCATCGTGAACACCCTGACCTCCGGCAAGCCCGACCCTGCCATGATCGGCAACGGCGCGCTCGCGGGCCTCGTCGGCATCACCGCCGGACCAGACCTCGCGAGCAACACCGACGCGTTCATCGTCGGCGTGATCACCGGCGCGGTGGTGGTCTTCGCGGTCTCGTTCTTCGACCGCGTGCGTGTCGACGACCCGGTGGGCGCGGTCTCCGTGCACGGCGTCTGCGGTGCCCTGGGTGTCATCTTCGTCGGGATCTACGCCCCGGCCGAGCAGGGCCTCAGCGTCATCACCCAGCTCGTCGGCGTGCTCGCGATCTTCTCGTTCTCCGCGATCACCACCGGCTCGATCTTCCTCGTGATCAAGAAGCTCGGGCACCTGCGTGTCTCGGAGCGTCACGAGCTCGACGGCCTCGACCTGCACGAGCACGGCGTCGCCGGCTACCCGGACCTCGGCCCGTCGGCCGGCTTCGGTGCGTCGACCATGACCTACTGAATCACCGCGCCAGCATCGAGCGAGCTGCGGCCTCGATCTCGGTCTCGCCGAGCAGGACGTGGCTGGCCGCGGGGCCGAGCGGGACGAAGCAGTCATCGCTCGTGACCGCCGAGACCAGGCCACGGTGACCACGCTGCAGCATCCCGAGGACGACCTCGGTGCTCACGCCAGCGGGCCCGGGGCGGGCTTCGTCGACGACCAGCACGCGTGGGACGTGCGCCGCATGCCGCCAGAGATCATCCAGCGGCAGCGGCTGGAGCCAGCGCAGGTCGGCGACGCCCACGCGGGCGCCGGCACGCTGGAGCCGGTACGCCACCCGCTGGGACATCCTGTGGCCGTTGCCGTAGGAGACGATCAGGATGTCCTCGTCACCCGGCCCGGAGATGGCGACCGTCCCCGGCTCCAGGGTCTCGTCGGGCTCCGGGTAGCGGGTGAGCCATCCGCCGTCACCCTCCTTGATGAGATCCTTCTCGTGGTAGAGCGCGATCGGCTCGATGATCACGACGACGCGTCCGTCGCGCTGGGCCAGCGCGACCGCGCCACGCAGCATCTTGGCGGCGTCGTCGCCGCGCGAGGGCACGCCGACCACGATGCCGGGGATCTCCCGGAGCGCCCCGATCGCGTTGTCGTTGTGGAAGTGGCCGCCGAACCCCTTCTGGTACGCGAAGCCGGCAATGCGCACGACCATCGGGTTCGTGTACGCCCCGTCGGAGAAGAACGACATCGTCGCGGCCTCGCCACGCAGCTGGTCGATCGCGTTGTGCACGTAGGCGAGGTACTGGACCTCGGCGATCGGCATGAGCCCGAGCAGACCGGCCCCCTGGGCGATGCCCAGGATCGTGGTCTCGTCGAGCGGCGTGTCGAAGACCCGACGGGTGCCGAACGCCTGCTGCAGCCGCGAGGTGACGCCGTAGACGCCGCCTTTGCGACCGACGTCCTCGCCGAAGACGATGACCTCGGGGCGGGTGAGCATGAGGTCGTTCAGAGCGCTGTTGATGTGCGAGGCGAGCGTGCGCTTCGACGGATGATCAGCGGCCTCGGGCGGCTCCCCGCCGAAGTGCTCAGCCCGGTCGTCGGCGTCGACCGGGAGCGGATCGTGGCGGTGCCGCAGCCCACGTCGGCTGGTCAGGCTGGCACGCACATCTCCACGGGTGGCGAGCGTCGGGGCGCCGATGACCTCATCGGCGATGGCCGCGACGTCAGTCCGGATCCCCGTGATGATCGCACGCACGACGTCGCGTGGCGCAGCGCCCACCTCGATCAGCCAGCGCGCCGTCAACGCGAGCGGATCACGACGATCGCCCTCCTCGATCTCGGCCATGCTGCGGTAGGCCATCTCGACGTCCGAGCCCGCGTGCCCGAGGAGTCGCACGACGGGGAGATGCAGGAAGACCGGCGAGCGGTGCTTGCGGACGTGGGCGATCGCCTCATCAGCTGCCGCGTGGACTGACGCGAGGTTGCCCTCAGCACGCACGTAGCGCAGGTGTGGGAGCGAGGAGTAGGACTCCTCGATCCATCGAGGCGGTGTCGGCACCGAGATCCCGAGGCCGTTGTCCTCGCAGACGAAGAGCAGCGGGGTGCCACCGCCTCGACGTGCCCCGTACCGGGCGGCGTTGATCCCAGCGAGCGCGCTCGCGTGGTTCGCGCTCGCGTCGCCGAAGGAACACACCGCGATGCTGTCGTCCGGGATGGGTCCGGACAGCCCGAGCCGACGAGTCCGCTCGATCGCGAAGGCGACGCCGACGGCCTTCGGGAGGTGTGAGGCGATCGTCGAGGTCTGCGGGATGATCCAGTCGTCGCTGCTCCCCCAGACCTTGTGACGCCCTGCGGAGACCGGGTCATCCGACGACGCAGCGCACCCGAGCAGGATGTCGCGCACCACGGTGGCCCGATCGCGTGACGCCACCCGCGAACGCGTGAGGACGAACGCGCCCGAGCGGTAGTGCAGCAACGCGGGGTCGGTCGTACGAAGCAGGCCCGCGACGACCGCGTTCATCTCGTGGCCGGCCGAGGAGATCGTGTAGTAGCCGGCGCCGACGGCCTTCAGCCGTCGCGCTGCGACGTCGATCGCGCGCGAGGTGACCTGATCAGAGAACAGGGCGAGCGCCTCGTCGGGCGTCGGGCCGCCATCACCCAGCGGGATGCCGCCGGCGGCCCCGAGCGCAGGTGCTCGCGCGCCGTCCACCGCGGCGTCGAGGCAGGCGTTGAGGGTCGCGACTCTGTCCATGCACGTGACGCTAGCCGCGTGGCGACTCGAGGCGCCGCAGCTTCGCCCGGACATCTGCGAGCTGCTGCTCCAGATCGGCACGGCTGTTGCCACCGTGCGGCGGCACGTCCACGAGGAACCGCTCGAGGTCACGGGCCTGCGAGCGGAGTCGATCGATCTCGTCTGCGGTCATGTCTGCGCCAGATCCCGCCACATCACGCGGAGACGTTCCCGGCGTGCAGCCCACTGTCCCCGACGATCCGGCTGTGGTCGCTCCGGGCCTTCTTCCGCCTCCGTGGGTGCGAGCTGCTCGAGCAGCTCGTGGCTGGCGACGAAGAGACCGCCGGTCACGGCGAGCGTGGCCATGCCGGCGACGACGAGCCGTCCTGACGTCCCGGCAGGCAGCCGGTCGCCGGCGAACAGCGCGAGGAACGCTCCGCCGACGGCCGTGGACGCGCCCACGAAACGAACTCTCCAGGACAACCTCGACGGGTCCTCACGGAAGCTCCGGGCTCGGCGGTATGCGCGCGGCGCGGAGTACAGGACGAGCACCACGCCCGCCCCGAGCGGCCACAGAGCCAGCTCGCCGTCCCACGCGACCCAGGCGGCCTGCGGGGCCAGCAGGAGGACGATGCCACGCAGGGCCCGGTCCCAGCCGGGAAGCGCGAGGACGGTCGCGAGCACCTCGAAGCTGGGCTGGAGGATCAGGGCCACCAGCACGATCGCCAACGCCGTCCCGAGGAACCCGTAAGCGATGAGGCCCCCGGCCACGACGAGCACCAACACCGCCACCCCAGCCCAGAAGGCCGCGAGGACCGCCCCGGTCGCGCCCCGGAGGAGCGTCAGCAGGTGCAGTCCGGCACGCCGGAGGTCCATGACGACCTCCCCTCAGGTCGTGGTGCGAGCGTCGCCACCACTGTGCCTCAGGCGGGCACCGTTCAGCCACCCACCGCGCTCGCCTCGCGCACGGTACGTACGCTCGGCCGGCCACCGCGACGGGAGCACCGATGGCCGCCGAACGACCGAAGTCGAACCCTGCCGCCTCGGCGAGCACGGACGCCTACGCCGAGTTCGACGGCGAGGCCCGTCGGATCTTCGCGACGTCGACGCCGGACTGGCCAGAGCCGAGCCGCGCGCCGGCAAAGGCGCCGAACGTCCTCGTGATCCTCGCCGACGACCTCGGCTACTCCGACCTCGGCTGCTTCGGCTCCGAGATCGACACGCCCAACCTCGACCGCCTCGCCGCGGACGGGCTCGCGTTCACGAACTTCCATGTCGCCCCGATGTGCTCGCCGACCCGCGCGTCGCTGCTCACCGGGATGGACGCGCACCGCGCCGGGATCGGCCACGTCGCCCACTCCGACGCCGGCTACCCGGGCTACGCGATGGAGCTGGCAGACAACGTCGTGACGATGGCCGAGACGCTCCGCGACGCCGGCTGGTCGACGATGATGGTCGGCAAGTGGCACCTCTGCAAGGACTCCGACAACCACGCGGCCGGCGACAAGAACTCGTGGCCGCTGCAGCGCGGGTTCGAGCAGTTCCACGGGATCCTCGACGGGTTCACGAACTTCCACCAGCCGCACCGGCTGTTCGAGGGCAACAGCGTGGTCGCGGTCGACTCCTACCCGGACGACTACTACTTCACCGACGCGATCACCGACCGCGCCATCCAGATGATCAGCGACTCGGTCCAGAACGATCCGACCAAGCCGTTCATGATGTACCTCTCGCACGGCGCGGTCCACGCCCCGCTGCATGCCAAGCCCGCCGACATCGCCGCCCACGAGGGTCGCTACGCCGCCGGATGGGACGCGATCCGTAGCGAGCGGATGCGTCGCCTGAAGGACCTCGGCGTCGTGGCGGACGACGCGGTGCTCCCGCCACGCAACCACGAGGGCGACCATGGCGTGCTCGCCTGGGACGAGCTGTCCGACGACGAGCGCACGGTCTTCGCGCGCTACATGGAGATCTACGCGGCGATGGTCGTGACGCTCGACGAGTCCACGGCCCGCGTCCGGGCTGCGCTCGAGGACCTCGGGGTGCTCGACGACACGATCATCCTGTTCACCTCCGACAACGGCGCCTCTCGCGAGGGCGCGACGGCCGGGACGTCGAGCTACCTCGAGACCCTCCTCAGCGAACCGGATGTCGCGCGTGACCTCGCCCGGCTCGACGAGATGGGTGGCCCGACGACGTTCCCGCACTACCCGCAGGGCTGGGCGATGGCCTGCAACACCCCGTTCCGGCTCTACAAGACGACCGCCCACGCCGGCGGCCATCAGGTCCCGATGATCTGGCACTGGCCCAACGGCCCGTCCGAGGTCGGCGGAATCCGTCGGCAGTACACCCACGTCACGGATGTCTTCCCGACGATCCTCGACCTCGTCGGGATCGAACGACCGTCGCAGCGACACGGCATCGAGGTGCAGGACATCGGGGGCTCGAGCTTCGCCGACGCGCTGTCGGATCCCGCCGCTCCCGAGCACCACACCGAGCAGATGACCGAGATCCAGGGCAACCGCGGCTTCTTCCGCGACGGCTGGGAGATCGTCGCGCTGCACACGCCGTGGACCCCGTTCGACGACAGCGAGTTCGAGCTGTTCGACCTGACCGCCGACCCGACCGAGTCGAACAACCTCGCGGCGACCCATCCCGAGAAGGTGACCGAGCTCGCCGACGCGTGGGACGAAGCCGCGTGGGCCGGACAGGTCTATCCGCTCGATGACGGCTCGATGGTCAAGTACACGCAGCGCCCCCCGTGGAACGACCGGTTCGCCGAACCGATCACCCTGCGCCCCGGCGGCGACACCCTCGACCGCTACCGCTCGCTGCAGCTGATCTTCCTCCGCGAGACCCGCATCACGATCGACCTCGACTGGCAGCCCGGCCAGCACGGCGTCCTCGTCGCGCACGGCGACCAAGGGGGCGGCTACGTCGTGTGGGTCGACGGCGCCGGCACCGTCACCTACGCCCACAACGCCGGCGGCAAGATGTGGCGGACCACCGTCGGCCCGCTCGCACCCGGCGCCCAGCAGATCATCGTCCACCTGGACATCCACGACGAAGCCATGCACTGGTCGGTGGCGCTCTCCACCGGCGACCTCGTCTCGGCAATCCCCCAGGTCCCGATGATCTACGGCATGGCCCCGTTCCAGGGCATCGACATCGGCATCGACCGCCGCTCGCCGGTCGACTGGAACGGCGGCTACACCCCACCAGCCCCCTACACCGGAACCCTCCGCTCGGTCCGCTACGAACCCGGCGCCCACCCGAGCACGGGCCCCCTCGCCATGGTCGAGCTCCTCCGCGCCGAAGCCGCCAAGTTCGACTGAAGCTGGAGCTGATCACGGCCGGACGGAGGTGTCCGGAACCTGCCGAATGCGACGGTCGGCTGAGTAGGGTCGAGCGTCTCGCCTCGCTGGAGCACTCCCCTGACGATCCGTCCTCGCCTCGTGTCGACCGCGCTCGCGGTGTCGCTGCTCGCGGCCGCCTGCAGCGGTGCTCCTTCCGACGCCCCCGCCGCCACGTCGAGCCTCACGCCGACGACGTCCAGCGAGCCGACCTCTCCGTCATCGTCACCGTCCGAGAACACCACCGACGAACCGTCACCAGACCCGGAACCCTCCCCCGTCGCGGCCGAGGACGCGATGCCGCCGATCGTGCGCGGCGTCTACACCACGGTGCACTCGTTCTGGGGTGAGCGCTGGGAGCGCTTGCTGACGATGGTCGAGGACACCGAGATCAACGCGCTCGTCATCGACGTCAAGGACGAGGCCGGGACGCTGCTGTGGCCCATCGACCATCCCATCGCCCGCGACGGCGGCGGTGCTGACTGGAACCCGGACCTTCCGCCACCGACCGCGAAGCTCGCGGATCTGCACGACCTCGGCGGCTGGGCGATCGCGCGGATCTCCTGCTTCAAGGACACCCGCGCCGCCAAGGCCCGCCCGGAGATGGCGGTGCAGACCGCCGGCGGCGGCACGTGGATCGCGCGCAAGGACTTCCGCTGGCTCAACCCCTACCAGGACGCCGCCGGTGACTGGTGCATCGACGTGGCGGTCGCCGCGATCGAGGCCGGCTTCGACGAGGTCCAGTTCGACTACATCCGCTTCCCGAACGGCGGCGACGGGGACATCTCCGGGATCCGGCTCCCGGGCGTTCCGGACGACCGTCCACGCGAGATGTGGCGCCACACCGACGAGATCGTCGAGTTCCTCGCTCGCGCAAGCGTCGCGGTCCACGAGGTCGGCGGGTTCGTCTCCGCGGACATCTTCGGGCTGACCACCTACGACTTCTCGTGGGACGCCGGCGGGACCGGCCAGGTGATCGAGCGCATCGCCGAGCACGTCGACGTGATCTCACCGATGGTCTACCCGTCGCACTACGGCCGTGGGAACTACGGCCTGGACCCGCATCCCGTCGACCATGCCTACGAGACGATCTGGAACTCCATGCAGGAGGCGCAGATGCGCACCCAGGGCCTGCATGCGAAGATCCGTCCGTGGCTGGAGGACTTCTCCCCGACGTGGATGGGACGCAGCAACTCCCCCGCCCGGGTCAAGGAGCAGATCCAGGCGACCTACGACAACGGCATCGACGGCTGGATGCTCTGGAACGCCGGCAACTCGTTCTCCGTCTCCGCGCTCGAGCCAGGAGCGGCGCTCACGCACGCGCTGCCGGACTTCGTCGCACCCCTGCGCACCGCCAACCCGGACAAGCCGCCGGACGACCCCAACGAGGAGCGCGACTGGCCCGGCATGCCGGAGTGCGACCAGTTCCCGGGCCGCCTGCAGATCGGCGACGGCAACCTCGCCGGCACCCGTCCGCACGAACCCGCCCCAGCGTTCGTCCCGCCGAACCCCGACGGCTCCTGTCCGAACGACGGCCGGCTCCGTCCGGCGACTCCCGAAGAGGCCGCCGACGACGTCGCACCCAGCCCGACCCCGTCGGAGTCGGAAGCAGCCGGCTGAGCAACGCGTGTCCCGATCCCGCGAAATACCGCTGAAGGGGGACACGGGTCGTTGTCCACGCAAGGCGTGTCCCGATCCCGCGGAATTCCGCGCCACGGGGACACGGGTTGCGGCGACTCAGGCCGGGGTGAGGACGGCGAAGTCGACGCCGGTGCGCTCGACGGATGCGTCCCAGAGCTTCCGGGCCGCCTCGGTGTCGGCGGCCTTCGGGTTGACGTTGGCCGTGCCAACGGGCCCGCGGGCCTCCTGCCAGCCCGTCGGGCCCCAGTAGGTCGCGCCCGCGACGTCGCTGACCGCGGCGTGGATCTGCGGAAGGGCACCGTCCGCGACGTTCGTCGCGACGACGCGGTTTGCGACGACCATCAGCGCGTCCGCGATGCGCTCCTTGATGCCGGCGCCGGACATGCGGACGCCTGCGGACTGGAGGTTCGTCGCGGTGTAGCCCGGGTGGGCGGCGACGGACCGGACAGCGACCGCGGCGTCGTCGAGGCGACGCTGCAGCTCGAACGCGAAGATGAGGTTCGCGAGCTTCGAGGTGCCGTACTCGCGCCACGAGCTGTAGCTCCGCGTGTGGACGTCGAGGTCATCGAAGTCGAGCTCGCCGTTGTGGTGAGCGCCGGACGACACGGTGACGATGCGGCCCTCGTCCGCCGCGATCAGCGAGGCGAGCACCAGGCCGGTGAACGCGAAGTGGCCGAGGTGGTTGGTGCCGAGCTGCAGCTCGAACCCGTCCTTGGTCCGCGACTCCGGCGGCAGCATGACGCCGGCGTTGTTGATGAGGATGTCGATGACCGGGTGCTGAGAGGTGACGACGCCGGCTGCGCTGCGTACCTGCGCGAGGTCGGCGAGGTCGAGCTGGAGGTACGAGGTCTGGTCGGCGAGCTCCCCCAAGGTCTCCGCGGCGGCGTCGTACTTCTCCCGTGTCCGCGCCGCCATCACGACATGCGCGCCTGCGCCCGCGAGCACCCGCGTCGTTTCGAGGCCCAGCCCCGAGTTCGCCCCGGTGATCACCACGACCTTCCCGGTCAGGTCCGGAACGTCAGCGTGCGTGAAGGCCATGGCGGGCTCCGTCAGCCGGGTGGGTCGACGAGGCCGGCCCACTCGAAATGGTGGTTGTCGGGGGTCGGGAACTCGCCGCCCCAGCGGAAGCCGTGGCGAGCGAAGGCCGCGATGACCCCCGGATGGGGTACCTCACCGCCGCCGGGAACGTCGAAGTCGACGTTGATGTCCAGCGCGATCCCCCAGGCGTGGTGGGACAGGCTGCCGTTCGGCGAGGTGCGCCGGGGGTAGTAGCAGCCGGCGTAGCGGGATCGGTCGATCTCGCCGTCGAGACCCTCGGCGACGAGATCCTCCATCACGGCCGTGAGATCCTCCATGATCGCGACGTGGCACCGGACGTTGCCGAGAACCGGGACGACCAGACGCGTGATGTTCGCACGCTCCCACGTGACCCCCATCGAGATGTCGCGGGTACCTGCCCGGTCCTCGAAGGCGAACTCCCCAAAACGTGCCTTCGTGGCAGGCAACGACAGGACGAGAGGTTGTGAGCGCTCGCCGCCGTCATCGATCAGGAGCCGGGTGAAGCCGTCGTCGAGGACTCGCTCGATCGCGTCGGCGGTCTCCGACGCGGCTGCGAGGTCGCGTGGCTGGGTGAGGGTCACGATCAGCGACGACGGTGGGTCGAAGCCGAGCAGGTCGGCGTCGTCGGGGTGCACGAGCAGCTCGGAGCTGCCGGACCGCGGGTCGCCGCGGACCGCGGAGATCACGACGTCGAGGTCATTGCCCTTGAACGTGAGCTGCATGCGGCCGCCGGTTCCGACCTCACGATGGATCGCGCCCGTCGTGGTCAGCACGACCGTTCCCGGTGCCAACCCGACCGCGGCCGCCTCCTCGGCGTCCAACGCGCGTGCGTCGAGCGGGACCATGTACCGATCGGGCAGCTCAAGCTGCTGAGCCCCGGTCTCGTCCCAGGTCCCACGCAGCCCGATCTGCTCAGAGCGCAGCGTCCGGACCGCGGCTATGTCGTCGCGTCCCGCCACGCGGGAGATCGCCTCCGTGCTCCACCCCTCGCGCTCTCGGACGAGGACCTGCACGGTCACCGCGGGTGCAGGGGTCACCGGCATCGTGGTCACGGAGAACTCGGGCGTGGTGACCGCCGCCGGATCGGCCGCAGGCGCGCACGCGGCGAGCAGCAAGCACGCGATGGCAGCCCGCGCAGCAAGGACACGTCGCGTCACCGGCACCGTTCTCCTGGTCGTCCCTGAGCAACGCTCGAGGGCGCACAAGTGTTGCACCCGAGCGGACCCTTCGGGTCAGGGCCTCAGAGGAGATGCGAGCAGTGCGCGGACCTCACCCTTCGCGGCGTCGAGGTCCGAGATGCGTCGCTCCGCCACCCCATCCCCGGAGACGAACACGAAGACCACGTCGGCGACGGTCATCCCGGTCGCCTGCTCGACGGCGAGCGCGTAGGTGGCGCCCTGGCCGCGGTAGTGCTCGAGCCGGTCGTCGATGTCGTTGAGGCGCGACGCGGTCTTGTAGTCGACGACGACGAGCGAACCGTCGGGGCGTCTGACCAGCAGATCGATGTAGCCCTCGATGGTCGTCTCGCCGATGGACGTCGCGACGTAGGACTCCCGCCAGTACTCCGACGCGACGGCCTCGCGGACGATCGGAGCGGTGATCGCAGCTCGGGCGAGCCGTGCGACGACGTCCTCGTGACCGACGATGTCCTCAGCCGCCGCCTGCCCACGGGCGGTCGCCTCGATGCCGTCGCCGGTGTCGAGGTCGACGGTCTGCAGGACCGCGTGGACGGCGCGGCCGAGCGCGGAGCCGTATCGGCCCTTGCGCCACGACGGCAGGTCCAGGTCCGGGGCGTCCTTGTCGATGCCCGCCGTGACGTCCGCCACGTGGTCGTGCTCCGGCTCTTCGGCGACAGCCTCGACGACAGCCTCGGCGACGACTTCGGTGGTGCTGGCGCGGGTTGCTGCCACGCGGTGCTGCAGCGCGGTCGCGCTCCAGGTGGAGCGCACCGCGGAGCCCGCGATCACCCGTTCGCGCTCGGCCTCCCAGGCCGTGTGGTCGAACGGTCCGGGAGCGTCAACGGCCGCAGCCGGCGCGAGCCGGCCGGGCTCGTCGAGCTCGAGGACGTCGTGCTCGGCTCGCGTGAGGCACGCATCGGCGAGCGCCGTGGCCGACGTCGGTGCGGAGAACCCGCTCTTGGGCGGCGGCTCGCGGACGAGTGAGACCACGAGGTGGTCACGCGCGCGGGTTGCTGCGACGTAGAGCAGGCGGATCCGCTCCTCGTGGTCGAGCTGCTCGTCGATCGGGACGCGGATGTCGAACTCGGGGGTGGCGATCCCGGCCTTGGCCTTCAGCGCGACCGGCTGGCCCTCGGCGCCCCAGAGGACGCGGACGCCCTTGCCGGGCCGGACCATCTTGGTGGTCATGCCGGACAGGATCGTGATCGGGAACTCGAGGCCCTTGGCGGCGTGGACGGTGAGGATCCGCACGGCGTCGTCGTCGGTCTCCGGCAGGATCGCCTCGGCGACGCGGACGGAGTCCGACGCCTGCATCCGGACCCATGACAGGTACTCGGGCAGCGACCCGTTCGTGGTCTCCGACCACAGCCGGGCCTGGTCGATGACGAACCGCAGGCGACGCCAGACGTCGCGCGGTCGGCGGGCGAGCATGCCGAGCTCGAGGAGCCGACGCTCGTCGACGATGCGCGTCAGCAGCGCCTCGGGCGTGCTCGCGTGGGCGGCCTCGTGCAGCTCGCTGAGGAACCGCAGCCCCTCGGCGACAGGATGGTCTGCCGGGGCGTCGTCGTGCAGGCGTCGGGTCGGGTCGAACCCACCGTCGTGGCTGACGACCCACGTGAGCAGGTCGTCGTCGCCGCATCCGAACACCGTCGAGCGCAGCGCGCTGACGACAGCGAGCTCATCTGCGGGGTCGAGCGCGGCGCGCAGCGTCATGATCACGTCGCGGATCTCACGCGTCGCGTAGACGAGCGAGGAGGTGTCGGCGCGGTAGACGACGCCGGCGTCCTGCAGGCTCTGCTCGAGCATCGGCAGCGACGTCCTCGCGGGGACGAGGATCGCGATGTCGCTCGGGCGTGCGGGGCGCCATCGCGGCGGCTCGTCACGCGGCGCGGTCTCGTCGCGGACGGTCCAGCCCTCGTCGAGCGCTCGGACCACCGCGTCGGCGACGAGGCTCGCCTCGTGCCAGCGGAGCTCGCTCGCGGAGGACTTCTCACGCATCTCGGCGCCAAGGACGAGGACGCCCGGTCCGACGGTCGGGTCGGCAGCGCTGGGCGCCGGGAGCAGCGGCTCGTAGGCGGGCTGCGCGTCCGTCTGCTCCCGGATCAGCTCGCCGAACGTGGCGTTGATCCAGCTGAGGATCTTCGGGCCGGACCGGAAGTTCGTCCGGAGCGCAACGGCATGATCGCCGTCGCCGAACCGCTTCGCGGCCCGCAGGTACAGCGCGATGTCAGCGCGACGGAACCGGTAGATCGACTGCTTCGGGTCGCCGACGAAGAACAGCCGACCGGGGTCGGGCTCGGCGCCTTCGGTCACCGCGTCGGGGTCGGTGCCGAGCAGCCTCGCGATCTCGAGCTGGATGGGGTCGGTGTCCTGGAACTCGTCGAGCAGCAGCAGCTCCCAACGTCGGCGCAGCGATCGCCGCACCGCGAGACCGTTCGCGCTGACGAGCATCTGGCGAGCCAGGACCAGCAGGTCGTGGAACTCAAGCTCACCGGCGGCACGCCGCTCGTCGACGGCGAGGAGCACCTCGTCACGCACGACGACGGCCAACGACTGCAGCACGGCCCCGGTGATGCTCGCCAGAACGGCGCCACGCTGCTCCTTGATGGCGATGTGGGCAGCCGTGACCTCATCCTTGCGCCCGTCCCACGAGCCCTTGGCGCCGGCCCTGCCGAACGCGAACTTCGGGCCGTGCTGCAGGAGCGTGACGAGCCCGACGGGGTCGTCGGTGAGACGTGCGAGCTCATCCGCGTAGCCCGGGAGCACCTGCAGCTTGGCGAGGAGCTTGTCCTCCGGGTCGGTGCACCACGTCATCATCTCGATGAGCGCGTCGATGTCGTCGGCGAAGGGGCGCACCATCGCGGCGACGTCCGGGACGTCCTCGATCGTCCACGGGACGGCGGCCGGGTCGAGCAGGCGGTCCCAGTTGTCGGAGAAGATCCGCATGAGCGGCTTGAGCGTTGCCTTGCCCGGGCGGGAGCGCAGCGGCAGGCCGAGCGCGTCGCTGACCAGCAGCAGCGGGCCGAGCGAAGGGTCGTCGAGGAGCTTGACGCAGGTTGCATCCCAGCGACGGTCGAACGCGATCTCGGACGCGACCTCGTCGAGCACATCGAGGTTCGGCGGCAGGCCGGCCTCGATGGCGCGTTCGCGCAGGAGCCGTCGGGCGAAGCCGTGCAGGGTGCCGATGGC
>CBDTYW010000067.1:0-15151 GCA_965364735.1 uncultured Nitriliruptoria bacterium
CGTGCGTCCCCGAGCCCGAGCCGCTGGACACCGCCGGCGGCGTCCGCGAGGTCGCCCGCACCCTGACGGCGCCGTTCTTCTGCTGCAACGGCGACATCCTGACGGACGTCGACTTCGCCGCGGTCGCCGAGCGCCACGTCGCCTCGGGCGCGGACGCAACCCTCGTGCTGGAGCGCGTCGAGGACACGTCGACGTTCGGGGTCTGCGTCCGTGACGGCTCGCGCATCGTCGAGTTCGTCGAGAAGCCGGAGCCGGGAACGCTCCCCGGACAGGACACGATCAACGCCGGCACGTACGTGCTCGAGCCACACGTCTTCGACCGCTACGAGGCGGGCCGGCTCAGCTTCGAACGTCAGGTCTTCCCCGAGCTCGCCGCATCCGGCGGGCACATCGAGGGCTACGTCCACGAGGGTGTCTGGGCCGACCTCGGGACCCCGGATCGCTTCCGTGACGGGCACCGGATGGCGCTCGACGGGCTGATGGACTGGCCGGCGTTGACGTCGGTCGAGGCCGGGGAGCACGGCGTGAGGATCGAGGAGGGCGCGGTCATCGATCCGTCCGCGGAGATCGTCGGACCGGTGCTGATCCAGCGCGGGGCGCGGGTCGGGGCAGACGCCGTCGTCGGGCCGCACACCGTGCTGGGGCCGGGCGTCGAGATCGGCCAGGGCGCGGTCGCCGAGCGCAGCATCCTCTGGGACCGAGCGGCTCTCGGCAACGGGGTTCGCGCTGTCGGGCTCCTTGCGGGCCGTGGGGCGCGCGTGACCGAAGGGGCCAAGCTCGGCGTCGACAACGTCCTCGGAGACGACGTCGTGATCGCGCCGGGGGAGAGGCTCGCGGACCTCGAGCGGCGCCCCGAGCCCGCCAGCTGACCTCAGAAGTGGCCAGATCGGACCCTTTCTCGGGCTGTTCGGCCGATGTTGTGTACTTCCAGTTGCGGGGGTCGCCGACTTCTGCGAGGATCAGGGCCACGGTTGAGGCGTTGCGTGCGTGGCCGACAGGACGCGCAGAGTGATGGCGCGCCGATCCGGGGACGTGCCACAGGGCTCAGGGCATGTCGAGGTGATCGTTCATGAAGGTTGCACCAGTGACGTATGGCGTGAGCGGTCGGACGCGGGCGATCACGCTCGCGCTGACGCTGCTCGCCACCTCCATCATCGGGCTCGGGCCGGCCAACGCCGCCACCTGCATGCCGCCTGGCGGTGACGACCTCCCGTTCTCCGGAGCCGGCGACGACGGCGCAGCGCTCGTCATCAACGGTGGTGGCTGGGGTCATGGCGTCGGCATGAGCCAGTACGGGGCACAGGGCGCAGCGCTCTCCGGCTGCTCCGAGGCCGAGATCCTCGCGACCTACTACCCGGGCACCGACATCGCCGCCCCGTCGACCCCGCGCGAGACGATCGCCGTGCACCTGCGGCGGCTCACGTCCGGCTCGACGCGTCTGGCCGTCTCGTCCGGCGGCGCCGCGGTCCCGTGGCAGGCCTGCGACCTCTCAGGAGACTCCTGCTCGACCGTGGCGACCCAGTCTCCCGGCGCGACGTGGAAGGTCACCGGCCTCGACGACGGCACGTTCGTCCTGTCCGCGACGGGCGTTGACCCGACCGGCTGCCCGAGCGGCTCCGGCCAGGCGTCCGGCTGCCACTGGCGTGGTGGCACCATGGAGACGCGGCTTCGCGCCCAGCACGACACCACCGTCGTCACGATCGTCGAGATGTCACGCAAGGTCCGCTGGGGCTGGGTCGAGTTCGACCACACCTCCGCGAACAACGGCCAGACCTTCGTCACCCAGCACGTCACCGGGGGACAGGGCGTCACCGCGATCGACCGCTACCTCCGCGGACTCGCCGAGATGCCGTCGAGCTGGGAGCCGGCCGCGCTGCGCGCCCAGGCCATCGCCGGTCGCTCCTATGCAGAAGCCACGATCCGCGGCCGTGAGGGCGTCTACGGACGTCACCCCCAGGGTGGCTGGATCAACCGCTCCGACTGCCGATGCGACCTGTTCGCGACGACCATGGACCAGGTCTACAAGGGCTGGGACCACGAATCCCCGAACCCGCGGTGGCGCGACGCCGTCGACGCCACGGCCGGCCAGGTCGTCACGTTCAACGGCAAGGCCGTCGCCGCGTTCTACTCCTCGTCGCACGGCGGCTTCTCCGAGGCCGTCCGCGATGTCTGGGGCACCGCCCTCCCGTACCTCCAGGCCGTCGACACCTCACGTTGGGAGCAGAACACGACCAACTCGCGGCAGCGCTGGACGAAGTCCTTCACCGCAGCCGAGGCCGCCTCGGCCTTCGGCTTCTCCAGCTTCACCTCGCTCGAGATCAACGCGACCGGAGCGGGTGGACGCCCGACCGCAGCGAACGGTGGCGGGGCGCTCGCGACCGGGCTGAACAGCGCCGGCAACGTCGTGACGAAGCGCTACAGCGGTGAGCAGCTCCGCTCGCTGCTCGGCCTCTTCTCCGCACAGATCCGCGTGGCCGGCGCAACAGCGCCACCGGAGCCGGATCCCACGCCGGAGCCGACGTCGGATCCCACGCCCGAGCCGGCCGCCACGGCCGCTGGGGAGGGTGAGCCCGCCCCCGCCCCCGCGATCGACCCCGCATGGGAGCGCATCGCGGGTGACGACGACCTCGACACCGCCATCCAGCTCAGCCGCGCAGGGTGGGACACCGCGACCCACGTCGTGCTCACCCGCGACGACGACGCGGCGGACGCCTTGGCGGGCTCCGCGCTGGCCGGCTTCCTCGGCGCTCCGCTGATGATGACGCCCAAGGGCAGCCTCGACGCTCGCGTCGGAGACGAGATCACGCGCCTCGGCGCCGGGACCGTCGTGGTCCTGGGTGGCCACGCCGCGGTGTCCAGCAAGGTGGCTGACGGCATCCGCGCGACGGGTGCGACGGTCGACCGGATCGGCGGCGCTGATCGCTATGAGACGGCCGTCATGATCTCCGAGCGTCTCCCGTCGGACCCCGGCGGAGCAGTCCTGCTCGTCCGTGGCAACCTCAACGGCGCGACCGCCTGGGCCGATGCCCTCGCGGTGTCCGCCGTCGCTGCCGCTCGTGCCCGTGACGGCTTCACACGCCCCGTCCTCATCGCCAGCAGCGGGCTGCCCGGCGTGACCGCTGAGCGGATCAAGGCGTTGAAGCCCTCGAAGGTCGCCCTGATCGGCGGCACCGCGGTCCTGCCGCACAGCGTCGACGACGCCATCGTCGGCCTGGACATCGGGCTCACCCGTGACGACCTCGTCCGCTACGCCGGTGAGGACCGCTGGGGGACGAGCCGCGCGCTCGCCTCGCTGAGCATCGGTGACGCCAAGCGGCTCGTGATCGCGTCGGGCAAGCAGTTCCAGAACGGCCTCGCAGCGGGGCCGTACGCGGCCAAGGTCGCCGGCCGGATGCTGCTCGTCCCGGACGACGTTGACGGCAGCAGCCCCTGGGGTGACGGCGAGCACCTCGACCTCGTCCGCGACCTCGGCTGGACCGACGCCGACCTCGACGTGGTCGGTGTCGCAGGCACCGTCGGCGACGACGTCGCCGCAGCGATCCAGGACGCCCTCGGCTGACGATCGTCCTGCCCGCTGGTCAGCGTGGCCGCTGGACCCGGAAGTCCGGGGCGACGTCGATGACGCGATCAGGCGCGACGTTCGTGCCGATGACGTCAGGATTCCACGGCGACTCGATGAGCCATGCGTCCACGCCGACGTCGCTCGGCGGCCGGACCTCGCAGCCCGACCACCACGTGACCTGCGGGACACGTGAGGAGCCAACGACGCACGGGGCGCCCTCGACCTCCGTCGCGATCAGGCGGGCGGCTTCACGGAGATCCGCGAACCTCGGGTCCAGTGAGGTCGGGGCGATCAGCGCGCCGAGCACGATCAGCACGGCGGAGAGCGTGGCGGTGCCGAGCACGGCAGCGCGCGTGGCCAGATGCTGACAGACGGCCTCACCGACGATCGACGCTGCGACCAACGTCAGCATCGTGACCGGGACCACGAAGAACCGGGCTTCGTACTCGTCGGAGGTGATCGATGCCGCGAACGCCGCGACGGCCATGACCAGCAACGTCACGTCGACGAGGTCGAGGCGTGCTCGCCGGGCAGCGACCACGACCAGCGCCGTGACGACGATCACGAGCGCCGGCCAGCCGATGAGCGCCGACGTGAGCTGCTCGAGGATCGCGGTGATCGTTGCGCCGGGATCTGCGGTCCCGGCGATCCGGCGCGCGTTCGAGAGGACCCCGGTGGGCGTGCCGGTCTGATCGATCGACCAGACCGCGTGTCCGATGCCGACCAGCCCCGCGCCGACCGCGACCAGCATGCGACGTGGGAACGCCACACCGCGCGCCGTCATCGGGGCCAGGGCAGAGACGACCACCGGCAGCAGCACGCCGTACCGCACGAGGAACGCGAGGCCGAGGACGAGCCCGCCGGCGATCATGCGAGAAGCCCGCACGTGATCGTCGTCGCGGACCTCGCTGGCCCAGAGCGCCGTCCCGGCGAGCAACAACGCCAGCGACGGCACGCCGCTCAGGCCCGTCGCGATGCCGCGTGTCAGCACCGGCGTGGTCAGCACGGCCGCGACCGCGAGCGCTGCGACGGGTGAGCGCCGCGCTCGCGGGACCAGCGTGAGCGATGCAACCGCCGTGACGATCGCGCCGACCAGCCCGACGAGGCGAACGGCGGCATCGCTGCCTGCGACGAGCTGGATCAGCGCGCTCAGGACCGGAAGGCCCGGCGGTCGGTGCAGGCCCCAGCCCGTCAGCGGGGCGGTGGCGTCGAGGTGCGCCCGGCCGCGCAGCGCGTACACCGACTCGTCCCAGCCGAGCGGGGCATCGCCCAGCGCTCCGAGGAACCACACCCCGAACGCGACCACGCTCGCCGCGACGACGAGCAACCACCGCGACCGCTTCGTTCGACCGTCAAGCGGGTCTGTCACGCTCACGTCGGTCGACTCCCTCGCGCGTGCTCTCGCGCGTCGCGCACCCTACCGCTGGGCTTCGGCGTCCCGGCCGCGCAGGTGCAGGACGCGGCGCCGGTAGCGTCCCCCTCACTCCACGACCGCGGACGCCGTGACCGAGCAGACCATCTCGACGAGGCCCACCCTCGCGCGCCGCGCCGTCGGCTGGGGGCTGTCGCTGCTCGTCCTCGTCGTCGCGGCGCTCGCGCTGCGCGGCCGATGGTCCGACGTCGACTCCTCCGCCGGCTTGCCGGGGATCTGGTGGATGCTCGTCACGATCCCGATCAACGTCGTGGCGAACGGGGTGCTCAGCGACGCATGGCGACGGTCGGTCGAGCTCACCGGCGCGAAGCTGCGGTGGTGGACGGCGGCGGACATCTGGTCGTGGTCGCAGCTGTCGCGGCTGCTCGGGCCCGGCGCAACGGTCGGGGCGCGGGCGCTGTTGGCGCGACGTCACGGCGTCTCGGTGACGGTCGGCGCGGCGACGTCGCTGCTCGAGATCGTCTGGATGCTCTCGACGACGCCGCTGCTGATCCTCGCGACGTTGCCGTGGTGGCTGCCGGATGCGCCTGACTCGATCGCCTGGGTCCGCTGGCTCGTCGTCGTACCGGTCCTCGTGCTGACGACGCTGGCGCTCGCGCCCCGCGTCGTGCTGGGCGCGACGAGCCGTTTCGTCGGCCTGATCCCGTTCCTCGGCGAGCGTGGGGCGCGGATGTCTGCAGCCGTCGACGCCCTCGAGATCAGCGGCACTGACGCACGGCTGCTGCTGCGGCGCTACCTGCTCAACATCGGGCTGCGGCTGGCCGGGTTCCTCGCGATCTTCGTCGGGATGGTCGGGACCGACGTGTCGCGGGAGCTGCTGCTCCGCGCCGTCGGCGGGTTCGCCCTGGGTCGATTCATCGGGGCGCTCGCCCTCTTCGCGCCCGGCGGGATCGGGCCGCGCGAGGGCGTGACCGCAGCCGTGCTCGGACCGGAGATGGGCGGGGCCGCCGCGCTCGTGCTCGTCGCCGTGAACCGGCTGCTGGAGTTCATCGCAGAGATCGTGTTCATCGGGATGGCCAAGGCGGCGGTGCGACGTGAACGCTGAGCTGCCCGAGCCGTACGTGCTCCGACGCATCGCACGCGACGAGGTCGGCGATGCGTGCGCGCTCGTCGCAACCTGCTTCGACGACGACCCGAAGGCTGACCCTGCGGTCGCTGCGTGGCAGTGGTGGGACGGGCCGGGCGGCGACCCGGCGACGTTCATGATCCGCGACGCGTCGACGGCCTGTGACGTCGCGCACTTCACGGTGTTCAACGTGCCGGGGCGATGGGACGGCGAACCGGTCCTGATCGGGAAGTCGGCCGATGCGGCGACGCTGCCCGAAGCCCGCGGGAAGCGGCTCTTCGGCCACCTCATCCGGGCCTCCACGGAGGCGGCGACGGAGACCGGCGCGCCTGTCTCGCTCTACGCCCCATCGAACCCGGCGAGCCGGGCCGCGCTGGACCGCGAGGGGTTCGTCGCGGTGGCGCCGCTCGACGCGTTCGTCCTCCCGGTCGATGGCCAGGCCGTTTCGCGCACGACACACCTGCCGCGACGGCTCACCGATCGACTCGCTGCGCGCGCTGCGCGACGGCGGCTGACACGCGATCGCTCGATCGTCGTGACCCCCACGACGCGGCTGCCCGACGACCTCGACGCGCTGGTCGCTTCGAACGCGGCGACCGTCGACGGGGTCGTCCGCGACTCCGCCTTCTGGCGCTGGCGCGTCGCTCGGCCCGGTGCCGAGTACGCGATCTGGCGCGCCGACCGAGGCGGGCGGACGTGCGGGTTCGCGGTGGTGCTGCGCCGCGCGATGGTCGGCGTGCCGACCGACTGCGTCCTGGGGTGGGCCGGGGGCGCCGACGGGCTCGCGGCGATCATCGCCGCGCTGCATCGCTCGACCGACGCGTCCATGGTCGCCGGGGTCGGCATCGTCGGCACGCCATCGGCGGACGCCCTCGCCGGGGCCGGGCTGGTGCGCGTCCCACGTCGGCTCCTCGACGAGCAGCCCACCGTCGGCCTCATCGGGCCGGGCGCGCGCCCGGTCGATCCCGCGACGTTCGACCTGCAGTGGGTCGACCTCGACAACGTCTGAGAACCGAGAGGCTCCGCCATGCAGCTCCGTGCACGACGTGCGTTGACCGCGTTCCTGCTTCGCCGTTCCAGCGCCACCCAGCGCAAGGTGCTCCAGGTCGCCTCGGTCGTCCGCGACCGCCCTTCCGTCCTGCTGCCCGGCTCGTCGCGAACCGTGGTCGTCGTGGCCCACCCGGACGACGAGGCGATCATGTGCGGCGGCACGATCCGTCGGCTCGTCGACTCCGGGGCCGAGGTGACGCTCGTCGTCGCGACCGACGGCGAGAGCTCGAAGTCACCGCGGGGGACGAGCGATCAGGTCGGGGCCTTGCGGATCGGGGATCTCGAAGTCAGCGCCGCGCTCCTCGGCATCGCCCGTCTCGAACGGCTGCGCCTGCCCGACGGGTCGCTCGGTGACCATGAGGCCGAGCTGGTCGCGAAGCTGCGCGTTCTCGTCGCCGACGTCGACCCGGACGTTGTGATCACGAGCTGGCCGTACGACGGGCATCGCGACCACGAGGCGGTCGGACGGGCGGTGATGGAGCTCGACCTCGCGGACGACGTGGTCGTCCTCGGCGGCGAGATCTGGCGCCCCGTCGAGCCCGACCTCCTCGTCGACGTCACCGACGTCATCGACGTGAAGCGCGCCGCGATCAACGCCCACTCCACGGCCGGAGAGGTCCTGCGTCTGGACGCTGCGCTCGGCCTCACCCAGTATCGCTCGTTCCAGTTCACCGACGGCCACGGCTGGCTCGAGGCCTTCACGAACCTTCGCACCTGACCAGGGGTGAGTCACGACGAGCTGCGCCGGCGCCGGGCTCAGGTCGTCGCGGGGACAGGCTTGGCTACGGTGCCACGACCTCAGGCTCGGCACCCACCCCGACAGGTGATCGCGTGACACGACTCGGCGTCGTCGCTCTGGTGACCGGCATCACGGTGAGCGGTGCGGTCTGGTTGGCGCTGCGATCTCGGCGTCTGAGGTTCCGCGAGGCAGCGTTGTGGGCGGTCATCGGCCTCGGCGGACTCGTGCTCGGCGTCGCACCCCGTCTCATCGACGACATCGCGCCGCGTCTGGGGATCATCGATCCGCCGAACCTCGTCTTCATCATCGCGATCGTTGCGCTCACCGGACTGGTCGCGATGCACTCGACGGCGCTGCAGGCGAGCGAGCGACGTGGGCGGGTGCTCGGGCAGGAGCTCGCGCTCCGTTCGATCGACCTGCCGACCGAGCCTCCTCGTCTGTTGATCATCACGCCTGCCTGGAACGAGTCGGAGACCATTGCGGGCGTGGTCGCAGAGGTGCTCCGGTCACGGCCCGACGCGGTGATGCTCGTCGTGGACGACGGGTCCGAGGACGACACCGCCGAGCTCGCGCGAGGTGCGGGTGCGCTCGTCGCTTCGCTGCCGGTGAACCTCGGCGTTGGAGGCGCGGTGGGGACCGGCTACCGGTTCGCCTCCCGCTGCCGGGCGCAACGTGTCGTGGTGCTCGACGCTGACGGGCAGCATCCTCCGGCGGGGATCGATGCGCTCCTGGCCGCGCTCGACGACGGGGCGGATCTCGCGGTCGGGGATCGGTTCCACGACGGGACCTACGACGTGCACGGTGCGCGTCGCCTGGCGGTGCGACTGCTGGCCAAGCAGGTCTCCGCAGCGGTCGGCAGCCCCATCAACGACGTGACGTCGGGGTTCCGGGCAGCAGGGCCACAGGCGATCGCGCTGTTCGCGAACGACTTCCCGACGCAGTACCTCGGCGACACGATCGAGGCGACGATGATCGCGGCGCGGTCCGGTCTGGACGTCCGCGGCGTCGCGGTGACGATGCGGACCCGGCAGGGCGGCGAGGCCTCGCACCGCGGCATGAGGTCAGCGTTCTACCTGCTGCGTGCGGTGGTGGCCACCGCCGTCGTGCGGCCGAGGTCGTTGCGCAGCTGATCAGCTCGCGAAGCCGTTGGGGTTCTGCGACTGCCAGCGCCAGTGGTCGGCCATCATCTCGTCGAGGTCGCGCGACGTCGACCAGCCCAGGACCTTCGTGGCGAAGGCCGGGTCGGCGTAGATCGCGGTGACGTCGCCCGGACGGCGGTCGACGATCTCGTGGGCGATCGTGGCGCCGACAGCGCGTTCGGCGGAAGCGACGACGTCCAGGACAGAGCTCCCCACGCCGGTGCCCAGGTTGATCGCGAGACAGGCGTCGTGGCCCTGCGCGGCGAGCCCGCCGCCGAGGAGGTCGAGCGCGGCGAGGTGTCCTTCGGCCAGATCCATCACGTGGATGTAGTCGCGGATGCAGGTGCCGTCGCGGGTCGGGTAGTCGCCACCGAAGATCGCGAGCTTGTCGCGTCGGCCGACGGCGACCTGCATGACGAACGGCACGAGGTTGTTCGGGATCCCGTTGGGGTCCTCGCCGATCGTCCCGGACGCGTGCGCGCCGACCGGGTTGAAGTAGCGCAGCAGGACGACCTCGAGGCCGCTGGGCTGGCCGCCCTTCATGGTCGCGTCGCGCAGGATCTGCTCGCTCATGAACTTCGTCCAGCCATACGGGCTGGTCGCGCCAGTGGGGGAGTCCTCGGTGACCGGGATCTCCTCGGGCTCGCCGTAGACCGTGCAGGACGACGAGAAGACGAACCGCGTGACGCCGTGGCGCAGGCAGGCGTCGGCGAGGTTGATCGTGGAGAAGAGGTTGTTGCGGTAGTAGTCGACCGGGATGTCCACGGACTCGCCGACGGCCTTGAACGCGGCGAAGTGCACGACCTCGTCGATGTCGTGCTCGGCGAAGATCGCCTCGACGACGGCAGGGTCCGTGAGGTCGCCCTCGACGACGACGAGGTCCGGTGAGGTCAGCGCGCGGAGCGCGGCGACCGCGCCCGCCGACGAGTTCGAGAAGTTGTCGACGATGACGAGGTCACGTCCGGACTCGTGCAACGAGACGGCCGTGTGGCTGCCGATGTATCCGGCGCCGCCGGTGACGAGGGTTGCCATGTGGGGATGTTCCTGAGTCGGTGCGAACGCGTGCGAGTGTGCCGGATGACCGTGGCGGCCTCGCCCCCGAAGCGTCGGCGAGTTGGTGGGACTGCTGAAGTCAGCAGCGAATGACCAGGTAGGACGGTGCCACGGTGTCGATGCCCTCGACCGGCGGAAGGGTCAGCCCGGCGTCGGTCACGCAGGCAACGTCGTCGAGCCCGGCGGCGACCCGAGCGGCCTCGTCGGGCGTGAGCTGGAGGAGGATCGCGGGGCGTTCCGTGTCGCGAACCAGCGCGCGGAGCGACGTCGTCAGACGCTGCTCGTCGATGCGGGGCGAGCCGGCGACCACGCGCTCACGCCGGACGATGCCGACGTCGCGGACGGCCCACAGGTACTTGTCGACGCCGAGCGAGTAGACGACCGCGTCCTCGGGGACCTGCGCGTCCACGGCGCCCGCATAGGCGTTCGCGTCGCTGAGGTGGCTGCGGAGCCAGCCGAGGCCCTCGCCGGGAGCCTGCGGGAGGAACAGGTACACGATGCCGACGACCGCGGCGAGCGCGAGCGCGCCGTCCGCGGCCCAGCGAAGGCCGTCGCGGGCGTCATGTCGGTCCAGCACCCGGCCCAGCAGCAGCGCCCCGACGGCGAGCCCGAGGTAGGCGATCGCGGTGTACCGCGGGTGTGAGTGGACGAGCTGCGGCACCGAGGAGGTGGCCCCGAAGTCCGAGTCCGACACCCGCGTCAGGACATGCAGGACGAGCAGCCCCGCAACGGCCGCGACGGGTGCCACCCCGCCGCGAGCGTGCCGTCGTGAGAACAGGATCCCGGCGACCACCACCGCGATGACCAGCACCGCGACCGGCCCGAACCGCAGCCAGTACTTCGCGAGCTGCGTCACCACGTTGCCCGCAGGTGGCACGCCGTTCGGGGCGACGATCAGCAGGATCTCCGCGAGCGGGAAGCCGAGGTCCTGACCGAACGCGACCGTCTCGGTGGGGAAGTCGAGCAGACCCGTCGCGGGCACGAGCGCGTCGCCCGTGGTCCAGACGTTGAGCCCCAGCGTTCCCGCGAGCCAGACGCCGCCCGCCACGAGGTGGACGAGCACCGCCCGGACGATGCGTCGATCCCGCGCCAACCACCACGCGAGGGAGCAGCCGAAGATGATGTGGACGTGGTCCGGGCGCACGAGCGACGCGAACACGGCGGAGGTCAGCACGAGGCCCGGAGCGAACCGTAACCCTGCGGTGTCGCCCCACGAACGTCGTCGCGTGTCCAGCGCCGCCGCAAGCACGCCCAGCGCCACCAGCGCGACCTCGAGCCCGACGTTGTGCCACGGTCGCAGCATCCAGTAGGTGGCCGGGAACGCGAGCCCTGGCAGCATCGCCCCGACGATCGACTCGCGGATCAGCACACCGCTCGCGGCGAGCGCGGCGATCCCGAGCGCGGGGACGAGGAACAGCGCCCAGCCCCCGAACGGCAGTGCCCCGATCGGTCCGTAGAACGCCATGATCCCGGGCGCCGCGGCGGGAACGTGCGTGTCGTCGACACGCACCCACATCCGCTGATGCGCGAACTCGACGTCGTCCGCGACGATCGCAGGCGTCGTCGGGCGCAGATGATCTGCGACCTCGACGATGCCGCGAGCGTTGGCCGCTTCGTCCGGCGACTGGAAGGTCTGGTGGCCCGGACCGCCCCAGACCGCGACGAGGATCGCGAAGGCCGCGACGAACCAGGCGGCTCCCGCGGCGAGCGCCACGCGCTGGAGGTGCACGGCGACGTCGGGGCGCTTCAGGACGGAGGCGGGCACTCGGTGTCCGGGACGTCGGCGGGGCAGGGGCGCCCGTGCAGGCTACGCCCGGAGGTACGGTCACGCGCATGTTCGATGACCACACGATCGCGGTGCTCGTCCCCGCGTACAACGAGGGCCGCCAGATCGCCGGCGTGCTCACCGGGATGCCCGCGTGGGTCGACCACGTCGTCGTCGTGGATGACGCCTCGACCGATGACACCGCCGAGGTCGTCGCCGCCCACGCGCTCCACGACCCGCGCGTGCACCTGTTCCGCAACGCCGAGAACCAAGGCGTCGGCGGGGCGCTCTGCGTCGCCTACACCTGGGCGCGCGACGCCGGTGTGGACATCGCGGTGACCGTCGACGGGGACGGGCAGATGGACCCGGCCGACATGTCCGCGCTGATCGAGCCGATCGTTGCGGGCCGCGCCGACTACACCAAGGGCAACCGGCTGACCCGCCCGTCGGACGTCAGGGCGATCCCGAAGATCCGGCTGTTCGGCAACGTCGGCCTCTCGGTCATGACGAAGATCGCCACGGGCTACTGGTCGCTCGCCGACTCGCAGTCCGGCTACTCCGCCGCCGGCAGGCACGCGCTGGAGCACATCGAGTGGGACCGCGTCTACAAGCGTTACGGACGCCCGAACGACGTGCTCGTCCACGCCTCGATCGCTGGCTGCCGCGCGGCCGACGTGCCGATCCGCTCGCTCTACGGCGTCGGTGAGCAGTCGACGATGAAGGTGGCGAAGGTCACGTTCTCGATCGGGTGGCTGCTGTTCCGGCGGTTCTGGCGTCGGATGTTCATGAAGCACGTGCTCATCGACTTCCACCCGATGATCTTCCTGTACGCCTACGCGCTCATCGCCGGCATCGTCTCGGCGGCGCTCCTGCCGCGGATGCTGTTCGTGCTGTCGGACTCCGGCGAGTTCCCGAAGCTCGCGTCCTACGCGTTCGTGATCTCGTCGGTGACGGCGGTCAACGCGCTCTTCCTCGCGTTCTACATGGACCTGCAGGCGCACCGCGACGTGTCGCTGCCGCTGCAGACGCCAGCTGGTGTTCGCTCCCGCCCCACCACCGTGATCCCAACGCAACGGGGGGCGTCCTCGTCGACGACGGGCGTCGGTGAGCCGTCGTCGACCCGCGCTGCGAGCGGTTGAGCTCCGACGTGCCGCGCTCCGCCTGGCGAGCGGGGCTGCTCTGGCTCAGCTGCTTCACCGCCGTGGCCGTGTGGGCGTTCACCATCCCGGTGGCGGCCAGCGGGGACCAACGACAGCACGTCGCATGGGCTGCGGCCGTGGTTCGGGGACAGCTCGTGCCGCCCGAGCGCGTCGTGGACACGCCGGACCTCCACGTGGTCGAGTCGCTGGTCACCGTGCCACGCGGCTACGCGATCACCGACGAGCGCGTCGCGTGCTTCTCGAGAGATCCCGCGCGACGAGCCATCTGCACACCGGGCTGGGGTCGCGGGGACGAGCCGACGACCGTCGCGACCATCGCGGGTCGCTACCCGCCCCTCTACTACGCCGCGGTCGGCTGGCCGTCGTTGCTCGCCGAGGCGCACCTCGGCGTGCGCCTCATGCGGTTGGCGAGCGCGGTGCTGATCGCCACGCTGATGTGGTTGGCCCTGCGGCGACGTTCTGACGTGGCCGTGGGTCTGGTCGCGTTGGCGCTGACCCCACGGCTGCTCCAGCTGTCGTCGCTCGTCAACCCGCAGGCGCTGGAGATCGTCGGGGCGTTGTTGCTGTGGATCTCCCTCGTCGCCCGTGATGACGGGTCGTCGCGAAGCAACGTCGGGGTCGTGGCCGGGGGCATCTCGGTCCTGGTCGCGCGCCCCGTGGGCCCCGTGCTCTTCGTCTCGGTGGGTGTCCTCGCGCTGGTCGCGACCACCGGGGCGCGTCCGTCGGAGCTCCGGGTGATGTTCGAACGCCTGACCAGGTCGCCTCGTGACCGGATCCGTGGCGGACTGCTCGGGGCGGTCGCGATCGGCAGCGTCGCATGGATGCTGCTGAGGGACCCGTCCGGCCAGATCGCGGGGCGACCGGATCCGTCCGTCACGACCAGCGATGTCATCGGCAGGTACGTCGCCGAGTACCTCGACGAGCTGCGCGGCATGGTGTGGCTCGGCCCGCCGCGGATCGCGTGGACCTGGGTGGTCGTCGTCGGCGTCCTCGTCCTCGCGGGCATCGTTGCCGGCCGGTGGCGTGAGCGGGTCGCGATGCTCGGGGTGGTCGCGTGGTCGTTCCTCGTGCCGATCGTCGGGATCATCAGCAACTTGGATCGCGTCGGCTACGTGTGGCAGGGGCGCTACGCGATGGCGGTGATCGTCGGACTCGTGATCATCGCGAGCGTGGTGGTCTCGCGTGAGCGCCCGCGCGTTGCCGGACCGATGTCCGTCCTGGTCGTGGGCGTTGCCGCTGGCGTGCACACCTTCGCCGTCCACGAGAACCTGACGAGCCGGGTCGCCGCGGTGGGCGACGTGGCGGCTCCCCTCGTGCCTGCGCTCGTCCTGACGGTCCTGACCGGCGTCGCGTGGACGATCCCGATGCTGACGGCTCGCCGGCGCGAACCTGCCGAGCCGATCGGGAAGTGAAGCCGATCCGTCGTCCGAGCCGGCAGATCACGAGCGAACGCTCAGGACCTTCGTGCGTGCCGTCGGTGTGACGACCGGTCGGCGCCGAAGGCTCCACAGCGTGAGGCCAGAGGTCAGCACGCCGAGGACGGTCAGCACGACGAACCAGCGCTGACCGAACGGCGCCCAGTCGGTGATGATCGCGAGGTCGTCGAGGACGTTCGTGCCGGACCAGTAGTTGCTGACGACGACGAGCAGGCCGATCGTCTGCACCGTTGCCGCGAGCGCGAGCACCAGACCAGCCGAGTGCTCCGGCGAGAACCGACGGAGGTTGTCGGTCGTGCCGACCGCACCGACCGCGGCGAGCCCGGCGATCGCGGTGAACAAGTAGCGGCCGTGCAGGCCAGCGGGGATGCCTGCGCGCTGGTAGCCGCTCCACGCCGCGTAGCCGACGATCGCGCTCGTCGTGACGAGCGGAAGGAGCAGGACCAGCGCCGGTCCGCGTCGGCTGAGGGAGCGCAGCCCGATCACGAGCGAGAGCAGCGCCGTGATCGTGAGCAGGACGATGAGCCACTGAGGGAGCGCGAACTGCTCGACGCCGAAGAACCCCCAGAACGTCGACGTCATCCGGTCGGCCACCTCGCCGAGCCACGGCACGAACGGGGCGTCGACGCTCTCCGGCTCGGCGTACGCGAACCCGCGCGGCTGCGGGGTGCCGTCGACGATGGTGTTGCGAACCGGCCAGAACCCGCCACCGACGACGACGGTCGCACCGGCCACCGCGAGCAGGCGGA
>CBDTYW010000068.1:0-14928 GCA_965364735.1 uncultured Nitriliruptoria bacterium
CGCCTGCTCGACGACGCTGCCGCGCAGCTCGCTGACCTCGGCCCGGCGACGACGCTCGGCGCGGCGCTCGGGGCGGCCGCCAACGCCGGTCGTGACAAGATGACGATGGTCCTGCCCGACGCGCTCGCGCCGATCGGGGCGTGGGTCGAGCAGCTCGTCGCAGAGTCGACCGGCAAGCAGGGCCGCGGGATCCTGCCGGTGCTCGACGAGCCGCTGCTGGCGCCGGATGCGTACGGCGAGGACCGGATCTTCGTCGTCGTCGGCCCGGTGCCGGCAGAGGTCGAGGCGCTCGCCGCAGCCGGGCATCCGGTCGTCGAGCTCGGTGATCTCGGACCGGACGATCTCGGCGGGCTCGTGCTCGCGTTCGAGTGGGCGACCGCGATCGCGTGCCGGGTTCTCGGCGTCAACCCGTTCGACCAGCCGGACGTGGAGTCCGCGAAGCTCGCGGCAGGCGCGGTCCTCGCGGAAGGCCCGAGCGACGTCGCGCTCGGCGACCTCGACGTGCTGCTCAGCTCGGTCGGTGCCGGGGACTTCGTGACGATCACCGCGTTCGTGGACCCGGGCGGCGACGTGCCCGCGCAGCTGCCCGCCGTCGCGGAGGCGATCCGAGCCCGTACCGGTGGGGCTGCGGTCACGGTCGGGATCGGGCCGCGCTACCTGCACTCGACGGGCCAGCTCCACAAGGGCGCGGCGCAGCGCTGCGTCGCGATCCAGGTCGTCGACGACATCGCGGCGGCCGACGACGTGAAGCCACGCGGCAAGGTCAACGGGCACGCGTTCACGTTCGGCCAGCTCCTTCGAGCACAGGCTGACGGCGACCTCGCGGCGCTGCGTTCCGCCGGCGCCCGCGCCGAGCGCGTCGACGTCGCGACGCTGCTCGCGCTGGTCAGCGGCTGAACGGGCGCCATCGCCAGGCGATCGTTCCTTGCACGAGGATCAGCGCAGCGGTGATGCCGAGCAGGATCAGCGTGAGGAAGGCGCCGTACCCGAACCCGAGGAACTCGAAGGCCTGGTCGAAGATGTAGACCGGCAGGAAGAGCGTCGCGTTGTTCGGCCGTCCGTCGGTCAGCACGTACGCCGGGACGAAGTTCACCTGCAGCGTCATGATCGTGTCCCGGACGAGGAGCAGCAGGAGGAGCGGCGCCATGCGCGGGAACGTCAGGAACCGGAACTGCTGCCACGCAGTCGCGCCATCGATCTGAGCTGCCTCGTAGGTGTCGTCCTGCAGCGCCTTGCGTCCTGCGAGCACGACGAGGAACGCCTCGCCGACGGGGAAGGTCATCATCAGCGCGATCGCGAACCTCGCGCCCCCGGCGGTCGCGAACCAGTTCGGCCCGGTGATCCCGACGAGGCCGAGCATCTGGTTGAGCGGCCCGTAGAGCGGGTTGAGGATCCAGAGGAACAGCAGCGCCAGCGCGACGTCCGGGACAACGCTGGGCAGGTAGACGGCGGCGCGGTAGAGGCGACCGCCCCGTCGCGGTGCTGCGAGCAGCAGCCCGAGACCCGTGGCGGTGAGCAGGCGCATCGGCACGGCCATCACGACGTAGGCGAGCGAGGCACGCAGGGAGTCCGCCAGGAAGGGGTCGCGCTGCGCGCGGCGAAGGTTGTCCAGGCCGTTGAAGTTCGGAGAGGACAGACCCGTGTGATCGGTGAACGCGTAGTAGCCCGTGAGGAGCATCGGCACCACCAGCAGGGCGACGACGCCGATCGCGAACGGCGTCAGGAACAGCAGGCCCTGCCGGCCTTCGCCACGACGGGTCACGGGGTCTCCGCGAAGATCAGCGTCGTGTCGTCCAGCAGCTGACGGAACCCGACCGCGCGGGCGATGCGCCCGAACCAGATCGACTCGAGGGTGTCGTCGGCGGCGTTCTCGACACGCGCCCACCCCGCGGTCGACGGCGTCGCCCGGACGATCGCGGCGTTGTCGAGGAAGAGCTGCGCGTTGTTCGGCGCGCCGTCGAGGAAGGCCGAGGACTCCGCGACCGTGCGGTTGACCGGCACGGTGCGGCCTGATGCGGCAACGATCGGAGCGCCCGTCGGGCCGTTCGCGAACTCGATCAGCTTCCACGCAGCGGCCGCGCGCGCCGGATCCTGGCCGACCTGCGCGGACATGCAGTAGGCGTCGGAGTGCAGCATCGTGACGGCCGAGCCGCCGGGGGCCGTCGGCAGCGGGACGACGTCCCAGGCGAAGTCGTCGATCTGGCGCATCGTCGGGGTCACCCGACGGGAGTTCAGGTAGATCCCGAGCCGTCCGGCGAGGAACCGCGACTCGGAGTCGAAGGACTGCTCCTCGACGTCCGGAGGAACGACCTGGTGGACGAGGCTGAGATCGAGGAACCAGTTCAGCGCAGCTTCGGACGCATCGCTGTCGAGGGTGAGCTGGGTCGGGGAGAGGTCGTCGTCGACCAGCTCGCCACCGTTGGACCACACGAACGGGGCGATCCGGATGAGATCGGGCGTGGTGCCGAGCCCGTACACGTCGTCGCGCGTCATGTCGCGGGCAGCGGCGAGGAAGTCCTCCCAGTCCCACCCGTCGTACGGGACCGGGATCCCGGCGGCGGCGAACAGATCGAGGTTCACGTACGCCACGAGCGACGAGACGTTCTGCGGCATGCACGTCAGGTCACCGCCCCCGAACGAGAACGCCTGCACCGGAGCTTCGTACAGGTCGTCCTGCGAGATCACCGTGCTCGCGTCGAGGAACGGCTGCACGTCCGTCAGCGCGCCCTGTCCCGCGAACTGGCCGTACTCACGGAAGTTCACGAGGAAGACGTCCGGCGGCGCGCCGCCGGCGAACGACGTCGTCAGCCGCGCGAGCAGGTCGCCCTTGCTCGCGACGGGCTGCGTGAGGACGTCGACCTCGGGGTTCTCGGCCTCGAACGCAGCGACCATGTCCTCGTAGCCACGCGACTCGATCGCGTCACCGAAGAAGGTGAAGGTGACGGCCTCGCCGGCCGTGTTCGTGCTGCCGGTCGCGCACGCCGCGAGGATCGCGACGAGCACGACGAGGAGCGCGCCTGCTCGGCTGCACTGCGGGATCATGAGCGACCTCCGAGGGTCACGTCGTCGAGGAACCACCGCTGCGCCGCCATGAACACCACGATCGGTGGGATCGTCAGCAGGACCGAGCCCGCCATCATCAGCGGCCAGTCCGTCGGGTTGAGCTGCTGGAGCAGCCGCAGCCCCTGCGTGGCCGTGAAGTTCGTCGAGGACTTCAGGTAGAGCAACGGGTCGATGAAGTTGCCCCAGTGCAACGCAAAGGAGAGCGTCACGACGGCCAACGTCGCGGGGAACGCCTGGGGCAGGGCGACGTGCCAGAAGGCCTGCCACGTCGTCGCGCCGTCGACGCGTGCGGCGTCGAGCGTCTCGTCCGGCACCCGCTCGAACATCCATGCGTAGACCAGGACGAAGAACGGGTTCGTCGCGATCAGCGCTGTTGCGGCGACGGGCAGGAGGGTGTCGGTGAGCCCGAGCATCTCGAAGATCTCGAAGCGCGTCGCCCAGACCCCGCTGACCGGGATCATCATCGTCAGGACGATGCCTGCCACGACGATCCGCGTCGTCCGTGTCGGCAGGATCCGGATCCCCCAGCCCGCGAACGAGGCGACGAACCAGGTCACCGGGACGGCCATCCCGACGACGAGCAGCGAGTTGCGCAGCAGCGTGGTGACGGGCAGCAGCGTGACGACGTCGCGGTACGCATCCAGCGATGCTCCCTCAGGGACGACCTCGAACCCGAGTGGCGGCGTCAGGCCGCGGGCTCGGAGCGAGCCGAGCACGAGGTAGACCAGCGGCAGCGCGAACACGCCCGCTGCGAGCAGCGGAGCGAGGTGTCGGGAGAGCCGACGGCGGGGCGTGAGCGGAGCGGGCACGCGGCACAGAATAGGTGCCCGTCAGCTCTCGCCATGTGCCAGACGGCCGACATCGCGGACGAGGTAGGAGCCGGCGGCGGGAACCCGTCGGTGGAAGCACGTGGCCTCGCCGGTGTGGCAGGCGCCGGTCCCGGTCTGCTCGACGAGGAGGAGGACCGCGTCTTGGTCGCAGTCAATGCGGATGTCCATCACGTGCTGGACGTTGCCGGAGGTCAGGCCCTTGACCCAGATCTCCTGACGGCTTCGCGACCAGTAGGTCGCGCGCCCGGACCGGCGTGTCTGCTCGAGCGCCTCCGCGTTCATCCATGCGAGCATGAGCACCTCGAGGGAGATGTGGTCCTGGACGATCGCCGTGATCAGCCCGTCGTCGTTGAAGACGGGCTCGAAACGGTCGTCGCTGAGGTCAGCGGGGCGTGTGGTGTTCATGTCCACGCACGCTAACTGCTGCGCGCGAGGTCGTCGTGCCTACCCTGTCCGTACAGGTTCATCATCGCGGGGGGGAGGCTCAAGGATGTCTGAGCGGGGAATCGGGGTCGCGCACCTCGGGACGTTGATCGATGACCAGCAGGAGCTCGCCTGGCTTCGGGACCGTGTCGACCGCCTCGTCGCGTCGGTCAGCGACGCCGATCAGGACCTGGTGCGATCACAGGTCGGCGGACAGCCGTTGACGCAGGTGCTCGCGCCGACCCGGCTGGACCCGGAGCTCGCATCAACGGGCCTCGTCGAGCGTGCGCGCGACGTCATCGTCGGTCACCTCGGTCGCCCCGTCGACGTCGCGCTCGGCATGGTGTTGTGCAAGCCGGCCCTGCACGGTGGCGTGGTTCCGTGGCACCAGGACGGCGTCTACTGGGACGCCGCTGACCGCGCGGGTGCCGGCACCATCTGGGTGGCGCTGCAGGACGTCGACGTCGCCAACGGTGGGGTGCAGTTCATCCCACGCCGCCACGGAGAACCCGAGATCCTCGAGCACCGACCCCTCGCCGGCGACCCAACCGGACACGGCGTCGAGCTGACGCCGGACGAGGTCCACGCCCGCGTCATCGGCGTCGTCGACCTGCGCCTGCGCGCTGGCGAAGCCAGCTTCCACGACGGCTACGTCGTCCACGGCAGCGGCCCGAACACCACCGACGACGCCCGTCGTGCGCTCGTCCTGTCGGTCCGGCCCGCCTGATCCGTTCAGGCTGTGCTCACCCCCGCATGGCTGTAGCCGGATCGAGGGATCCGGTCTGCGATGGGCTGCAGTTTGGTGAGGGGCGTGGGCCGTCAGCGGAGCTGGCGGCCGGTCACCTTCGTCGTCGCTTCCGACGCTCGGCCCGGTGGTCGTCGAGATCGGTCTTCGCGCCCACGGGGGCGGACTCGGCCGTCCATTCGGTGCGGGTGTGCTTCCAGACGCGGCTGCCGTTGGGAAGTTGCGTCACCGTCCAGCATCCGCGCGACTTCTGGCCGTGCCGTGACCGGTCGACGGGGGCGAGGTTGTCGACGTGGGTGGTGCCGGGGGTGAAGTCGGTGGCGTGGTCGACGTCGGAGACCTGTTGAGGGACCCGCGAGCCTGGGAACGTCGAGACCGGGTGACGTGCCCGGACGATCTCGTCGAGCCATCCCTGCGAGAACCGGGTCGGCGCGCCAGCCCCGAGGACCTGTTCGCCCTTCTCGTCGAGCACGACGAGGTGGACGGTGGCGTCGTGGGTCTCGGTCCAGCGTCGGATCGTCTTCGCGGAGGCCATGAGCCGTCCGCCGGTGACGTTCGCGAGCAGCATCGCGGGCTCGTCCGAGATCCCGGCGAGCGCGTCCAGCGTGGTCGTGACGGTGAGGTTCAGCTGCGGGGCAACGTTGTCGCCGTCGCTGGTGCTGCGGGTGATGAGGCCGATGAACGCGGTCCCGCGCGCTTGGTCGATGGTCAGCTTGTTGTCTGCGCGGGCGTCGTGGTCCTCGTCGTTGTCGGGTCCGAGCTCGTGCGCGATCAGCTCCACATCGTCGATCACGGCCGAGGCGCACTCGCGGTCCGTGATGTCGATGCGTGCAGCAACCGCGAGGTCCGCGACCGCAACCCGATCGACCGGGATCGACGAGCACACGGAGGCGATCTGGCGGAGCATCGCGATCGAGATCGTGTGGTCGATGAACCGCGACCAGACGAGCGGCATCGTGCGTCGGACCTGGCTGAGCCGTCCGACCTGCTGCGCTTCGGAGCGCAGCAGCCCGAGATCGACCTGCAGCCAGGTGTCGCGGTCGACCCCGTCGAGCGCCATCGTGGCGCGCTGGTCGGCAAGGTCCAGCAGCGCGAGCCACTTGGTCACGACCGCACGCCGCTCGGCTCGCTCGGCGCGACGCGCAGCGGCAACAGCGTCCACGGCATCAGCCACGGTCGGGGCTGCTGCCCCGTCCGTGGTGTCGTCGCTGCCGTTCGTCTTCATGAGTGCAACGTAGGGAGTGCCTGTGACACGACAGGTCGTGTCAGCACGTTGTCCACAGGCTCTACGTGCTGTCAGCGCGCGCCGGAGGGTCGTTCTCGGGCATGTCTCGAGCTGCGGTCAGCAGCGTCACGTCGCCCGCTTCACTGAGCGCGGACACAACGTCGGTGATGGATGGATCGTCAGGGCGTTCTTCAGCCCTCCGGCTGGAGGGTCTCCTCGAGGAGGCGCAGCCAGATCTCGGACATCGTCGGGAACGCGGGGACCGCGTGCCAGAGTTTCGCGATCGTGATCTCGCTGACGATCGCGATGGTGGCGGCGTGGAGCATCTCGCCGACGCCGGGTCCGATGAACGTCGCACCGACGATCGTGTCGGTGGCGCGGTTGATGACGAGCTGGCTGGTCCCGGAGATGCCCTTGCCCATCACGGCGGCACCTGCGGTGTGTCCGGTGTTGTAGGTCACGACGCGGACGTCGAGCCCCGCCTCGCGCGCGGCGGCCTCGGTGCGTCCGACGGATGCGATCTGCGGGTCCGTGAACACCACGCCCGGGACGGCGAGGTGGTCTGCCCAGGCTTCGTCCGTCGTGACGCCGGCGGCGTGCGCCCCGACGAGGCGCGCCTGGTACTTGCCCTGATGGGTCAGCAGCGCCCGGCCGTTCGCATCGCCGACGACGTAGAGCCAGTCGTTGTCGGCGAGGGCCGTGACGAGCAGGTGCTCGTCGACGTCGATGAACCCGCCGCGTCCGAGCTCGACGCCGATGGCGTCGAGGCCGAGGTCGCCGGTCAGCGGACGTCGTCCCACCGCCACGACGATCTCATCGCCCGTGATCTCCGTGCCGTCCTCCAGAACCGCGGTGACCGGCGCGTCGTCGGCGTCGCGGTTCGCTTTCACCATCTTCTTGCCGGTCAGCACCGTGATCCCTTCGGCTTCGAACGCGGAACGCAGCTCGTCGCCGGCGAACGGCTCGTGGCGGGGGAGCATGCGCTCCTCGGCCTCGATGACGGTGACGGTCGAGCCGAGCCGGCCCCACGCCTGCGCCATCTCCGCGCCGACGACGCCACCGCCGAGGATGACGAGGCGGTCCGGGACCTGCTTCGCCGAGGTGATGTCGCGGGAGTCCCACGAACGGATCTCGCGCAGGCCGTCGATCGGCGGGATCGCTGCGCCCGTGCCGGTGGCGATCACGACGGCACGGTTGGCGGTGATCGTCGCGACGTTGCCGTCCTCGTCGGTCACCGCGACGGTCTTCGGGCCGCTGATGCGACCGTGACCGCGCAGGAGCGTGATGCCTGCCGAGTCCAGCCAGTCGACCTGACCCTGGTCGTCCCAGTTGCTCGCGAAGGAGTCGCGGAGGGCGAGCACCTTCTCGACGTCGACGGTGCCGGTCACCGCGGCCGCGGCGGCGGGGACACGGGCGACCGCAGCCAGGACTTCCGTGGGGCGGAGCAGCGCCTTGGAGGGCATGCAGGCCCAGTACGAGCACTCGCCGCCGACGAGCTCCTTCTCGACGATCGCCGCCGTGAGGCCGTGCTTCACCGCGTAGTCGGCGGCGTTCTCGCCGGCCGGACCCGCGCCGATCACGATCATGTCGAAGGAGGTGTCGGTCATCACCGTTGCCTGTGGCTCGGGGGTGTGTGTACTCACTCAAGCGTCGGGGCGCGTCGAACCTTCCCGGGCGGATGAGATCTGTGCGCGAGACGACACCTGCGTTGTGCCGGCCCGCTTTCGGTCAGGCCGTGACGCGCTTCGTCGGATCGGTACCGGCGAGACGGACGACCTCGTCCCAGAGGAGGTCCTCCTCAGCCGGATCCGCCTTCGTCGAGGGCAGCTTGTGCTCGCCGCGCACCTCGCGGTCGAGCCAGATCCCGTCCTGCTGGACAGCGCCGTCCTCGCTCGCGGCCAACCACACCGCGGTGTCGCCGCCCTCGAGCGGCGTGCGAAGCAGACCGCCCATGACCTTGTTGAAGATCGGCATGGCGTCCTCGACGCCGGGCGTCTCGGCCCAGCCGGGGTGCATCACGTGGAAGACGACGTCGCCACCGGTCACGTGCTCGGCCCACTTCCGGTTCAGCACGACCTGCGCCCGCTTGGCCCGGGCGTAGGCGGTCGCAGGCTTGAAGTCCTTCGGGGACTGGAGGTGGCGGACCGACAGCTTCTGGCCGTACATCCCGCCGGACGCCATCGTGATGACGCGCGACGGGTCGTCGGCGGGCCGGTCGCTGAGGATCGGGAGGAGTGCGGAGGTGAGGATGAACGGGCCGACCACGTGGACTGCGATGGTCTTCTCGATCCCGTCTTCGACCTGGGTCCGCTCGGGGAACATGGCTCCGGCGTTGTTGATGAGCACGTCCAGGCGGGTCTCGTTCGCCATGAACTCCTCGGCGAACGCGCGCACGGAGCTGAAGTCGGCGAGGTCGGCGACGCCGTAGCCCATCGTGATGGCCCCAGCACCCACCGGGCCGATGGCCTCGCGGATGCGGTCGAGCGTGTCGCGGCCCTTGGACTCGGAACGGACGAGGATCCGCAGGTCGGCACCGTTGCGGGCGCACTGCTCGGCGATCGCGTAGCCGAGGCCCGAGTTCGCGCCGGTGACCAGGACGGTGCGGCCGCGAAGGTCGAGCTGGCCGAGCGGCGTCCAGTCCGTGATGCGGCGTCGCAGCTTGATCCCGAGCTTCGAGAACGAGCCCACGACGCTGCCCTCGGCGATCGTGTCGAGCAGCTGGGTTACGGGGTTCGACATGAGGGGTCTCGCTCGTGGGGTGGCGGTGGGGACATGGTGTCGGTTGCTGGAGTCGATGATGGTTCGGATCTATCCTGCCCGCAGGTTGACCCTCACACCTTCGGAGGGGTTCATGCCCACGCTGACCAGCTGGTACTCGACGTCTCGCGAGGCGGTGGGGGCTCCCACCGAGGACCAGCCCGGAGGTCGGGGGGTGCTCCAGTGGACCTATGCCTTCCCCGACGCCATGATGCGATTCCTTCCGGCAGCCGTCGGACCGGACGTCTACGACGAGATCGAGACGATCGGTGACGCGGACGAGCCGTGGGTGCAGGTCTTCTCGGACGCCGCCACCGCTGGGCTCGCGGACGTCGACCCGGATCGTGGCCCGGAGCTCGTGGCGCTGCTCGTCGAGGATCTCGGCTGCAAGACGGTCGACGCAGCGTCGCTGCTGACGGAGCTGATCCACATGGCCAGCCAGGCCCGGGATCGGGGCGAGCGCCTCTGTGTCTGGGTCAGCCCCTGAGCTGAGGGTTCAGCCGAGGGCGATCGATCAGTCCTCGGAGAGCTCGAGCCAGCGTTCCTCGGCCGCATCGATCTCCGTACGAGCGGCGTCGAGCTCGGTGGTGAGCTTGGCCGCGGCCTCGTAGTCCGCGCCGACGTCGGCGATGGCCTGCTCGAGGCGCTTGCGCTCCTTGTCGAGCTTGACCAACCGCTTCTCGAGGCGGTTGACCTCCTTGCGGCGAGCCTGGCGGGTCTTGTTGTCCACGACCGTGTTGTCGCTGCGGATCTGTGCGCGGGTCGGGGCGGCGACGCGGGCGAGCTGACGGTCGCGGTGGTCGTCCCAGTCGAGCGCCTGGTGGACCGTGCCGTCGCCGGGGACCACGAGGAGCCGGTCGGTGAGGCGGTCCAGCACGTAGCGGTCGTGGCTCGCGACGATGAGCGTCCCGGAGAAGCCGTCGAGGTGCTGCTCGAGGGCGCGCAGGGTGTCGAGGTCGAGATCGTTGGTCGGCTCGTCGAGGACGAGGACGTTGGGGGCCTCGACGAGGATGTGCAGCAGCGCGAGCCGACGACGCTCACCGCCGGACAGCCGGCTGATCGGCAGGCGCAGGAGGCGTCCGTCGAACGCGAAGCGCTCCGCGAGACGCTCGACGGGAAGGGTCTCGCCGTTCGCGAGCGGGATGTGCGAGCCGATGTCGAGCAGCGTCGACAGCGCGGTGACGTTGCCCGGGGGGATCGTCGACTCCTGCTCGTAGATCCCGAGCGCAACGGTCGGGCCGCGCTCGACGGTGCCGGAGGTCGGGGTGAGCTCACCGGTGAGCATCCGCATGAGCGTGGTCTTGCCGGCGCCGTTGGGACCGACGATGCCGATGCGGTCGCCGGGGCCGATCAGGTTCGTGAAGCTCCGGATGATGTCCGGCCCCAACGAGGACGGGTCCGCCGGGTCCGGGTAGGCGAAGGTCGCCTCGTCGGCGGCGATGACCTTCTTGCCGAGGCGGACACGCCCCGTGCCGAGGTCGAGCTGCGCCGGACCGTCCGCGAGCGTCGACTCCTGCATCGCGTGGGCCTGCTCCATGCGGAACTTCGGCTTCGACGAGCGGGCCTTGGGGCCGCGTCGCAGCCACGCGAGCTCGGTCTTGGCGAGGTTCGCGCGACGACGGTCCGACGAGCGGGCCTGCGTCTCTCGGATCGCGCGGTTCTCCAGGACGTCTGCGTAGCCGCCCTCGTGCCAGTGGACGGCGCCCCCGTCGACCTCGAGCATGCGGGTCGCGAGGCGGTCGAGGACGTAGCGATCGTGGGTGACGACCAGGAGTCCGCCCCGACGCTGCTTGAGGTGGTCCTCGAGCCACTCGACGGTGTCGACGTCGAGATGGTTGGTCGGCTCGTCGAGAATGAGCAGGTCCGCGGGGGAGACGAGGGTCTTCGCGAGCGCGACCCGACGGCGCTGGCCGCCGGAGGCTGCATCAACGGGCATGTCCAGCGCGACGTTCATCACCGAGAGCATCGCCTCGGCCTCGTGCTGCTGGACGCCGAGGTCGCTCGTGCCCATGACGGCTTCCAGCGCCGTCCCGGTGCCGAGGTCGGGGCGCTGCTCGAGGTAGGCGACGCGGGCACCGGAGGTCCAGACGACGTCGCCGGAATCCGGGACCTCCTCACCGGTGAGGATCCGGAGCAGCGTCGACTTGCCGGCGCCGTTGGCGCCGACGATGCCGACCCGGTCGTCGGTGGTCAGGCCGAACGACACGTCCTCGAAGAGAACATGGTCGTCGTAGGCCTTGGACAGGTTGGAGATCGAGACAAGATGCATGCTCCGCACTCTACGGTGCTGCCGTACGAGGGAACGACACCGGGTCGCCCGAGGGGAGACGACGTGGACGACGCAGAGCTGCAGCGGGCAAAGGACGTGCTGTTCTCTCCGTTGGGCAAGCGCGCGGTGCGCGCCGCAGTGGGCCCCGGCCCGGACCTGCTCAGCGGAAGCGTCACCCAGATCCAGCACCGTCCGGGCAAGCATCTTCGGATGATGTGGAAGCTCGAGACGTCGGAGGGGCGCAAGAACGTCGTGGCGGTCGCACAGGACAAGGCCCTGCGCGGCGTCACGCAGATCGTCATCGACGGGATCGCGTTCTCGGTGTTCCTCCATCTCGACGATCCGTCGCTTCCGGGGCTGCGCATGACGCACGACCGAGCCCTGATGTCCGGGCTGCTCGGCGCGAAGGTCGTCGGGATCCGCCAGATCCGCTACCAGATGATGCAGCGCGCCGTCGTCCGCCTCGACCTGTCGCGCGGGCGGCGGGCCTGGTGCAAGGTGCTGCGTCCTTCCCGCTCCGAGCAGGCGATCGCCCTGCACCGGGCCTACGGGGCGCTCGATCGCGTTCCGTCGGTGCTGCACGGGGCGCCCGCGCACGGCCTGCTCGTGCTCGACGACGCGCCGGGTCGAGATCTTCGCGAGCTCGTCCGCAAGACGCCGAGGAAGCTCCCGCCGCCCCAGGCGGTGCTCGACCTGTCCGACGAGCTCTCCACCGTGCAGGTCGACACCGCCGTGAAGCGCCCCGCGCCGTTCGACGCGGTGTCCGGCAACGCCGGTCGGCTGCGGGTGATCGGTGCGGTCGATCCTGCCCGCATCGACGCGATCGTGGCCACGATCGCCACCCGTGAAGCGGCGTCGACGCCCCCGGTCGCGATCCACGGGGATCTCCATGCCGCTCAGGTGCTCGGAGCGGCCGGGCGCCTCACGGCGGTGATCGACCTCGACGACGCAGGTCTGGGCCACCAGGTGGACGATCTCTCCCGGTTCGTGGCGCACCTGCGGTGCACGGTGGACGGGGCCGACGAGTCGTCCCCGGTGGCCCGCCACTGGGCGGACGAGCTCGAGGTGCTGGTGATCGGCCGCTACGGGGAGCGGGCCGTCCACGATCGGATCGCAGCGGCGATGGTCGGTCTCGCGATCGGTCCGTACCGGGTGCGTCGGGTCGGGTGGGAGGAGCGGCTCGAAGCGCGCGTCGAGGTTTCGGAAGCGCTGCTCGGGCTCTGAGCGCCCATCCGGACACCTCGTGGTGCGAGCCCCTCGCCGGGCTCTGGCACCCTTGCTGTTCCCGACGTCTCCCTCCCCGACGAGTCCTGCCATGATCACGCTCGAGAAGATCGGCATGTTCCAAGGGGACCGCCAGCTCTTCACCGACGTCTCCCTCCAGCTGCTGCCCGGTCGCCGGGTCGCGCTGATCGGCTCCAACGGCGCCGGCAAGACCACGATGCTCGACATCGCGGTCGGCCTGCGCAACGCGACCAGCGGGACTGTGCACCGGACGAAGGAGGCCACGATCGGCCACCTCCCGCAGGAGGTCGTCCACGAGCCCGGACGCAGCGTCATCGAGGAGGTCATGCGTGGCCGCGGCGAGATCCACGACATCGAGGTGCAGATGCGCGCCATCGAGAAGCGGATCGATGCGGGCGAGCACCACGACGAGCTGATGGAGCGCTACGGCGACCTCCAGGATCGCTTCTCGACGCTCGGCGGTTACGAGGCCGAAGGCGAGGCCCACCGCCTGCTCTCCGGCCTCGGGTTCGCGCCCGACGACATCCACCAGGAGATCAGCACGCTCTCCGGTGGCTGGATGATGCGCGCGGCGCTGGCGAAGCTGCTGCTGCAGCAGCCGGACCTGCTCGTGCTCGACGAGCCGACCAACCACCTTGACCTCGAGTCCATCGACTTCCTGGAACGCACGCTGACGTCGCACGCGGGCGCGGTCCTGTTCGTCAGCCACGACCGTGACTTCATCGACAACGTGGCGAACCGCGTCGTCGAGCTGCTCGGAGGACGTGCTGACGAGTACGTCGGCAACTTCCAGGCCTTCGTCGAGCAGCGCGAGGAGCGGATCGCGACGATCGAGCGCGCCGCCGCGAACCAGCAGCGCCAGATCGACAAGACCGAGCAGTTCATCGAGCGGTTCCGCTACAAGGCCACGAAGTCCAACCAGGTCCAGAGCCGGATCAAGGCCTTGGACAAGGTCGAGCGCATCCTGGTCGACGACCGCACCGAGTTCCGGCCGAAGTTCAACTTCGCGGAGCCGGGCCGGGCGGGGCGCATCGTCGCCGAGCTCAAGGACGCGAAGAAGTCCTACGACGGCCGCGTCATCTGGGACCACGCGAACCTCGTCCTCGAACGCGGACAGAAGGTCGCGCTGGTCGGACCGAACGGCGCCGGCAAGACCACGCTGCTGCGGATCCTGCTCGGTCTCGAGCAGGCGGACCGAGGTGGCTCCGTGCTCGGCCACAACGTCGAGGTCGCGTTCTTCGCGCAGCACCAGGTCGAGCACCTCGACCTGGACCGCACCGTCCTCGCGGAGTTCCGCGACGGCCTGCCCGAGGAGCACCGCGGCACGAACCACCGGACGATGCTCGGGGCGTTCGGGTTCACCGGCGACCACGTCGAGGAGCTCGTCGCGGTCCTCTCCGGCGGTGAGCGCAGCCGGCTCGCGCTCGCGAAGATCATCGCCCGGTCCGCGAATCTGCTGTGCCTCGACGAGCCGTCGAACCACCTCGACATCGCGAGCCGCGACGTGCTCGAGGACGCGCTGGACGCCTACCCCGGCACCGTCGTGCTGATCAGCCACGACCGGCATCTGCTGCGCGGCGTCGTCGACACCGTCGTCGAGGTCGCGGACGGTCGGGTGCAGGTCTTCCCCGGGAGCTACGAGGACTACCTCCACTCCAAGGGCGAAGCCCCCCTGGCGGCGACGCGCGGCGAGGTGTCGATGCGGTCGAACGCGCTGGCAGCCGCGGTCACCGAGACGGCCGCCCCGGCGAAGACCGCCACGAAGGCGTCCAAGCCGGCTGCGCCGGTCGAGACCCCGCAGGAGCGCAAGCGTCGCGAGGCCGCGTTCCGTCAGGCGGTGAAGCCGTTCCGCCAGACGGTCCAGCAGGTCGAGCGGGATCTCGCGGCAGCGGAGGCCAAGGTCGCGGAGCTGAACCGCCAGCTCGCTGACCCCGGCGTGTACGACGACGAGGTCAAGGTCAAGGAGCTCGTGGCGGCGCACGCCGAGGCGAAGGATCGCGCGAGCGAGCTGATGTCGAGCTGGGAGACCGCGCAGGGGGCGCTCGAGCGGGCCGAACGGCAGCACGGCGGGTCCTGAGGCTGGATTTCGCGCCCCCACCGCCCGCCCGCGTGCGTTTCGCGCGCTGACTGCACGATTTCGTCCCGTATGTGACCAAAAGTAACTAGTTCATCGCGGAACGTGACGATGCCATGAGTGTGCCGTCCACAGACCCATCGGGAGCCCCCTCATGCATCGCCGTCGCCTGCTCAGCATCTTCTCGACCGTCGCCATCGCGACGACGATGGCGGTGGGCCCTGCGGCAGCGGACGGACTCCTCGACTCCGCCCAGATCGTCGACGTGCCGGTCGTCCAGCCGATCGTCGAGGCCGC
>CBDTYW010000069.1:0-14918 GCA_965364735.1 uncultured Nitriliruptoria bacterium
CGACGCCCGTGGCTGGGACGTGACGCTGCACGACCTCGCGCCGGTCGACGTCGACGCGGTGGGCCCGCTGCTCGAAGCGCGCATCGCGGGTCGCGACCCGTCTGGGCCGACGGTGCTGATGATGGCCCACCTCGACACCGTCTTCGACACGGGGGAAGCTGCGCGCCGACCGTTCTCGATCGAGGGCACGATCGCCCATGGCCCCGGCGTCTGCGATGACAAGTCCGGGATCGCCGCTGCCATCATCGCCGGCGATGCGCTGCAGGAGATCGGTCTCGACGGGATCGCTGAGCTGGTCCTCGTCTGCACCCCCGACGAGGAGATCGGCTCGCCATCGTCGCGCGAGGCCCTCGCCGAGATCGCCCGCAGCTGCGACGTCGCGCTGTGCCTGGAGGCCGCACGCGCCAACGGGGACATCGTCTCGGCCCGCAAGGGCGCGGCCGATCTCGAGATCGCGATCACGGGCCGCGCGGCACATGCCGGGATCGAGCCGGAGCGGGGCATCCATGCCGCGCTGCAGGCTGCGCACACGATCGTCGAGCTGCAAGCGCTGAACGGTCGGTGGGACGGTGTGACCGTCAACTGCGGGGTCGTGTCCGCCGGTCGTCGGCCGAACATCATCCCGGACGCGGGGCGTGTCGAGGTCGATCTGCGTGCGTGGACGGGCGAGGTGTTCGACGAGGCGTTGGCGGAGGTCACCCGGGTCGCGACGACCGCGTACGTGGCGGGCGTCGAGGTGGTGGTCCGGACGATCTCGTCCTCGCCGCCCATGGAGCGCACGCCGGTCGTCGCCGCGCTCGTCGAGCGCGTCGTCGCCGACGCGGCCGCGATGGGCTTCGAGGTCACCGACGCCGCCACCGGGGGAGCGGCTGACGCGAACACCACGGCCTCGATCGGGGTGCCCACCATCGACGGGCTCGGACCGATCGGCGGCGATGACCACGCGCCCTCGGAGTGGCTCGACCTCGACAGCATCGTGCCGCGCGTCGCGCTGCTCGCGTCGCTCGTCGCGACCATCGGCCGGGACGGGATGCCGTTCCCTTGAGCGGAACGGCGTTGCGCTGAGCGGACTGGCGCGTACCCTGCGTGCAGGCGTGACGGAGGTCGCGCCGCGAGCGCGCCGGGAGCGACGATGACGTCCACGCTGTTCACCAACATCCGCGCCGTGCTGCCTGGTCAGGACGACCCGCAGTCCGTCGACATCCTGGTCTCCGACGGCGTGATCGCTGAGGTCCGCGCGGGGATCTCCGCCCCGGACGGTACGACGACCGTCGACGGCCGCGGTCGCCTCGCCTTCCCGGGCTGCGTCGACGCGCACCAGCACTGGGGGATCTACAACCCGCTCGACATCGACACCGCGACGGAGTCGCAGGCGAGCGCCCAGGGCGGCGTCACCACCGCGATCAACTACATCCGCACCGGCCAGTACTACCTGAACCAGGGCGGTCCCTACGCGGAGTTCATGCCGAAGGTCTTCGCGCTCACCGAGGGCCGCAGCCACGTCGACTACGCATTCCACGTCGCGCCGATGTCCAACGCCCACATCGATGAGCTGGGCTCGATCGTGGACGACTTCGGCATCGCCTCGTTCAAGATCTTCATGTTCTACGGCAGCCACGGCCTGCACGGTCGGTCCACCGACCAGTCCTCGTTCCTGATGACGCCGGAGGGTGAGTCCTATGACTTCGCCCACTTCGAGTTCGTGATGCGCGGTCTGCAGAAGGTCCGCGAGGAACGCCCGGAGATCGCCGAGCAGCTGTCGCTGTCGCTGCACTGCGAGACCGCCGAGATCATGCGCGCCTACACGAAGCTCGTCGAGGACGAAGGCACGCTCACCGGGCTCGAGGCGTACTCGGCGTCGCGTCCGCCGCACTCCGAGGGCCTCGCGATCACGATCGCGTCCTACCTCGCCCACGCGACGGGCCTGCCCAAGATCAACCTCCTGCACCTCACGTCCGCCGCTGCGATCGAGGCCGCGCTGCTCATGCGGGCCACGTTCCCGCACGTCGACTTCCGTCGTGAGGTCACGATCGGCCATCTGCTCGCGACCTACGAGACGGCGACTCCCGGCGGCAAGGTGAACCCGCCGCTGCGCGCCGAGTCGGACCGTCAGCGCCTCTGGCAGGCCGTCCGCGACGGCGACATCGACTGGGTCGTCAGCGACCACGCGTGCTGCCGCGAGGAGATGAAGTTCGACGCCGAGCACCCCGATGACGTCTTCCTCGCGAAGTCCGGCTTCGGAGGGACCGAGTACCTGCTGAGCGGCATGGTCACCGGCGCGCTCGCCAACGACGTCCCGCTCGGGCGCATCGCCGACCTGGTCGCGAAGAACCCCGCCGAGCGCTACGGCCTGAACAGCAAGGGCCAGCTCGCCGTCGGGTTCGACGCCGACATCGTCCTGATCGACGAGACCCTCGAGTTCACCGTCCGTGCCGAGGACTCGCTCTCGACCCAGGAGTACACGCCGTTCGAGGGCCACACGCTGGTCGGCCGCATCGACGACGTCTGGCTCCGCGGCCAGCAGATCCTCGCCGACGGCGCGGTCGCCGGCGACCCGATCGGCGCGTACCAGCGTCGTCCGAGCTGACACGCGTGCGCCGAGGCCGCGCATCTGTGCCGGCCACCTCGTCGGCGCACGCGTGAACGCCTAGGGTCAGGGTGTTCCCGTGCGGGACATCGTGTCCGGGGCCCATCCTCCGCACGCCCGTACCAGCGTCACCCCGGAGCACGCAATGCGCCGACTTCGTCCTGCCATCATCGTCCTGACCTCCGCGGCGCTCTTCGCCGCGCCCGGGATGTCCGCGCTCGCTCAGCAGGGCGCGATGCCCACGCCTGAGCAGATTCTGGTCGACCACGCTGGCGTGCCCTTCGGTGCGGTGATGACGATCAACGACGTGCCGGGCCAGCACGGCTTCCGTGCCGGCGACGCGCTCACCGCGTCCGGCACCATCGGGCAGCTCGCCGGTCTGGACATCCAGGGCGTCCCTGTCACGTTCAACCTCTCGCTCATCGCGCCCAGCGGCGCGACCGTGAGCGCGTTCGGGCCGTTCAGCGCTGGCTCCGACGGGACGTTCAGCCAGACGCTGCCCGCGCTCGCGACGACGGGCCTCGACGCAGGCACCTACGCCGTCGCGCTCACCGACGTCGTCCACGCCGGGCAGTCACAGGGCGAGGTCGCGCGCGCAGCAGCCACCGTCGTCGACCCGACCACCACCCTGATCGTGCACAACTCCTTCGCGTCCTCGACCGGCTGGGTCAAGCCCGGCGACAGCTACACCTTCCGCGTCTTCGTCGAGAACCACACGGCTCTGCCCGGACAGAACGTCGAGGTCACACTTCCGAGCGCGCCGAGCGTCAGCTGGACCGACGCCGTCTCGCTCGGCGACGTCGGCACGATCGCGCGCAACGCCGACACGATCACGTGGACGATCCCCTCGGTCGCCGCTGCTGGCGAGTCCGGCCCGGCGATCCACACGCTCGTGGGCACGGGGCAGGTCGACTCGACGGGCCAGGACCCGCGCGTCGTCTGGAAGGACCTCTCCGCGACCGCGACGATGACCTACACCGGCTACGTCGGCGACGCGCTCACCTCGGAGTCCCACGGTCCGAAGGTCATCCCGCCCAGCGGGGACTTCGAGACCTCGCGCTTCGGTGACAAGCCGTTCCCGATCATCCCCGTGAACTGGGTCGACCGTCTCCCACAGGCCAAGAACGACCCGGCTCTGCTGGACGAGATCATCAACAGCCCGGACTTCGAGGGCTCGATGATCAACCTCTACCAGGAGATGTCGTTCGGTCAGCTCTACCCGATCGGGTCGATCCCTTCGGCCGGCATCGCGTCCGCGTCCTACTCCGAGGTCGAGGAGGACATGCGCTGGACGTCGGGCGTCGCGTCCAACAGCGGCACCTGTCGCGGCGGCACGCTCGCCGACCTTCCCGGCGCGATCGGCCCGCCGGCGTTCGACCAGCGGATCCGCAACGGCTGGTACCAGCTGCCCGGGACGACCGAGTACTACGGCGGCGACTACCCCGTGTTCGACCTCGGCACCGCGTCGTCGATCGACTCCGCCTGCGGGCAGCTCGGCAAGGGCGTGTACGACGCGGCCAGCGCCGCCGACCCGGACATCGACTACAACGACTTCGACTCGGACCGTGACGGCGTCGTCGACTTCTTCATGCTGGTGTTCGTCGGCTGCGGCGGCAACGGCGGCTCGCAGGTCCCGATCGTGCTGTGCGAGTACCCGGCCGAGCCCTATGACAACATCTGGCCGCACTCCTCGTCGCTCGAGGCGCAGTACACCGACGCCGAGACCGGCCTGCGTGGCTACATCAGCTTCGACCAGCTGCGCAGCGTGACCGAGGTCCCGCAGTGCTACACGAGCGCGTTGCGCATCGGCTTCGACGACTGCGCCGCGAACGGCGGGACGGGTGACGACGCGATCCCCGTCCCGGTCCGCGTCGGCCCGTACAACGTCAACCCCGAGACCGTCTTCGAGGCGGCGTCGGTGATCAGCCACGAGTACGGCCACCACCTCGGTCTGCCGGACTTCTACAACTCCGGCAGCGACTACGACACCTACCGGACCTTCAACCTGATGGCGTCGGACTACTCGCAGAACTTCACCGTCTTCAGCAAGCAGGACATGGGCTGGGTGGTTCCGACCTTCTTGCAGCCGGGCGAAGAGCTGACCGTCACGGACATGACCGAGATCAGGGTCGACACCGGCGAGATCAGCTGGGTGCAGCCGGACGGGACGCCGTACACGCTGAGCGCAGCCAACGGCGACCAGAACGTCCACAACGCCGACTCCGTCGCGGTCAAGCTGCCGAAGCGCATCCTGATCGGTGAGGACGCGCTCTCCGAGGGCGCGTCCGGTGACTGGGTCTGGTGGTCAACGGCGGGCTCGGACTTCGGCTGCTCGCCGACCGGTGCCAGCAACCTCGACCTGCACCTGCCGGAGCTCGCCGACATCGCGCCCGGCGCGGACATCGAGCTGCGGTTCTCCAGCTCGTGGGACATCGAGTGGGACTTCGACTACGCGTTCACGCTCGCGACGACCAACGGGCACAGCTACACGTCCCTCCCGTCACAGAACGGCTACACGACGAGCTCGTCGTTCAACCCGAACTCCAACCAGTGCCACGCGGAGACCGACAACGCGCTCACCGGCCAGTCCGGATCGTGGGATGCCGGCACGCAGGAGCTCGACCGCTCCGCGCTCGGCGGCTACGACAACGCGACGCCGTTCCTGAAGGACAGCTACGACCTGTCGGACTACGCCGGTGAGACGACGACCGTGCGGTTCTCCTACAGCACCGACCCGGCCTTCGAGCGTCCGGCCTGGTTCATCGACGACGTGGAGCTGATCGTCGACGGTGAGGTCATCTGGTCCGACGACATCGAGTCCGACCCGGACGAGTTCCGCTGGTACCCCGGAGGCTGTGGCAAGCCCGGCACGGCCGCCATCTGCACGCGCGGGTGGAAGCGTGTCGCCGCGGGCCTGCCGAACGAGGCGGACCACGGCTACTACGTCGAGCTGCGCGACCGCGCCGGCTTCGACCTCGACGGCTACGGCCAGTCCGACCGCGGCACCATCACGTGGGAGCCGGGTCTGCTGATCGAGTACACGGACGAGGCACACGGCTACGGCAACAACGGCACGGCGGTGCACCCCGCCCAGCACTACCTCGACTCCTCTCCGGTGGCCGGCGCGCAGTGCGACACGGCCGCGTGTGACAACTCGGCGTTCACCGACGAGGCCGGGCGCAACACCTTCTCCGACGCGGCGGCGACGCCGTGGCTCGAGAACTTCGACGACCCCGAGGGGATCGACGGGCGCTGGACCTTCGACTACGACTGCCTCGACCTCGAGGTGCTGTCGATGTCCGGCGAGGACACGATCGAGCGCGCGGTCGACCTGACCGCGACGGTGAAGTTCACCGCCAACGCGGGCTGCGCGGAGTTCGACGCGGCCGGCCAGGCCGAGCCCGTCGGCGCTGACCCGGTCGCCAGGATGAGCATCCGCCCGGCGGCTGCGACGGTCGGGCAGACCATCACGTTCGACGGATCGACCTCAGCCGATGACCAGACGCTCACCTACGCATGGGACTTCGGCGACAGCACGGCCACCGCGACCGGTGAGACGGTCCAGCACAGCTACGCGGCGGTCGGTGACTACACCGTCACGCTGCAGGTGGCCGACCCGGACGGCAACACGTCAGTCGCGACGCAGGTCGTGACGGTCAGCGCTGCTCCGGTCGGCGGTGGCGCCCCGCTGCCGTCCACCGGTGGTGGCCTTGCAGCCGGTGGCCTGATGCTGCTCGTCGCGGCGTCCGGCGTTCGACGTCGTCGTAGCTGAACCACGGAGGAACGCGGCTCATGGACGCAACGACGCTCGACCAGGTGCGGGCGGGGCTGCACGCAACCTGGTCCACCGGTGACTACCCGCAGGTCGGGCAGCGCCTGGCGCCGGTCGCGCTCGAGGTGGTCGCGGCGTCGGGCTGTGGACCCGGCGACGCCGTGCTCGACGTGGGCGCGGGCGCGGGAGGGGTGACGATCCCCGCCGCGATGACGGGCGCGGACGTGACCGGGATCGACCAGACCGACGCGTGGTTCGACGTGGCCCGGGCGGCTGCCGACGCCGCGGGCGTCGAGGTCGAGCTGTGGCGCGCCGACGCCGAAGACCTGCCGTTCGGTGATGACGCGTTCGACGTCGTGACCTCGAGCTTCGCGCACATCTTCGCGCCCCGCCACGACGTCGTCGCCGCCGAGATGGCCCGGGTGCTGAAGCCTGGGGGACGGCTCGCCGTCAGCGCCTGGATCACGCGTGGGGCGTCGGTCTTCGGGGCGTTCCTGCCGTACCTCCCGTCGCCGCCGGGCGGCGTCGACAGCCCGATGGCCTGGGGCGAGCCCGGCTACATCGAGGAGCGGTTCGCAGCCCACGGCGTCGACCTGCAGACCGAGGAGCGCAACCTGCGCTGGAGCTTCCCGGATGTGGATGGGTTCTTCGACTTCCTGTTCTCCGCGTCCGGGCCGTGGGTCCTCAGCCGCGAGGTCCTCCGCGAGCAGGGCGTGCTCGACGAGGCCACCGCGGAGGCCAAGCGCCTCGCGGAGGCGAGCAACGTCGCGACCGACGGCACCTTCGCCTTGGACATGCCGTACCTGCTGGCGACGGGCACCAAGCGCTGACGCTCAGCCGGGCACACGCTCGCTGGTGGCGCCGAGATCGGGCGGGGCGATCCCGCAGTCCTCGGACACGCGCGCGATCGCGTCGGTGTCGAGCCCTTCGGCGCGGGCCATGATCCCGTCGAGGCGCGCGACGTAGACCTTCGTCTCGTCCGGCGTCCCCGGCGGCGACGACGTCAGCTCGAGGAGGTCAGCGAGCACCGACATCTGCAGAGCTGCGGCTCGTCCGTCGTCGGTGTCCGGGGCGTTGGCGACGAGCCGGTCGAGGATCGGACGGACCCGGGCCGCAGCCTCGGGGGTGTCGGTCGCAGGCTGCTCGGCGAGCAGGACCAGGTCGTCGCAGAACGAGGCCGTCTCGGTGTCGGAGGCGCACGCGGTCGTGGCGACCGCGAGCGTCGCGAGCAGGCTGGTCGTGCGTCGGAGCGTCGAGCGTCGGATGGAGGAGCCGTCCGTGAGGTGGCGACCCAGTGAACCGGAGCATCGCCCCGGGTTCGTGGGCTCAGACCGGCCGGGCGGCCGGGGTGAGGAGGTCGCGCACGTCTGCGGCGTCGGCGATCGATTCGATGCGCGCGCGGAGAGCCGAGGCCTCGTCGGCGTCGAGCATCACGGCGGCGTTGTCGGCGAACTTCGCGGCGAGCTCGTCGTCGGTGAGCGGGTTGCCGGGGCCGCCGCGGTTGGCGAGGACCTCGTGCTCGTGGACCGTGCCGTCGTGCAGCGTGGTGGTGACCCACATCGGGAACTGGTGCGGGAAGATCGCCTCGGCGCGGTCGTCGTCCTCGACGTCGATGCGCTGCATCAGGTCGCGGACGTCCGGCCGCAGGGCCGCGTCGTCGGAGAAGTCGTCGAGGCCGAGGCCGAGGCCGCCGCCGCCTGCGAGCGCTGCGGCGAAGACGTACGGGCCGGAGAACTTGGCGTGGTAGCCGGACTCGGGGTTGCGCTTCTGCTCGATCGGACGGCCCATGGTGCGGACGGTCTTCGCGGCTGCGCCGATGCGGACGTGCGCGACGTCGGCGAGCGTGACTCCGGCTGCGCGGAGCTCGAGGGCGACGTCGACGGCGCCATGGGTGAAGTGGTTCGCCGGGTAGGGCTTGAAGAAGATGCCCGGGACCGACCAGCCGCCGTCGACCTCGGGAAGGTCCGCGGCGATCGAGCCGTCATCGGCGATCCCGTTGGTGATCGCGGATGCGTCGAAGCGCCCGTTGATCCACGCCTGGTAGAACCCGAACTCGCCTTCAAGGACCGTCGGCGGCCCGGTGAACCCGCGGGCGACGAGCTGCGCAGCCATGATCCCGGCGTGCGCCGCCCAGCCGCAGTGCAGCCGCTTCACGGTGCCGCCGGTGCGGTTCGCCTCGATGATCCCCGACGACATCGACGCCGCCACGCCCATCGCGTTCGCGACCCCGTCAGCACCGACCCCGTACAGCAGCGCCGCGGTGGCGGCTGATGCGAGCCCGCCACAGATCGAGGTGGCGTGCTGGCCGTACTCGAAGAACAGCGAGTTGTTGGTCTCGCGGTCGTAGCCGGCCATGCCGAGGCGGACACAGATCTCGATGCCGACGGCGGTCGCGGCGACAACCTGGCCGCCGGTCGCGCCTGCGTCCTCGCCGGCGGCGAGCGCGGCGGGGACGATCGAGGCGGACGGGTGCAGGATCGAGGGGAGGTGGGTGTCGTCGTAGTCGAGGCTGTGCGCGAGGACGCCGTTGACGAACGCGGCCGACGCGGCCGGGACCTTCTGCGCCGAGCCGATCACCGACGCGCTGCCGACCCCGCCCATGACCTCGATCAGGTCGAGCGCGGCCTTCGACGTGTCGAACGGGACCGACGCGACGCAGAGCCCGACGACGTCGAGGATCCGCTGGCGGGTGGACACGGCGACCGACGTGGGCAGCGCGTCGTGCTCGGCGTGGGCGGCGGCGAACGCGGCCAGCGTCTGGACGAGCGTGCGGTCGGTCATGTGAAGGTCCGGCTGCGGTCGGGCACGAGGGCGAACCCCGCGGCGTCAGGATTCGACGATGGCGAGCGGACGCACGGGCGAGCCGGTTGCACCGACGAGGTTCAGCGGCGAGGCGACGAACAGGAACTCGTGGATCCCGAGCGGCGCGAAGTCCTCGAGCGCAAGCGTCTCGATGATGTTGATGCCGCGCTCGACGAGCAGGACGCGGTGCGCGGGGAGGAGCGCATGGCCGGCTCCTGCGGGCAGCATCTCGAACGCGATCGTGTCGGCGCCCGCAGCGCGGACCTCGTGGTTGGCGAGCCAGGTGGCGCCGGCCTCGGACACGCCCGGGACCCCGACCTCTCCACCCTGGTAGGTGACACGGTCGCTCCAGTGGACGCCCCAGCCCGAGCGTACGATGACGACGTCGCCGGGACGGATCTCGGTGCCCTGCGCCGCGACCGCACCCTCGAGGTCCTCGACGGTGATCTCGGTGCCGCCGGACAGCGCGTCGACGCCGTGCAGCTTCGGGATGTCGAGCATGACACCACGGGCGACGATCGGGTCGACCGCGTCGATCCCGTGGGTCGCGAGGCGCCCGCCACGCTGGGCCTCCAGCGCGCTGGAGCCGCCGTACAGCTCGTCCTGCAGCGAGAGGTGACCGAGCGCGTCGATGTGGGTGCCGACGTGGGTGCCGGTGACGAGCAGGTCGTTGGCGGCCGAGGTGCCGTCGGCGCGATACGCGTCGCCGTGGCGGCGCGGCATCGTCATCCGGAACTCCGGATGGTTCGGGGACTGCGGCATGCCGGGCAGGTACGGGCGCGCGAGATCGTGGACCTGCAGCCCGGACGCGAGCGCGTCGAGGAGGGCGTTGCTCGTCAGGGCAGCGACGTGGTCGGACACGGCGGCTCCGTTCATGGTCTCAGCGGTCGGCGAGGGCGAGGAGGCCGGTGGCACGTGCCACGACCGCGGGGTCGACGAACTCGCCGTCGACGGTGATGGAGGCGATGCCCTCGGCCTCGGCGGCGAGGAACGCGTCGTTGACGCGGTGCGCCCACTCGAGCTCCTCAGCCGTCGGCGCGAAGACCTCGTGGATGACGTCGAGCTGCTTCGGGTGGATCGCGCCCTTGCCGAAGAAGCCGAGGTCGCGGCCGCGGACGCACTCGGCGCGCAGCTCGTCGAGGTCGTCGAGGCGGGTGTGCACGTTGTCGACCGGTGCGGCGATCCCGGCGGCGCGGCTGTGCAGGACCATGATCCCGCGCGTCGTCGCGGTGGCGAGACCGTGGCCGCCGCCCCGTGCGCCGAGGTCGGCGAGGAAGTCGACGGAGCCGAACGAGAGCTGGGCGACGCGGGGGGCCGACACGAGCTCCGGGATCCGGACCGCGCCGAGCGCGCTCTCGACGAGCGCCCCGAGCCGGACGGTGCCGACGGTCATGCCAGCGGCGGCCTCGAGCTCGGAGATCAGCGCGGCGACCTCGGCGATGGCGCTGGCGGACTCGGACTTCGGCAGGCGCAGCGACGAGAGGCCCGGCTGCACGACGGCCTCGAGGTCCGTGCGGCTCCAACCGTCGCCGTGGCGGTTGACGCGGACGTGCAGCTCGCAGGCCGCGTCGCCGGAACGCTCGGCGATCAGGGCGGCGACGTTGTCGCGGGCGGCGTTCTTGGCGGACGCTGCGACGCCGTCTTCGAGGTCGAGGATCACGGCGTCGGCGCCGGCGTCGAGGACCTTCGCCAGGATGCGCTCGTTGGAGCCGGGCGCGTAGAGGTGGCTGCGCAGCAGGGGCGTGGTCATGCGATCACCCCCCGCGCGCGCAGGTCCGCGACGCGGTCCGGCGCGATGCCGGCGGCGTCGAGGATCTCGTCGGTGTCGGCCCCGAGGGCGCGTCCGGTCCAGCGGATCTCGCCCGGCGTCTCGGACAGGCCGAAGAGGACGTTCTGCATCCGGACCTCGCCGAAGTCCGGGTCGGGGACGCTCGTGACGATGCCGCGCGCGACGACGTGCTCGTCCTCGATCAGCTCCGACGCGTCGTAGATCGGTGACACGGCGGCGTCCGCCTCGGCGAACGCGCGCATGACCTCGGCGCGGTCGTGCTTCGCGATCCACGAGCCGACGGCCTCGTCGATCACGTCGGCGTTGCGGGCCCGCTCGGCGCCGGACTGGAACCACTCGGCCTCGGCGATCTCGGGTCGTCCGACCAGACGCATGACGCGCTCGGCGATCGAGTTGGCCGAGGCGGACACCGCGACCCAGCGGTCGTCGCTGGTCTTGTAGGTGTTGCGCGGGGCGTTGTTCTGCGAGCGGTTGCCGGTGCGCTGCTGGATGATCCCGGTCTGGTCGTACGTGATCAGGTGCGGGCCCATCACGGTCGTCAGGGGCTCGAGGATCGAGACGTCGACGACCTGGCCGTGCCCCATGCCGGAACCGTCGGCATCCGTCTCGGCGTCGCGGTGGTAGAGCGCCATCATCGTCGCGTTGGCGGCGGTGATCCCGGCGATGGAGTCCGCGAGGCCGAGCGGCGGCAGCGTCGGGGGGCCATCGGCCTCACCGGTCGCGTGCGCGAAGCCCGACATCGACTCGATGAGCGTCCCGAAGCCGGGTCGGCTCGCATAGGGGCCGGTCTGACCGAAGCCGGTGACCCGGGTGATGACGAGGCCGGGGTTGTCGGCGTGCAGGACCTCGGGGCCGACGCCCCAGCGCTCCAACGTGCCCGGCCGGAAGTTCTCGATCAGCACGTCGGCGTCCGCGCAGAGCTCGCGGAAGATCGCCGCGCCGTCAGGGTCACCGAGGTAGAGGCCGAGGCAGCGCTTGTTGCGCGCGAGCATCTTCCACCACAGCCCGACGCCGTCCTTGACGGCGCCGTGCGTGCGAAAGGAGTCGCCCTTCTGCGGGTGCTCGATCTTGATGACGTCGGCGCCGAAGTCCCCGAGGATCTGCGCGCACAGCGGCCCGGCCAGGACGCTCGAAGCGTCGATGACCTTGAGTCCTTGGAGGGGCCCGCTCACGATTGCATGTTCCGTTCAGTGGAACGCCGTACCGAAAAAACTGTATCTGTCAGACATCAAGCGGTCAACGTCGCGCAGACTCTTCCATCTGCTGCTTGCCGAGGCGGAGATCGACCAGCTGGTCGACCATCTCCTGGCCGATGAACTTCGCGCTCAGCGCGTTCATCGGGTCGCGCCGGTAGCAGTTCTCGCGGACGTAGTGATCGCGCGCGCTCAGGGCGGCGCGCTCGGGCTCCGGGACCTCCTCGGCGCGGTCGACGAGCTGCAGCCAGCGCTCGAAGCGACCCATGACGCGCTCGCGCAGGACGTCGATGATCTCGGCGTCGTCGCGCTCGGTCCAGTACGAGTACGCGACCGGCGAGGCGACGGCGCGCATGTAGGCCCCGTGTGAGACCGACCAGGTGAAGCGTTCGTCCGAGCCGAACTCGAGCGAGTGGGCGTTCTCGTCCTCGTAGTAGCGCTCCAGGTAGTCGGCGTTCGCGACGAGGTCCTTGCGCGCGATGAAGTCGGAGTAGTGGAACGGGCGCGGGATGGTCCCGAACACGAGGCACAGGTGCGGCACGTCGATGTGCGGGCCGAGCCAGATGTTGATGTTCATGTCCAGGATCGACGCCTTGCGGTTGCCGATCCAGGAGTGGACGAACCACTCCATCTGCTCGCCGGTGTAGGTGTTCAGCGAGCCTTCGTACGCGCCGTCGCCGACGACGTAGTCGCTCCACGCGGCGCTCGAGGGGTGCGGATCGACGGGCATGATCGCCGTGACGCGGTCCTTGATCTCCGTCAGGATTCCCCAGAACGCCTCCCACAGGGCCATGACGTCCTCGTTCGGGGCCTCGGCGACGAAGTCCGTGATGGTCTTGGTCTGCAGGCCTGCGGAACTGGACTCCATGGTGCACACTTCATTAGTGGAACGTCGTTCCGTTGGAGGGAACCCGCTCCGGACGGGCACGTCAACCGATCAGGGAGAACGCCGTGCAGATCGTGGTCAGCCAGGCCTGGACCATCGACGCTGGCGCGCACGCCGACGCCTACATCGCGAAGTCCGCGGACATGGAGGCCTTCCTCCGCGCCCAGCCGGGCTTCGTCTCGCGGTCGCTGATCCGCGGGATCGACGACCCGACGCACTTCACCAACCTCCGCGTCTTCGCGACGATCGCGGACTACGAGGCGATGGTGCAGATACCCGTCTACGCCGACCTGATCGGCGGGCTCACCGAGCACGTCGACATGGCCCGCTACGAGGGCACCTACGCCCGCGAGTTCATGGACGTCGTCCTCGACGATCGCGGTCCGTCGTGACCGGGTCGACGTTCCTCCTGATCCACGGCGCCTTCCGCGGGGGATGGTCGTGGTCGCGTGTCGCACCGTTGCTCGCGGCGGAGGGCCACGTCGTACTCGCCCCGTCGCTGCGGGGCGCGGGGGAGCGCTCCGGCGACGACGACGCACGGCTGGGTCTGGGCGATCTCGTCGCAGACCTCGTCACGTTCGTCGAGATGCACGACCTGACCGACGTGATCCTCGCCGGCCACTCGCAGGGCGGCATGATCGCCCGCGCGGCGAGCCAGCACCTCGCCCCGCGGCTTCGGATGCTCGCCATGATCGACGCCGCCGTCCCCGCTCCCGGCGAGACCGCGTTCGACCTGATGTCGTCGCTGCACCCCGACGCGCCGGCGCCGCCGCGTGATCTCCGGATCGCGCCCTGGGCCCACCCGGATCCCTGGACCGCCGAGCGACTGCGCCCCGAGTGGAGCAACGTCGGTCTCGATCCGCTCGTGCTCGACGACCCCGCCGCGCTCGGCCTCGAGCAGCGCTTCCTGTTCTGCACCCAGACCCCCGCGACGTACCCCTGCGCCGCCACCCGAGCCCGCCTTGACGCCGCCGGGACCGCCGTGGATGTGATCGACGCCGACCACGACGCCCCGCTGACCGACCCGACGGCCGTGGCAGGTTGGTTGCTCACGCTCGTTGATCTGTGACACTGTTCCACTGACTGGATGGAGGTTCTCATGACCGAGCAGACCCAGACGATCGCCGGCGTCGAGCGCGCCCTCGACGTGTTGTCGCTCTTCGCGGAGCCGGGCAGCGCCGAGCTCGGCGTCACGGAGATCGCCGAGCGGCTCGACCTGAGCAAGGCGGTCGTGCACCGCATCCTCAGCTCGTTCCGCGTCAAGGACTACGTCGAGGTCGACGAGGAGACGCGGCGGTACCGCCTCGGCAACAAGATCCTCACGCTGGGCCTGAGCTTCCTCGAGTCCGTCGACGCGCAGGACGTCGGACGCAGCGCCCTCCACGAGCTGGTCGCGCTGACCGACGAGACCGCGACGCAGTCGGTCCGTGCCGGTTGGCAGCGCGTGTACGTCGCGCAGGTGACGCCGCAGCGCGACATCAAGATGGTCGTCCAGCTCGGAGCGGCCTTCCCGTTGCACGCCGGCGCGTCTTCGAAGGCGTTGCTCGCCTACCTCTCCCCGGAGCTGCGTGATGCCTACTTCGCACAGGGCCGGCTCGAGAAGCTCACCAGCGACACGCTGAGCTCACGCAAGGCCGTCGAGGAGGAGCTCGCCGAGATCCGCACCCGCGGCTACGCCGTCTCGCTCGGCGAGCGGCAGGCCGGCGCCGGCTCCGTCGCCGCCCCGGTCTTCGATCACACCGGCGCGGTCGTCAGCGTCATCTCGGTCTGCGGCCCGGTCCAGCGGTTCAGCGCCGAGGTCGATGAGTGCGCCCGCCACCTGCTCGACGTCACCCGCGCGACCTCGCGCCGCCTCGGTCACCGCGGCGTCGCCTGACGGTCACCGGGTC
>CBDTYW010000070.1:0-14911 GCA_965364735.1 uncultured Nitriliruptoria bacterium
CCGACGGTGACATCGTCCGGGTCACGTCACGTCGTGGCTCGATGGATGCACCGGCGAGCGTCGTGACGACCATCCGCCCGGACACGGTGTTCATCCCGTACCACTGGGCGGGCAAGCAGGCGGCGAACCAGCTCACCAACCGTGCGCTGGACCCGATCTCGAAGATCCCGGAGTACAAGGTCGCCGCCGTGCAGATCGAACGGCTCGGGGAACGCCGCGACATCACCGACACCCGCGACACCGACCTGACTGACGGAGCGCCTCGTGCCTGAGCTCGGAAGCACTCATCCGAACGGTGGACGACGTCTTCTGCCGTTGCTCGTCGATGCCCCGCGAGCCCGGATCGGAGCACCGGGTCGCGTCGATCTCGGCGAGCTCACCCCCGACCGCGACGACGTCGTGTTCGTCATCGACCAGAGCCGCTGCATCGGCTGCAACGCCTGCGTGGCAGCGTGCGGCGAATGCAGCACCCACCGCGGCGAGTCGATGATCCACCTCGACCACGTCGACCGAGGCTCGACCGTGCAGACGGTGCCGATGGTCTGCATGCACTGCGAGGACCCGACCTGCGCCGAGGTCTGCCCCGCCGACGCGATCAAGCAGACCGAGGACGGGGTCGTGCAGTCGTCGCTCAAGCCGCGGTGCATCGGGTGCTCCAACTGCGTCAACGCCTGTCCGTTCGGGGTCCCCAAGTACATGGTCGAGATCGACCAGATGATGAAGTGCGACATGTGTTACGACCGCACCTCCGAGGGGCTCACCCCCATGTGCGCGTCCGTCTGCCCGTCCGAGGCCCTCTGGTACGGCACGCGAGCCGAGTTCGCCGAACGACGGACCGGCACGCTCATCAACGACTTCCAGTTCGGCCAGCAGCACGTCAGGACGAAGGTCGCGACCGTGGTCCATGACGCACAGCCGGGACCACTGGACGCCGTGCTGGGACGCGCCCCGCAGTACCGCTGGCAGGATGATCCGTTCGGCTTGGAAGGACCTCGATCATGAACCCTCGCCGTCAGGGTCACGAAGGACCCGAGCCAGCGTGGCGACGGGACTTCCCGTACACCGCGGCTGGCGAGGAACGGGTCACCCGACGTGAGTTCTCCCGTTACCTCGCGCTCGCCTCTGCGACCTTCGCGGGCGCCACCGCCGCGATCGCGGCCTGGGCCTCCTCCCGGACGGTCCCCGTCGGAGAGCCGAAGAAGATCGTCGCCCTCGCGGACATCCCGGTGGGCGGGAGCCACCTGTTCCACTACCCGGATGCCGAGGAGCCCGCGATCATGGTGCGGCTCGGCGACGACGAGGTCGTGGCTTGGAGCCAGCACTGCACCCACCTCGGCTGCGTCGTCTACTTCGCGCCCCACGACGACCTCCTCGAGTGCCCCTGTCACGAAGGGTTCTTCGACGTCCGCTCCGGCAGCGTGGTCGCCGGCCCCCCTGAACGCCCCTTGCCGCGGATCACGCTCGAGGTGCGGGACGGTGATGTGTGGGCGACGGGCTACGAGGTCAACGGACGCGGGGATGCGCGATGACGGCCAGCGAACGACGCTCCGAGGTCCCGCGGCGACGCGAGCGCAACGTCTCGTCAGCGGTCACGGTGTTCCTGCTCGTCCTGCTGTCCCTCCAGGTCTTCCTCCTCACGGTCGCGCTCGACGCGTTGCTCGGCTACGACCCGCAGATGGCCTGGGTCTCTGCTGGGCTCAGCGCGATCCTGGCGCTCGGCTCGGCGCTGTTCTACCGCGCGATGAGCCGATGACCGACGACAGGTCACGCGCTCCGGAGACCGAACCTCGTCGCCCCGGGCCGATCGGCGGGGAGATGGCCGCGGTCCTCCACGGACTGGCGCGACGCGCGAACCTCACGCGCCTGATGCAACGGCACGACTCGACGTTGGTGCTCGGGGTGTTCGCCATGGTCAACGGGCTCATCTCGATCGGATTGATGTCCGCGGCAGCGCTGGTCACCGGCGCTCCGTTCATCTTCCCCTCGCTCGGCCCGACCGCCTTCCTGCTCTTCTTCACCCCGACGAACCCAGCTTCGTCGCCCCGCAACACCATCGTGGGTCATGCGGTCGGCGCGGGTGCGGGCTACCTCGCGTTGGTGGTCTTCGGCCTGACCGAGGCAGCGCCCGCGCTCGCCACCTCCGTGACGGGGCCGCGTGTCGGCGCCGCCGCGGTCTCGCTGGCGCTGACGAGTGGATGCATGGTGTGGCTGCGGGTCCCCCACCCTCCTGCCGGCGCCACGACCCTGATCGTGTCGCTGGGGATCCTGCGTGAGCCGTGGCAGCTCGCCGTGCTGATGGGCGCCGTGGTGCTGCTGACCCTGCAAGGACTCGTGATCAACCGCGCCGCGGGGATCGACTACCCGCTGTGGCGGGCCGCCGCACCCAAGCCCTGAAGCGTCACCTGACCGCCTCGCAGCCCAAGACGAGGGAAGGAGCGACCCATGGGTGATCCCGCGTGCTGGCTCCACGTCGTCTGCACATCCTGTGGCGTCGTGTCCGAGGACCTCGACCTCGACAACGAATGCCCGTCGTGCCGCCGAGCTCTCAGCGCCGCTCAGCCTTCAGTCGACGCAGCGACCGACAGCCCCAACGCGGCCACGCCTGCCAACGCAGCTCCGCCGGCGACGGCGTAGATCCCCTTGGCCGCAGGCACCGCATCCCGAGCGGCGTGCCCAGCTGCGACGTCCACCACGTCCACCATCACGCCGAGGGCGAGCAGGATCCGCGTCCCCATTCCCTTCATGCCAGAGCCCTGGATGGCCCCGATGGTCGCCGCGCCGAGCGCGACGTCGCGGATGCCGAAGGCGCGGATCATCGGCGCGGTGGCCGGGTCGCTCGCAGCCTTGCGGCCGATCCACAGGGACGTGGTCTTCGGGGCGATGGCCGCCGCCATCCCGTACGCGATGCGTCCTGCGTTGAGCCCGAGGGCAATCTCGTTGGCGGGCATGCGGGTTCCTTCTGGAGTCCGTACGTGGACGCGATGATCTCGCGCAAGATGTCGTCGGTGACGCCGCCGATGGGGGCCGAGGCGCGAGTCGCGCCGGAGCCGCTGTGCGGGGCACTCCATCAGGTAACCCGCGCCGCCCCGCCGGCGCGAGCGGGATGTTCACCGGCATGACGCCGGTCGACGTCCCGCTGGACGCGAGCGGGGACAGCAGCTGTCCCACTCGAGGGTCGCTACAGGCCGTAGGTGGTGGCGATGATCTCGCGCATGATGTCATCCGTGCCGCCGCCGATGGGGCCGAGGCGGGCGTCGCGCCACAGGCGCTGGGCCGGGTACTCCATCAGGTAGCCGGCGCCGCCGTGGACCTGGACGCATTCGTCGGCGATGTCGAAGGCCATCCGCTGGGTGAAGAGCTTGGCCATGGACACGATGCGCAGCAGCTCCTGGTCGTCGACGTCGTCGCCTTCCTGCTTCGCGACGTGCAGACGCAGGGCCTGATGGGTCAACGCCCGGCCGACCTCGATCTTCGCCTTCATGTCGGCGAATCGGTGGCGCCAGACCTGGAACGACGAGATCGGACGACCGAACGCATGACGCTGCTTCGCGTAGTCGATGGCGACCTCGAGCGCGATGTCCGATGCGGCGACGGCGCCGAGCGACAGCATCAGCCGCTCCCACGCGAAGTTCGTCATGATCGCGTAGAAGCCGCGGCCCTCGTCGCCGAGCCGGTGGCTGTCGGGCACGCGCACGTCGTCGAAGGCGAGGTCGCCGGTGTGCGAGGTCCGCCAGCCGAGCATCTTCATCCGGGTCGAGGAGAACCCCGGGGTGTCGCGATCGACGATGAACAGCGTGATCCCGCCGTGTCCGGCGTCGACGTCGGTCTTGGCTGCGACGACGACGTAGTCGCACCACGAACCGTTGGTGATGAAGGTCTTCGCGCCGTTGATCACCCAGCTGTCACCGTCGCGGACGGCGCGGGTCGTGATCCCGTTGACGTCCGAGCCGGCGCCGGGCTCGGTGATCCCGAGCGCGCCGATGGCGTCCCCGGAGATCGACGGACGGAGCCAGCGCTCCTTCTGCGCGTCGGTCCCGTGGGTCTCGACGTAGTACGCGGCCAGCGACGCGTGCGCGCCGAGGTCAGCGCCCAGTCCCCCGGAGCCGGCGCGTGCGAGCTCCTCGGTCCAGACCGCCTCGGCGAGGTGGTCCGGCCCGGAGCCACCCCACTCGGGGGCGAACTTCGCACCGAAGAACCCGGCCGCGCCGACCTTGGCGACGAGCTCCCGCGGGTAGTCCTCGGCCTCTTCCCAGGCGGGCACGTTCGGCGTGATCTCCCGCTCGACGAAGGCGCGGCACGCGGCGCGGTAGTCGTCGTGCTCCTGACGGAACAACGGCATGGCGGACTCGGAGGCGAACGCGACAGGATCCAGAATCGACATCGTTCAGACCCCCATCAGCTTCGAGATGACCTCACGCTGGACCTCGTCGGCGCCACCGCCGATGCGGCCGAGCCGTGCATCACGCCACGCCCGCTCGATCCTGGCCCCTTGCGTGTATCCATACCCGCCGTGGATCTGCAGCGACGCGTCGGCCACCGCGAACGACATCTGCGCGGTCATGAGCTTGAGGATCGCAACGTCGGTGACGGCGTACTCGCCGCGGTTCCACTTGTCGGCGCAGGCGTAGGCGAACGCGCGGTTGGCCTCGACGTCGGTGGCCATCTCGACCAGGCGGTGCTTCACGGCCTGGAAGTTGGCGATGGGTCTCCCGAACGCCTCGCGCTGCTTGGCGTACGCCATCGCATCCTCGACGATCTGCCCGGCACCTGCAACGGCCTGGATGCCGACGGCGATGCGCTCGCCCTGCAGCTCCCACATGATCTGCGCGAAGCCCTGCCCCTCGGTGCCGAGGAGGTTCTCGTGCGGAACCCGGACATCGTCCATGAAGAGCAGCGCCGTGTCGGAGGTCCGCATCCCGACCTTGTCGAGCTTCTTCGAGACCGAGAACCCCTCGAGGTCGGTGTCGACCAGGAACATCGAGATCCCCGACCAGCGGTCGCCATCGACCGCTGGCGAGGTGCGCACGACCATCGTCACCCAGTCGGCTCGCAGCCCGTTGGTGATGTACATCTTCGCGCCGTTGAGGATCCAGTGGTCGCCGTCGCGCTCGGCGCGGGTGGTGATCCCGGCGACGTCGGAGCCGGCCTCGGGCTCGGTGATCCCGATGGCGCCGATCTTCTCGCCGCGCAGCGCGGGCTTCAGGTAGCGCTCGATCTGGTCGCGGGTGCCGAACTGCGCGATCGGCGGGCAGGCCATGTCGCTCTGCACGCTCAACGCCATCGCGAGCGACCCGGAGGCCTTCGAGATCTCCTCGAGCCAGACGATGTTGGCCCAGACGTCGGCGCCCTGGCCACCGACGTCGGTGGGCAGCGCGAGGCCGAAGAAGCCCTGAGCCCCGGCGGACCGGAAGACCTCGTCCGGGAACCAGCCGGCCTCCTCCCAGGCGTCGAGGTTCGGGACCAGCTCAGCCTCGACCCAGCGGCGTACCGAATCGCGCAGCGCATCGTGCTCGGTGGTGAATGGGCTCGTCTGCATCCGGGCATCCTCGCGATCGAGCCGCATCACTGTGATGCCGCATGCCGTGAGACATCGACCGGCGTCGCGTCTCACACGCGTGAGGCTACGATTCCGCACGTCGTGAGAGCAACACGACCCCATGACCACCGAGGTACACCCCATGCTGCTCGCCGCCGCTGCCGGGACGACGAAGTTCGTCGTGCTCGACGTTCCCGCCTGGGCTTGGGGGGCGCTGGTGGCCTCCATCGTGGTGCTCCTGGTCGCCGACCTCTTGCTCGTGCACCGCACCCCGCACGAGATCTCGATCCGCGAAGCCTCGATCGAGTCGGCGGTCTGGATCTCGATCGGCCTCGCGTTCGGCCTGATCGTCTGGGCCGTCTGGGGAGGGTTGGCGGCCGGCGAGTACTACGGCGGCTACCTGATCGAGAAGTCGCTGTCGGTCGACAACGTCTTCGTGTGGGCCGTGATCTTCAACTACTTCGCCGTGCCCAACAAGTACCAGTTCCGCGTGCTGTTCTGGGGTGTGTTCGGGGCGCTCGTGCTCCGCGCGATCTTCATCTTCGCGGGCGTCGCGCTGCTCGAACAGTTCGCCTGGATCCTCTACATCTTCGGCGCGATCCTGCTGTTCACGGCGTACCGGATGGCCTTCTCCGGCGACCATGAGGTCCATCCGGACGAGAACCCGATCCTGAAGCTGGTCCGCAAGGTCATCCCGTCGACCTCGAACATGGACGGACAGAAGTTCTTCACCATCGAGAACGGCAGGCGTGTCGCGACGCCGCTGTTCGCCGTGCTGATCCTCGTCGAGTCGACCGACATCGTCTTCGCCGTCGACTCGGTCCCGGCCATCCTCGCGGTGAGCAGGGAGCCGTTCATCGTCTTCGCCTCCAACGCCTTCGCGATCCTGGGGCTTCGGGCGCTGTACTTCGCGCTCGCCGGGATGGCTGGCCGCTTCCGCTACCTCGACAAGGGCCTCGCGGCGATCCTCGCCTTCGTCGGCGTCAAGATGCTCCTGCTCGAGTTCGTCCACATGCCGATCGCCCTCAGCGTCGGGATCATCGCCGCGATCCTGACCATCTCCGTCGTGGCGTCACTGCGAGCCGAGAAGCGCGAGGACGACGATCTCCCGGAGAACCCGGTCACCCACGAGCACGTTTGACCGGCCGTCGTCAGGGCCCGGCGCGGCGCGCGAGGGCCAGCGCGTGGATCTGCTCGAGATGGTCGTGATCGACGGTCTCGATGTCGAGCAGGAGCTCGATCAGGTCGGTGAAGGTTGCACGGTGCTCCCCGAGCAGGCCGCGGGCGGTGCGCAGCGCGTCCTCGAGGAGACGTTCCACGGCACGGGTGACGTCCTCGGAACGCACCGACGTCTGGCGGAGTCCTGAGCGGGAGCTGAGCATTCCGCCCATCCCGTACTCAGTGACCATGCGGACGGCCAGGTCCGTGGCCTGCTGGAGATCGCTGGCGGCGCCCTGCGTGAAGTCGCCGGCCAGGAGGATCTCCTCAGCAGCACGTCCACCCATCGCGACGGCCAGCTGTGCCAGCGCCTCGGTGCGGGTCATGAACATCTGGTCGCTGCCCTGCATCCACGTCGTCCCGCCAGACGGGCCGCGCGGGACGATGGTGACCGACACCGGGTCCTGAGCGTCCGGGGTCAGCAACGCCACGAGGGTGTGGCCGGCCTCGTGCCACGCCGTGATCATCCGATCGCGGTCCGAGATCAACGCGGACGGCCGGGCACGGCCCATCGCGAGGGTCTGCAGGGCATCCTCGAGGTGCGCCGCGGTCAACGTCGACTGGCCGGAACGCGCCGCGTTGATGGCCGCGGTGTTGAGCAGGTTCTCGAGCTCTGCGCCGGTCATGCCGGCCGTACGCCGTGCGATGCGGTCGAGGTCGGCGTCAGGTCCGAGGCTGCGGCTCCGGGCGTGGACCTCGAGGATCGCGAGCCGACCGGCACGGTCGGGAGGCGGGATCGTGACATGGCGGTCGAAGCGGCCGGGCCGCAGGAGCGCGGTGTCGAGCAGGTCGATGCGATTGGTCGCCGCGAGGACGACGATCTCCGCGCCTGCTTCGAACCCGTCCATCTCGACGAGCAGCGCGTTGAGGGTTCGCTCGGTCTCGTCGTTGCCACCGCCGGCGGAGGTCGACCTGGCCTTGCCGATCGCGTCGATCTCGTCAATGAAGATGACGGCGCGCTCCCGCTTGCGAGCCTCGGCGAAGAGTTCCCGGACGCGGCGGGCTCCGACCCCGACGAACGTGTCGACGAAGTCCGAGCCCGAAAGGGCGAAGAAGGCAACACCGGCCTCTCCGGCGACGGCGCGGGCCAGGAGGGTCTTGCCGGTCCCCGGAGGCCCCGCGAGGAGCACACCTCGTGGGGCGCGGGCACCGAGATCGGCGTAGCGGTTCGGGTTCGTCAGATGCTCGACGACGTCGCGAAGATCATCGACGGCCTCGTCGACGCCGGCGACGTCGTCGAACCGCGTCGCCGGGATCTCTACCTGGCCGCTCCGCTTGCGTGAGAGCTTCGGGGTGCCGCCCATGCCGCTGCGACGGAACAGCAGCCAGATGAACCCGAGCAGCACGACCATCGGCGCCATCTGGCGGCCGAGCGTCATCCAGCCGCTCTCCCGTGACGGTGGGCCCGTCGCGTCGATCGACAGCTCGTTGGCGAGCAGGACGGCGGTCAGCTCGTCGGTGTACTGGAGCGGGAAGTAGGCGACGACGACGAACTCACGCAGCGCGAACTTCGGAGGTTCCTTGCCACGCACCTCAGCGAAGTCTCGGGCCGCCTGGACGGCAAGCGGACGACCACCTTCGGTGATCCACAGCGCGATCTGCTGACGCCGCTCGTCGAGTCCGACCCGCTGGACGGCGTCGGCTGCGATGAGGTCGTCGACGTCGGAGAGCCCGATGACCGGGACGATCGGCTGCTCAGCGCGGTTGTTCTGGCCGATCACCACGGCGACCGTCGCGATCACCGCGAGGACGGCGATGATGATCCGGGGCCAGCTCGGTCGGAACCAATGGTCCTGCGTCGGCTCAGGCTCAGCCGGCGCAACCGGTGCCGGGACCTGATCGGCCGGAGCCCTCGAGAATCGCAGCGCTCGGTCCCCGCGCTCGTCGGGCGCGGGATCGGCAGGCTGCGGTCGCTTCATCGCGCTGCACCTGAGGTCGCTGGAAGCTCATCCTCTTCCCCGTCGGTCCCGAGAGCCATGGGTCAACCGTCCCATGAGGACGCGCCCGTCACAGACCGAGTCGCTCCCGGGCTGCGAGGTACGGCTCACCGTGATGACGCAGCGCGATCGGGGCGCGGACCAGCTCGTCCGGGACGCCCATCGAGCGCGCGAGCAGCTGCGCGTACGGACGCAGGTCGCGGCAGAGGCCGTTGACCGTGCCGATGACGGCCTTCGACCGGTTCGCGGTGATGAAGCCATGCTCCTGATACCAGGCCCGCTCGCGCTCGATCACCGACAGAGCGTGCAGATCGCACAACGTCGACAGGATCTGCTTCGCGCCAGCGTCCTCGACGTCCTCGATCGCGCCGATGAAGGCCTCGAGGACCACCCGCTCCATGTGGGCGTGCGCGGCGGTGAGCACGTGGTCCTGGCAGTGGTTGAAGGCCTCGAACGGCGTGCGGTCCTTCGCCAACGATCGCAGGCGCATCGCGACGGACTGCAGGAGATCCTCCTCGCGACGCGCGAACATCTTCAGCTGCCAGCCGCGGTCGAGCAGGTGCTGGTCGTCCTCGCGCCCTGGCACCGCGTCGACGAGCGACTGCATGAGCTGACGGGCACGCGACCACTCGATGACCTGGTCGACGACCTGTTCCGCGCCGAACATGACGAGCTCCGGCGTGTCCATCGCACCCATGTCCTCCTTGAAGTTCGTCAGCAGGGACTTCGCCACGAGCTGCATCAGGACGGTGTTGTCACCTTCGAAGGTCGTGTAGACGTCGAGGTCGGACTTGAGCTGGCCGAGCCGGTTCTCCGAGAGGTACCCGAAGCCACCACATGCCTCGCGGGCCTCCTGGATGGAGTCCGTGGCATGCCACGTGCTCAGGGCCTTGGTCCCGGCCGCAAGCGTCTCGAGACGCCGTCGCTGCTCCTCCGGGTAGTCCGGCGTCGTGAAGGCCTCGTGGAAGGTCTGGAGCAGATTCTGCTGCGCGAAGTGCAGCGCGTAGGTCCGCGCGATCCGAGGGAACAGGCGGCGCTGGTGCGACAGGTAGTCCATGAGCAGCGTCTCGCTGCCCTCGTCCGCGCCCTCGAACTGTGCGCGCGTGTAGGCGTGCCGCGTCGCGATGGTCAGCGCGAGCTTCGCAGCCGACACCGCACCGCCCGAAACCGCGACCCGGCCCTGGACCAGCGTCCCGAGCATCGTGAAGAAACGGCGTGACGGGTTCTCGATGGGGCTCGTGTACGTGCCGTCGGCCGCGACGTCGCCGAAACGGTTCAGCAGATCCGTCCTCGGGACGGCGACGTGGTCGAAGGCGATGCGGCCGTTGTCCACACCGTTCAGACCGAGCTTCTCACCGTTGTCACCGATCGTGACGCCCGTGCGGACCGTCCCGTCGTCCTCGCGGATCCTCACGAGGAATGCGTGGACGCCATGTCCTTCGCCCCCGGTCTCGAGCTGCGCGAACACGACCGCCCAGATCGCGTGCGCGGCCGCGTTGCCGATGTAGTCCTTCCACGCGGTGAGGTCCGGCGTGTGCAGGTCGAAGCTCTCCGTTGCCGGGTCGTAGGTCGCGGTGGTCCGCAGCGACTGGACGTCGGAGCCATGACCCGTCTCGGTCATCGCGAAGCACCCGGGCTTCGTGAAGTCCATGACGCCGGGGATCATCTCCTGCAGGTGCTGCGCGTTGCCGAGGTGCTGGATCGCCCCGCCGAAGAGCCCGAAGTGCACGCCGACCTTGACCTGCAACGACACGTCTCCGTACGACAGCATCTCGAAGCCGGTGACGAAGCTGCCCGGGTCGTTGGAGCCACCGACGGAGGTCGGAAACCCGACCTTCGTCATGGCCGTCCCTGCCAGCGCCTCCACCTGCGCGCGGATGCGCTCGCGATGCTCCTCCATGCTGAGTCCGTACACGGGCTCGAAGCCGGGCTCGAGGAGCTTCTTGGTCGCGAGGTCACGGATCCATGCTCTCGGCCCCGCCATCACGTCGCGCAGGCGCGCCCCTGTGTCCGGGCCCACCTTCTCGAGCTCACCGACGGTGGGGACCTTGATGTCAACCATGACTGCTCCTGCGTCTCTGCTGGGGTCTGGGTCTGGTTCGCGACACCAAGGTGCTCCAGCCGGGCTCCGCGCGCTTGCTCAGGCGCGACGGTCTTCAGGTTGCCCCGGAACCGAACGGTTCACACCACAGCGAGGTCGGTCCGACGCTCACGCTCCTGTCTCTCGTAGAGTGCGGCGACGATTCCCGAGGACCGATCAATGCCCGAGCCGACCACGCCCCCGCTTGAGGGGCTCACCCCCTCCCAGCAGGCACGTCGTCAGCGGATGCTCGCGGCGGCTGCCGACCTCGCCTCGCGCGGCGGCTACGACGCCGTCCAGATGCGCGAGATCGCCGAGATCGCCGAGGTCGCGCTCGGGACCGTCTACCGCTACTTCCCGTCCAAGGTCCACCTGCTGGTCGCCACGATGCACGAGCAGACTCGCGGCCTCCGCGACGGTGTGCTCCGACGGCCGCCGACGGGGGGCAGCGCGTTCGACCGGGTGATGACGGTCATGCGCCGCGCGAACCGGGCGCTCGAACGTGACCCGAAGCTCACCGGAGCGATGCTGCGCGCGACGATGTTCGCCGACGCGTCCGCGGCGTCGGAGGTCTCGAACGTGAACCAGATCATGACCGACCTCATCACCCAGGCGATCCTCGGTGACAGCGGTCAGGAAGCCACGGCAGAGGAGCTCGCGATCGCCCGGGTCATCGAGCAGGTCTGGCTGTCGAGCCTGCTGACGTGGCTCGCCGGACGCTCGTCGGTCACGGCGCTGGACGAGAACCTCGAGGTCGCCACGCGGCTCCTGCTGCGCGGCAAGGACGACCTCGCCCGCTGAGGTCAAGCGTCGCTCAGGGGTACGGCCAGCCGTTCGGCTGGCACGCCCCGAGCCCCGCGCGCTTCGACTGCTGCGCCATCACGGGGGCGAGGCCGGAGCCACGACAGGACACGTGGCCGTTGCCGAGTCCGTGGCCGACCTCGTGGTTGATGACGTAGGCGCGGTAGGTGTCCTGGTTGGAGACGTGCGCCACCCCGTCGATCCAACGGTCAAGGTTCACGATGGCGACGCTGCCGTTCCAGCACGAGTAGACGCCGCCGGTCTGCAGACCCGCCTTGCGGCACTCGCGGTCGACGGTCGACGGACGGGCCAGGACCACCCGGACGTCGGGCGATCGGTCCACGCGCTGGAGCCGACGCTGCCCGGTCCCGGTCCAGCTGCGGGGGTCCGCCAGCGTGGCGATCACGGTCTCGACCCAGACGTCCGGATCGGTGCGCTCCGCGACCGCAGGCTCGAACTCGACGGAGTACGTCGCCAACCGTCCGGCCGAGCCGATGACCGGGCCGGCGCCGTCGACGCGCGCGTATCCGTCCGGGGTCAACGTCGTGGCGATCGCGTCCTCGAACACGACCGGCCAAGCGACCACGCGAACGTCCTCGTTGGCCGGCGAGCGGACGTCGACGGCGACGAGCCGAGCCGTTCCTGCCACCGCAGGCGTCCAGCGCAGCACGACCTGCCCGTTCTCGATGCGCGCGTCGACGCCGTCGTCGGCGCGGACCTCGAGGACGACCGGATCACCGGTCTGGCTGATCCGCGTCTCCGTGGATCGGGCCACCGTGAGGACGGAGCAGGGAGCCGGATGGAAGGCGGCCCATCGACGCGCCGCTCCGGCAGCGACGAGGGCGTCGTTGCGTGCTTCCGGCAAGACGGCGAGCCCACCGACGAGCGTGTGCAGATCACGGCCCTGCAACAGCGTCGCGGTCGCGACCGGGACGTCATCGGCGACCAGCGCGAGCACGCCCTTGCTGCGCGCAGCGTGGACCGATCCGATCAGCGCGTCGACCGATGAACGGCCGTCGACGATCACGGCGGCCGCCGAGGTGTCGCGGCCCAGCTCCAGCGCGGTCGCGAAGCGGTCGACGCCGGAACGCCTGAGGACGGACCGAGCGCCCTCGGCCAACGCTGACTGGACCTCGTCCGCCACGACAGCCGTCCCGCCGACGATCACGACGTCTCGGCCTTCGGCTGCGAGGCGGACCGCGTCCGGCAGCCGGGAGGTCGGGGTCAGCAGGATGGGCGCCCCCCACGCGGCAGCCAGCGGGCCGGCGGCGAACGCATCGATCGGGCTGGCGCCGGAGGCGACCACGAGACGTCCCGACGACGGGAGCAGACCAGAGACGGCGACCGCGGTCGCGTAGCGGTCCGGCCCCGCGCGTCGGCTCACGGCGAGCCCGATCGACTCCAGCTGGCCGACCACGATCCCGGACACCGCGGCCGCTCCCCCGACGATGATCGCCGTCTCGTGTCCGGCGGCGACGATCCGGTCACGCGTGACATCGGGCAACGACGTCGAGCGCGTGAGCAGCAGCTCCGCGTCGAGGTGCGCTGCGAGCGGCACGGCGGCAAGGGCGTCAGCGAGATCGTCGGAACGCGCGATGACCACGGTCCGGCTCGTGCTCGGCGTCGCTTCGGCTGCGGCGACGGCGGTGGCATGCCGGTCCGCGCCGGAGAGCCGCGGGGCAGGGTCCACGACCTCGCAGGGCGCTGCGTACGTGGCTGCAGCGACGGCCGTACCCGCCCGTTCGTCGTCCTCGCCGGCAGGTGTGCCGGGCTGCGGACCGCCGCTCAGGAGCAGCATCGCGGCCACGGCGGCGATGAGGCCGCTCCGTGCCACACCACGCATCTCGTCCCGCCTCGATCGACCTCGCCGGAGTCTTGCAGACCGCGCACGCGATCCACACGAACCTCGCTTCACGCGGACGACCCGACCCGCAGAACGCACCGAACCCCCACCCGAAGGTGGGGGTTCGTATGGAGCGGACGACCGGATTCGAACCGGCGACCCTCACCTTGGCAAGGTGATGCTCTACCAACTGAGCCACGTCCGCGTGAGGCGGGACTGTAGCCGCGCCCGCCCGCGCGTTGCAACCGGAGCGGAGTTCGCGCAGCGTTGACGACTCAACCTGACACGCCCGTACTGCCGAATCCGCCCGTTCCACGGGCTGTGTCGTCCAGATCCTCGACCTCCACGATCGTCGCGTGCCCGACCTGCTGGAGCAGCAGCTGCGCGACGCGGTCCCCGACGGCGATCTCGACGTCCGCGTCACCGAGGTTCACGAGCGCCACCATGACCTCGCCGCGGTAGCCCGCGTCGATCGTGCCCGGTGCGTTCACGACGGTGAGGCCCTGGCGCAGCGCCAGCCCGGACCTCGGGTGGACCAGACCCACCCATCCCTCCGGAACGGCGATCGCGATCCCGGTGCGGACCGGGTGGCGGCCACGGGGCGCGATCGTGACCGCCTCGTTGGCACGCAGGTCCATGCCGGCGTCACCGGGGTGGGCGTAGGTCGGCAGCGTCGCCTGCGGATCGAGCAGACGCACGCGCAGCTCCGGGCGCAGGATGTCGTCCACGATCGTCCTCAGGGGGTCGACTCGGCGAGGTGCTGGCGGACGATCTCACCGCGAGCATCGACCGCGCTCGCGTGCTCGACGAGCTCGCGCAGCGAGGCCTCGATGAAGCCGGGGACAGCAGCGACGTCCGGGAGCGCGTCCCAGTCGGCCGTGATCCCGATGTCCATCGAGTCCGTCAGGCTGGTCACGCCGACCGCGTAGGCCTGGACGGGGCCGAGCGGCGTGAACGGGTACGCGGCCACGAGCGGGGCTCCCAGCACGTAGCGACGCGTACGCGGTCCGGGGACGTTGGTCAGCATGAAGTTGTAGGACTTGCTCGCGGTCGCGAGCCGGGCCGCAGCGGAATGCAGGGCCGCGGGGGCGAAGCCGGCCATGTCCATGATGAACCCGGCGCCGACGGCCCGGTGTTCCTGACGCACCTCCGCCATCGCCTGACGGCAGGTGTCGAGACGCTGCGTCGGGTCCATCTCCTCGACCGGGAGGTCTACGACGACCGACGCGATGCGGCTGCCGAGCTCGCGCGCGTCCCCGCGCTCCGCGGTCGACACCGGCACCATCACCCGCAGGATCTGCCCGTCGGTGCGTTCGCCGTGCAGGCGCAGCAGTCGCCCGGTCGCATCCGCGACGATGGCGAGCACGACGTCGTTGACGGTCGTCTGGAAGGCATCCTTGACGAGCTTCACGTCCGCGAGCGGAATGCTTGTCGCCGCGAGACGTCGGTGGCGTCCGGGGATCGCGTTGATCGCCGTCCCCGGCGCACGCCGCCCG
>CBDTYW010000071.1:0-14834 GCA_965364735.1 uncultured Nitriliruptoria bacterium
CGTTCCAGCTCATGCCGTTCCAGCTCATGCCGTTCCAGCTCATGCCGTTCCAGCTCATGCCGTTCCAGCTCATGCCGTTCCAGCTCATGCCGGTGAAGGAGTCCGTGGTCCAGAGCGTGTCGGACCAGTCGTTGCCGAAGATGTCGGTCTCGCCGGAGATCGCGACGCCGTCGATCTCGACGCGATGGGAGCCGCGGGCGAGGTCGAGCGAACCGGTGCCGAGCGCGAGCGTGAGTGAACCGCGGTCCTGGTACGGCGTGAAGGTCGCGTTGCGTCCCTTGCTCCACGTGCCGCCGTCGTCGCGGATCGCTTCGTCCACCCGAACGAACCCGGCGTGGCTGTAGGTGCGGTCTCCCTTGACCTGCAGACCCGTGGTCGACAGCATCACCGAGACCTGCCGGGGGGTGAGCTCCGGACGGGCCTCCAGGAGCGCCGCAGCGGCGCCGGCGATCAGCGCGGTCGCCTGCGACGTCCCGCTGCCTCGGACGAGGTCCTCACCGATCCGGCCGTCACTGTTCGAAGCGTCCGAAGCTGAGCCGACGACCCGAGGCCCGATGATCGAGGTCCCCGGCGCGACGAGCTCGACGTAGTTGTTCCCCACGGCGCCGGACGCGAACTCTGCTGCGAGCGCGGTCGACTTGTCGGTCCAGCTCCCGTCGGCGAACGGCGACGTCGCGCCGGCGGTGATGACCCATTCGTTGCCGGCGGGGTTCGCGAACTGCTTGGTCTCCGGACCCTCGTTGCCTGCGGCGACCACGACGACGATCCCGGCGTGCCACGCACGCTCGACGGTGTAGGAGAGCGGGTCGAACTCCGGGTCCTGGGTTCCGTCGGTGCCGTAGGAGAGGGACAGCACGCGGATGTTGTGCTCGTCCTTGTGCTCGATCACCCAGTTGACGGCGGCGATGACCTGCGTCACGTCGACGGCGCCGTTGGACGCACCGACCTTGACCGAGACGATGTCGGCGTCCGGAGCGATGCCGATCTGGCGGCCCGGGACGCGACGGTGGTCGCCGGCGGTCCAGGCGTCGTCGGTGGAGGCGATGAGGCCGGCGAGGTAGGTGCCGTGACCGTGCCCGTCGCGGCCTCTCAGGCCCGGGTCGCGGCCGTCGAACGAGAAGTCCGGACCGATGGTGACGTTGGAGTTGCGCAGCGCTGCGACATCGGTGATCCCGGTGTCGATGATCGCGATGCCGACGCCGGCGCCCGTCGGGGCCTCAGCACCGCCGAGGCCCATGGCGAGCGCGACCTCGTAGAGCGAGCCGGACATCCCGACGATCGAGTCGTTGACCGTGGGGGCGACGCCGGTGTCGTGGGTCACCTCCAGGACGGTGGAGCTGAGCGCCGGCTCGACGAGGGTCGCCTCGGTGGCCTCGGCCACGGGCTGAGTGCTCGTGACGCGGTTCTGACCCGGCGGGGTGGCGGGCTTCTTCGCGGAAGCCGGAGCCGCCGCGAGGGCGCCGATGGCCGCGGCCGTCATCACGGCAGCCACGGAGCGGCGGAAGGGAAGTTGAGACACGGGTACATCCAGCTCTGGATCGGTGCGTAGCCGTCTGAACGGCCTGTTGTCGCGGCCACTTGAGCGGCTGGGTGCGCTGGACGCGCGATGGCCGCGCTTCTGGTCGCAGCTACCTCGAGCTCCCGACGGACTGGGACGAGGGCCCGATCCTCAGCTCGTGGGAGGCCTTCGCGCGTGCGACCCCTCCGGAGGTCTGAGCCAGGACGTCAGGTGCGTCGTGACGGGGCGCTGGCGTCCTTCGGCTCGATGAGCTCGAGCAGCAGTCCGTCCGTGGCGCGGTCGCCGAAGTAGCACATCCGCTGGGCGGGCATCGCGATCGGTCCGTCGGGTGTGACGTGACCGGGAGAGACCCCAGCCGCACCGAGCCGCGCGACCTCGGCGTCGAGGTCCGGCACGGCGAAGGCGACGTGGTCGATCCGGATTCCGTCTGGGCGGAGCGCTGCGATGAACCGCTCGGACGTCGGGTGGATGAGCTCGAAGACGCAGCCGCCAGCCTCGAAGAAGGCGAAGCGGGTCTCGGTCTCGACCCCGGCTGGCGGGATCAGCTCGACGTCGGCCGGCGTGAGGTCGAGCAGCACCGTGAACCGTGCCAGCGCAGCGTCGAGGTCGTCGACGACGTAGCCGACGTGACGGAAGCTCCCGGTGAAGCTCAGAGCCCCAGCACGCCGGGGTTCATCCGGCCCTCCGGGTCCAGCGCCTGCTTGATCGCGGTCGCGAGCGCCAGCGTCACCGGGTCGCGGTTGGTCGCCCACGGGTAGGTCCGGCCGACCTGCAGGTGTGCTGCGCCGGCACGCCGGAAGATCTCCAGCAGACGGACCCGGTATCGGGCGACGAACGCCAGCGCCTCGATGTCGTCGACGGTGCCGGGGAGGGATGCGCGGGCCTCGTCGTCGAGGATCAGGTCGTGGATGGGGCGTCGGGAGCCGGGCCAGTACAGCGCCGGCTCGATGATGGTGGTCTGGGTCCGGATGGTCGTGACGAGGTAGCCCGCGACGATGCCGAACCGCTCGATGGGGCCGGCGAGCTCCGCCTCGAGGGCCCGCATCTCCGCCCAGACCCGCCGGGCGTCAGAACGCCGGAACATCCCGTGCAACGGCGCCCAGCGTTCGCCGGACGGACCGACGGAGCTCGTCATCGTCAGGAACCGATGCTCGATCAGGCTGTTGGTGACGGAGACGTCGCCTTGCGCTCCGCGGTGTGCGCGCACGATGGCCGTGACGGTGTCCGCGCGGCTCCGTGCGACCTCGGCGTCGTTGCCGTCCACGACGATGTGCAGCGTGTGGCCGGGATCCGCGACCGACGTGGCGTCGCCGCGTTCACGCGACATCCGCTCGAGTCGCTGGCGCGCCATGGCGGCATCGGTGGCGACGATCGTGGACGCGAGGCCGCTGGCCGCGACGGCGTCGACGGCGAGCATGAGGTCGTCGTCGGTCGTGAACGTCGCGCAGCAGCCGATCTCGACGGCGGGCGCGGCGATGAGCGGCAGCGTGATGGTCGCCTTGATGCCGAACGCCCCGCAGTCGCCGAGGAACAGCCCGGTCAGGTCGGGGCCGTGTCCGCGCAGGAAGGGTGGGATCCGGTCGCCGTCCGCGAGCGTCCCTCCGGATGTTCCCGTGCGCAGCAAGCTCCCGTCCGCGAGCGCGACGCAGACCGCAAGGACGGTGTCGGCGGAGCCGCCGTGCTCCGCGGCGCCCCAGACGACGGCGTTCTGCGAGAGCGTCCCACCGACGGTCGCGTGGGCGCCGGAGAACGGTCCCTCGAACGGCGTACGGACCCCGAGGGGACGCAGCGCCGAGCGCAAGGCCTGCCACGTGACCCCGGACTCAACCGTCACGTAGCCGTCGTCGACGTTGACCTCGACGATGCGGTCGAGGCCCTGGGTGTCGACCATCACCGCGCGGGCGTCATCGATGACGTAGCCGGCGGTGTAGGAGACGCCGCCGCCCCTCGGCACGACCGCGCGACCTTCTTCGGCCGCGATGCGCAGCACCGTCTGGAGCTCCTCGATCGTCCGCGGGCGCACGACCCTCCCGACGGTGCCGTCGTGATGGAGGTCGCTCGACATCCGCCCCAGGGTCGCGACGTCGCGATGGACCTGGGCGGAGCCGAGCGCGAGCTCCATCGCATCGAGCGCCATCAGACCTGCTCGTCCTGGAGGAACTCGGCCTCGCCGTGGTCCGCGCCCATGTCACCGATCACCGGGACCTCCTTGAGAACCCAGGCATGTGCGAGCTCGGGGTTGGCCTTGCGCGCAGGGGAGGGGATGACCGTCTTGGACTTGCTGCCCATCGCCTCGATCCGGTGCGTGTCGATGCCCCAGCCCATGTCGATCAGCTCGTGACGTCGCTTGCGGTAGGAGACGCTGAGCGCGTCGGTCTTGTGGTGCAGCTCGCCGGCGAAGTCGATCGGCAGCAGCTCGGGGCGCTGGCTCTCGACGATCGCGGTGTCCTCGGCGAAGGTCTTCAGCACGCGACGCTTGGTGTCGCGGTCGAAGATCTTCTGGGTGAAGAAGTCCCGGAAACCGATCCACAACGTCTTGGTCGTGTTCTCGTCGATCGGGATGTTCGTGTCGTAGATGATGAGCGTGCCGATGGGCAGCTGGATGTGGATCTTGATCAGGCTCGGCATCCACCACGCGGTCGACACGATGACGTGGGGGCGCTCGGCGTTCTCGTCGACGGGACGGCCGAGCAGACGCTTCACCAGACCGGCGGTCGCAGCCGGCCGCATGTTGAACGTGCCCTTGCCGTGCCACTCGTCGGACTCGACGGTGTAGCCCTCGAGGAGCGCGTCCTCCGGGTCGTTGAAGCTGTGGACCCAGTTCACGTGGGTCGCGTCGACGCCGTTCTCGACGACGCGCTCGTAGTTGGCGTCCCACATCCACTCGCCGGTGACCTGCACCCACTTGTCGTCGTCGAACTCGGGACCGAGGTCCGGGATCGGCGGTCGCTCGTCTTCGGCGAGGTCGCCCATGAAGACCCAGATCCAGCCGTACTTCTCGTGCGTCGGGTAGGCGTCGACGCGGGCCTTCTTCGGGATCGTCGCGTTGTCGCCGGCCGCCGGGATGCGGACGCACTCGCCTTGCGCGTTGTAGCGCCACGCGTGGTACGGGCAGACGATGCAGCCGTCCTGAACCCAGCCGCCCGAGAGCGCAGCACCGCGGTGCACGCAGAGGTCGCTGACCGCGACCACCGTGCCGGTGTCGTCGCGGTAGAGCGCGAGGTCCTGTCCGAGGACCTTGGCCTGGACCGGCTCGGTCGTGACCTTGTTCGACCACTCGATCGCGTACCAGAGGTTCTTCAGCATGGCGGTTCTTCCTTGAGGGCTGCTGGATGGTGCTGGTGGGCTTGCGGTTCAGACCTTGGTCAGGTCCGGCGCGGCGATCGCGCCCGAGCGGTTGATCGCCTCGAGGCTGCCGCCGAGGAAGGCGTCGGCGACGGCGCTGGACTCCAGCACCTCGTCGGCGTCACCGATCGCGAGCACGCTGCCTGCGTCCATCGCGAGGACTCGGTCGGAGACGTCGCGGATCAGCGGGATGTCGTGCTCGATGATGATGAGGGTGGTGTCGAGGTGCTTCTTGACGGCGTCCAGGAGCGTTCCGAGCTGCTCGGTCTCGCTCTGGGCGACGCCGGCGGCCGGCTCGTCGAGGAGCAGGATGCGCGGCTCCAGGGCGAGCAGGCATGCGAGCTCCGCCATGCGACGGGTGCCCGTGGAGAGCTCGGCGATCTGCCGGTCGCGGAAGTGGTCCAGGCCCATGAGCGCGAGCAGCTCGCGTGATCGTTCGATGCGGCGCCGCTCGTTGCGATCGATCCCGATCATCGCCCGCAGCATGCTGCTGGGGAGCACGCGCTCGTGTGCGACCCGGACCGTCTCGGCGAGCGTCATCGTCGGGAAGAGCGAAGCCTCCTGGAATGACCGCACCAGCCCGAGCTCGGCGCGCCGTTCCGGTCCCCAGCGGGTCACGTCCCGGTCCGCGAAGATCACCTTGCCCTGATCCGGGCGCGTGAACCCGGCGAGCAGCTCGAAGAGCGTGGTCTTGCCGGCCCCGTTCGGTCCGATGAGGCCGAGGGTCTCCCCACGACGAAGGTCGAACGAGACGCCAGCCACGGCGACGACGCCGCCATAGGACTTCGCGAGGTCGCGCGCTGACAGGACGATCTCGTCGCTGATCCCCGTCGGGGCCTCGGCGCGCGGCGTCAGCCGGACGGCGGAGGGGGAGGCCTCGGACTCCTCGACGTCGAGGTCGATGCGGTGCACGCGTGCGAAGGCGCGGATGGCCCGCTCGCGGACGCCGCGGAGCATCGAGGTGAGTCCGTTGGGCATCAGCAGGATGACCATGAGCGCGAGGAAGAGGTGCAGCGCCATCGACGCCTGGTCCAAGGAGAAGAACAGCGGGATCGTCACGAGGAACAGCGTGCCGATGATCGGCCCGGCGAGGACCGCGATGCCTCCGATGACCGTCGCGGCGACGATGTCGATCGAGAAGGTGACGGGGAACGCGCCGGAGGTCAGGCCCTGCAGCGACATCGAGTAGACGCCGCCACCGACGCCGGCGATGATGCCCGCGATGCCGTACGCCTCGATCTTGCGTCGTGTGGCGTGGATGGTGAACGCGCGAGCGGCGTCCTCGTTGTCGCGCAGCGCGACCAGCGTGCGACCGAACGCGCTCCGCCGGATGTTGCGGGTGAACAGCAGCATCACGACGGTGATGGCGATCGCGAACGGGTAGGACTGCAGCTTCGTCTCGAGGACGTTGCCGAAGACGACGGGGTCCGGGACGGAGTAGCCGCCGCCGACCGCCCAGGTCTGTGGCAGGAACCAGGACTGCGCCGCGAGGGCGAAGGAGAGCGTCGCCACGGCGAGCAGGAGCCCACGAAGGCGCAGGGCCGGGAGCCCGACGAGGATCGACACGAGCCCGCCGACCGCACCTGCTGCGGCGAGGCCGAGGAAGGTGTTGTCCGTGAGGTCGGCGACGCGGACCATCGCCACCGCGCCGGCCGCGGCGATCGCGAACTGCCCGAGCGACAGCTGGCCGGCCATGCCGGTCACGAGCCCGATCGACAGCCCGACGATCATGAAGCCCATCGAGGCCTGCAGGCTCGCGGACGCGCTCGAGGTCAGCAGCGGGATCAGGGAGTAGGCACCGCCGGCCGCCAGGCCAGTGAGCGCGTATGGCGTGAGCCGCACGATCGGGAGCCTCGCGATGGACGCCGGCAGCGGCGGCCAGGCGAGCACGCTCGTCCAGCTGCCGCCGTCCTCGTCGCGGCTGTTGCGCTTCTTCTGCGTGAGCAGCGCGAGGAGGATGACGCCGAACATCCAGAGCTCGACCTCACCGCCGGTGGAGTTGGTGGTGATGACGGACTCGAGGACACCGAGGCCGATGCCGGCGGCGAAGGCGATGGGCAGAGAGGTCATGCGCGCCACCACCGCGGCGGCGAGTCCGCGGACGAGCAGGCTGGGCCCGAACTGGCCGAGCGCGAGCAGCTTCGTCGGCAGCCAGAGCATGGCGGTGACGCTGGCAAGTCCGCCGGCGATCGCCCAGGACATGGTCGCGGCACGAGCGGGGAGGATCCCGGCCATCGCGGCCGCCTCCGGGTTCTCGGCGGCGGCGTGGATGGCGAGGCCCGCGCGCCCACGGCGCAGGAAGACCACCAGCGCGGTGACGAGGATCGGTGTCAGGACGAGCATGGCGATCTGGCTCGGCTTGGCGGTGACCACGCCGACCCGCCACTCGCTGAAGCCGGCGGGCTGCGGGTAGAGGTAGCCGCTGAACGACTTGCTGTTGATGGCGAGCCCGATGCCGAGCAGGAATCGGCTGAGCAACAGGGTCGCTGCCATGCTCATGAGCCGCGGGGCGCCCTTCAGCCGTCGGACGACGACGACCTCCGTCGCGGCGCCGACGGCGGCCGACACGCAGACGCCGAGGACGAAGGCGAGCCAGTACGGCCAGCCGGCGTCGGTCAGGGTGAGCAGCGCAACGGCACCGAGGAAGCCGATGTCGCCGTGCGCGAAGTTGATGAAGCGGCTCGAACGATGGACCAGCACGAGGCCGATGGCGAGCAAGCCGTAGACGGTGCCGGTCATCAGGCCGAGCGCGGACGTGCCGACGTCCACCTGGAACCCGCGGACGTACATCACCCCGACGACCCCGGCGATCACCGCGAGGAACGTGGTCGTCTTGAGCAGACCCCGCAGGAAGCGGCGTGTGCGCGTCTCGGTCTGGTCGCTCATGACAGTCCCTCCGCAGCGCCCTGCAGGTAGACCGACCGCAGGAGGTCGGGGCGCTCGCGCAGCTCGGAGGCAACGCCGTCGAACCGGATCTCGCCCTTCTCCATGAAGTAGGCGTGGTTCACCAGCGACAGGGCGACGTTGACGGACTGCTCGACGAGCACGACCGCCGTGCCGCGCTCGTTGATCTTGCGCAGCATGGTCATGAGCTGGCCGACGATGATCGGCGCGAGCCCGAGCGAGAGCTCGTCGATCAGCAGGAGCCGCGGCTGGAGGATGAGCGCTTTGGACAGCGCCAGCATCTGCCGTTCACCGCCCGAGAGGACGCGGCTGAGCTGGTTGCGCCGCTCGTCGAGCCGAGGGAAGGCGGCGAACGACTGCTCGATGCCGCGGTCGACGGCCGCCTTGTCCCGACCGAGCGAGTAGCCGTAGACGCGGAGGTTGTCGACGACGGACAGCGCTCCGAACACGGCCTTGCCGCCGGGGACCTGGGTGATGCCGAGGTCGACGCGGGCTGCCGGGTCGAGGTAGGTGATGTCGATGCCCTCGTGCCGGACGACACCGTTCATGGGCGTCCCGAGCCCGGAGATGACGCGCAGCAGGGTCGACTTGCCGGCGCCGTTCGTGCCGAGCAGACCGACCATCTCGCCGTCGTCGACGCTGAAGTCGACGTCGAAGAGGACCTGCACCTGGCCGTAGGCGAAGTTGATGCCGGAGCAGGAGAGCAGCGGCGCGTGGACGCCGGTCTTGAACCTGACGACGGCCTCGCTCGCCTCGATCTCGTCGTCGACGACGCCGTCGACGTCCGTCGCAACGAGCGGCTTGCTCTTGCGGATGGTCGTCGCGGAGAGCAGGAGCGCGACGCCGGTCGTGGCGAGGACGGCGCCGGGGGAGCCGCGACGTGCGACGGCGGCGAGCAGCAGGCTGCCGATGCCGATGCCGCCACCGAGCACGACGATCGCGGAGATCGCGATCGCGTGGCCGCGAAGTGCCGGGCGGACGACGACGAGCACGAGCGCGTCGATCTGGGTTGCAGCGACGGCCACGAGCGCGAAGCCGACCATCGCGAGCGCGACGCGCCCCGGGAGGTCGACGTTGGCCGCGGCAACGAGGAGGATTCCCGAGGCGATCAGGGCTGCGCGGGCAGACGTGACGATGCGCGAGGGATCGTCACGGAACCGGCGGTGATCGCCGCGAGCCGCGAAGAGCACGGCGCCGGCGGTGGCGAGCGCCACCGCTGCGTAGACCGCGCCACGGGACCAGAGGCCCAGGCCGACGTCGGCCGTGAAGAAACGCACGAGGTGGACGTGCAGCGTGCCGACGGCCGTACCGATGGCGAGCAGGGCCGGGCTGAAGGTGCGGAGCGCCTGGCTGGACATCACGCGGCGGAACGGCTCGGCGACGGTCTCGGCGTCGTCGCCGAGGGACGGGTCGACGAGGTCGCGCAGCCGGACGACGTCGCCGTCACGGACGCTCTGCCGACGGATCTCCTTGGAGTTCACCGCGATGAGCAGGGTGCCGACGGCGAGGACGACGAGCATGACCCAGATCAGACCGTCGCTCGCGGACGTGACCGCGGCGATGACGAGCGCGGCGAGGAGGACGCCGACCTGCGTCGCGGCGCGGTCGCGGGCGAGGTCGCGCATGCCGCTCTCCCGCGTGCGACCGCGCGAGAGCATGACCGTGCGGCCCACCAGGTTGAGGCCCGTGCCGATGCCGGCGACCGTCATGCCGCCGATCGGACTGACCAGCCCGACGAGCGTGAGGCCGGCAGCGACGAGCAGCGTGCCGATGACGGCCACCCGACCGTGCCCGGTGCCGTGCTCGTCGAGGCGACGAGCGACCCCGGGAGCCATGGCGGCGCCGATGCCGCCTCCGATGCCGAGCATCGCAGCCATCGACGAGACGAGGCCCGCCCCCGCACCGATCCCTGCTGCGATCGGCAGCCCGATGAGCGCGAGCACGCCGAGCGGAAGCCCTGTGGTCAGCGCGAGCGCGCAGACCTGCGGCAGGACGAACCGCGGTGGCGAACGGTCAGCGCGGAGATCGTCGAGCTCCGGCTCCCACGCCAGGTCGACGCCGAGCGCTGCCCGTCCGGCGACGCGCATCCCCTCCCGGTCGACCACGGGGGTCGTGGACTCCGTGTCCGCGGCCGTCATGGCCGTCATCGGCTGAAGCGACGGAAGTCGTAGGTGTTGTTCGCCGAGACGTACTTGGTGCAGTAGCAGGCCGGGTCGACCGCGAAGCGTCGGAACGTCTGGCTGCCCGCGCGGTGCTTCGTGGAGAAGAACGATCGGAACCCGTCGATGGTCTGGAAGTTGCTGCCGAGGTTGGCAGCACCGTCCGTCCACGTCCTGGCGGTGAGGTTCGGTCCGGTCTTGTCGGCGACGTGCTTGATCATGACGACGGACTGGCAGTACGCCATCGCGATGCGAGCGTTCGCCCGGTCGGTGAAGGTGATGCCGGCGTCGGCCATGATCTGCAGGCAGAGCCGCTCCATCGCCTTGTCGCGGCTCCAGTGCTCGTCGTGGACGTCCATCGTCGGCGCGAAGCCGATGCCCCGCATGCCGTGGGCCTGGTCGGGGGCGGGCTCGGTGTTGTCGGTCGCGAAGCGCGGCTGGTCGAAGGTGGAGACGCCGTACACGGGCCGGTAGCCGGAGTTCGCGGCGTTGATCATGAAGAAGACACCCAGCGGAGCGCCGCCCATGAACATCACGCGGGAGACACCGTCACGCTGCAGTCCGACGACGGCGTTGGTGAGGCCGGCCTCGATGCTTCCGGCGTCACGCGAGTCGATCTTCTGGACGCTGACAATCGGGTGACCGATCGCCTCGAACCGCGGGAGGTACTCGTTCTCGAGGAGCCGGTTGTAGTTCGGGAAGTCGTACATGACGATGCCGAGCCGGCAGCCGACAGCCTCGACGCACGGGTCGACCGGGCTGATGCCGTAGTCGAAGTAGTTCATCGCCTTGAGGTGGTCGGCGAGGACCTCACCGACGTCGTTCAGCGTCGGATAGGACGGCGACCACATGTACGGGATGCCGTCGATGACGGTGGAGTCGTACAGGTAGCCGGTCATCGGGTAGGCGGAGTTGTCGATCGTGATGACGCCGCCCTCGGCGAGGCACTGGCGCATCTGCTCGCGGATCGTCCCGATCAGCACGGCGGCGAAGACGTCCTTGTTCTGATCCTCACGGAACGAGGTGCAGATCTGCTCCTCTCCCTGGTCGGACGACTCGATGAGCTTGATCTCCTTGACGATCGGGACGAGCTCGCGTCCGGCGATGCCGCCGTTCGCGTTGGCCCAGTTGACCACGGCCTGGAGCTGGGCCTTCGTGTTGCCGGGGTCCGGGAACGCGGCCGAGATCCCGAGCTGGGCCGCCGCGTCCTGCTGGCCGATGAGGTCGGTGAAGCCGATCCGGACCTGGGTGTCGCTGACGCCCTTCCCGTTGAGGATCGGTCCCGTCGACTGCGTCGGGGTGGGGGTGGGGGCGGGGGGCGGGGTCGCCGACGGCCTGCTTGTGGGAGAGGACGTCGGGCTCGGGGAGGCCGTCGGGCCGCTCGTCGGTGAGGACGTCGGGCTCGGGGAGCCCGACGCACCGCTGCTCGGTGAGCTGCTCGGGCGTGGCGAGGAGGTGCTGCTGGGGTTGGGCGAGCTCGTGCTGCTGGGCTTGGGCGAGCTCGTCGTGCTGGGGTTGGGCGAGCTCGACGGACCCGGCGTCGCGCCGAAGTCGGTCGAGGGGGAGGTGCTGTGGTTGTCGCTCGGGTCCGCGAACGGGTTCTCCGTCGACGTCGTGCTCGGTCCCGAGGCCCCGAACGTCGGCGCCGCGGTCGGCGACGACGAGGTGGACGGCTGCGCGGACGGAGCCGGCGAGGTGGGGCTGCCACCTGCCAGCACGTTGTCCATCTCCTCAGCAGCGCCGCTCGCACCGCTGATGGAGCCGTCGATCGACACGTTGCGGACACGCTGGTCGATGGGAGTCGCGGCCAACGCGACGGCGACCGCCAGCCCAACGGCGCCCCAGGCGAATGCGGAGTCTCGGTTGCGCTTCATTGATTTCCCCTCAGAAGAACTGTCCAGCCGTGCCCCCCGGCGAGCCGGTCAGATCGACTCGCCCTTGAGGGCCGAGATGATCTTGTTCGCGTGGTCTTCACCGATGATGGGCGTGATCTGGTGCCAGACCGGGTCGACGTCCGCGTTGAACAGCGCGTCACGGTTGCCCGCGTCGCGTGCGGCGAACTGCTCGCCGGTGATGTCCGCGGCGAGGTCGACCGGCAGGCCGTTCTCGGCCAGCTTCGTCCAGCGGTCGAGGTAGGCGTCGACGTGGTCGCCCATCGCGAGGAACGCGGGCTCGTCGGCGCGACCGGCGAGCATCCACGGCGACATCAGCGCGTGCTGGCGTGGGGAGAGCGGGGCCTCGGAGCGTCCCTCGAGCTCGAGGCCGGACGTGTAGGTCTCGGTGAGCGGGCCGTAGATCGCGTCCATGTACGCGAGGTTCGCGCCCAGGTCGATCCGCGGGATGAGGTCGAGGTGGAACGCGTAGGTCCCCGGCGCAGAGATCGCGTCGAGGGTGAAGTGCGGCACGCCGTTGTCGCTTCGACCGAACGCGAAGATCATGTGCGAGTCGAGCGAGGCAGGCGGGAAGGCGATCCCGACGTAGACGACGCGCTCGACGATCCCGTCACCGGACCAGACGCGCATGACGCCGCCGGCGCCGGGCATCGGGCCGGGGAGCGGGAGGATCGGGCCACCGTCGGCGGCGAGGTCCTCGCGGAGGTTGAAGCGGCTGGTGATCTTGTCGAGCGTCGAGAGGCTCAGATCGCGAGCGATGGTCATGCTGTGGTCCTTCGTGAAGTCGTGTCAGGTGCGGGAGTGGCGCTCAGGCGAGCGGTGATCCCAAGGTCTCGCGGATGGTGGTGACGGCGTCGGCGCCGAGCAGCGGCGTGACCTGCTGCCAGACCGGGTCGAACGTGGGGTCGAAGAGGACGTCGCGGTGGTGCTGGTCGCGGATGGCGAGGTCGGCGGCGTCGGGGACGCTCGCCTCGAGGCCGGTGCTGATGAGGTGCTCGAACTGCGTGACGAACGGCGCGATCGTCTCGATCAGGAAGCCGAGGTCCGGGCACGAGAACTTGTGGAGCATCCACGGCGAGTAGAACGCGAGCATGCGGGGCGGCATCGGCACCTGGACCAGGCCTTCGGTCGACTCGAGCGTCTCGAACGTCCCGTCGAGCGGGGCGTACACCTCGTCGACGTAGGCGAGGTTGGCGCAGAGGTCGACGCGGGGGAGCAGGTCCACGAAGAAGCCGTAGCTGTCCGGGAACCGCATCAGGTCGATGGCCAAGTGCGGGATCGCGCTGCCGGCCTCGGTGTGCACGATCAGCATGTGCGCTGCCATGGAACCGTCAGGAAGGTCGACGCCGACGTGGACGAGCCGGCCGATGCCCGGGCCGCGGAACATCCGCGCCGCGCCAATGGGAGCGGCTGCCCCGAGCGTGAGCCAGGGGCCGCCGTCGTCGGCGAGGATCTCGGTGAGCCCGAGACGCGCGACGAGCGCGTCCCGGACGCCGGAGACGTAGCCGCCGACCGTCGGCGCGCCAGCAGTGGCGGAGCCGGTGGTGTCAGGGGCGATGTCGGTGGTGGCGCTCATGGAAGCGTCGCCACATCGGTCTCCGTCAAGACGAAGCCGGTGTCGAGGAGCGCGTCGACCGAGATCGGCTTGCCCGGGCCAGCGAGCTCGTCGCGGTAGTGCAGCGGCGGCAGGTCCATGTTCGCGCTGATCGCGTCGAACATCTCGGCGTTCGTCGGCGGCACCTCCGGGTGGGTCATGTTGTAGATGCCGGTGTGATTGCCGAGGACGCAGTGCTCGATGGCGCGGATCACGTCGAAGACGTTGACCCGGTAGAACAGCGCGCTGCCCTGGAACGGGACGGAGCCCTTCAGGACGTCGTGGGCCATCTTGACCTTGACCTCGAGCGCGACCTCAGGACCGCCGTAGATGTCGGCGCAGCGCAGGACCGTCGCGCGGCCGTTGGTGGCGAGGTAGGTCGCCTCGGCCTCCTGGAACTTCATCGGCGAGGGGTCGTCGTCGCGGGTGAGCGGGGCGTCCTCGGTGATGACGTCGAGGTGGTTCGCCTGGTCGCCGTAGACGGAGAGCGACGAGCAGAAGACGATCTGCGCGGTGTCGCTCGCGGCGACGACGGAGCGCGCCGTCTCGACGAGGATCTCGTGGTAGGAGGCCTCGCGGTCCGCACGCGTCATCGCCTTCGCGGCGGACGGGCCGGCGGTGACGACGATCGCGTCGACGCCCTCCGCGGCCTTGGCGACGGCTTCGCGGTCGGCCCCGTTGAGGAGGTGCACCGTGGGCGTCACGGCCTTGAGTCGCTCCACCTTCTCGGGCGTGGTGGTGGTGACGGCGGCGGTGTGGCCGGCGGCGATGAGCTTCTCGGCGAGCGTGGCGCCGACGAGGCCGGAGCCGAGGATCAGGACGTCCATGGTGGGTGAGTTCCCTGGTTGATGATCGTGGTCTCGTCGTCGCCCGGGAGGTCGGATCGTTGTCGACCCACGCAGCGGCCAAGGTCCCGTGCAGCTGCCGTGTCGACGCTGCGAATGCCCTGGTCGCGTGCATCTCCGAGCAGCACGACATGGCCAGAACGTAACGACGGCGATGGCGACGGAGGCCGTTCAGTCCCACTGAGCGGGACAACGAACGAAACAGTGTTCCGTTTTCAGGGAACCTTGGGGAGCTGCGCCCCAATCTGCGCGACTGCCTGAGTCACGAGACGAGCCATCGGACGGACGTGCGCCAGCGGCTTTGCGCCGGCGAGTGAGAGGCACGCAATGCCGTCGCCATGGGGGAATGCTACGGCGACCGCCGAGAGACCGGAGGTGCTCGACGTGTTGAAGGCCAGGCCCCGCTGGCTCCGGATCTGCACCATCTCCTGCTGGAGCCAGCCGCTCTTCCAGTCGCCGTCGCCGTGGTCGAGCATCGTCGCGAGGGTCGCGTCGTCGAGCAGCGCGAGCATGGCGCGACCCTCGGCGGTCAGCGCGGCGGGGGCTCTCAGCCCCACGCCCGACGGCATCCACGGC